>CAMLRA010000250.1 GCA_946482325.1 uncultured Chromatiaceae bacterium | reverse complement strand
CAGCGGCGCGATCGTCTCATCGGCCTCATTCTGGTCGGCAATAATCTGGTAAATATTGCTGCATCCGCCATCGGCACTGTCATTGGCATGCGGCTCTACGGCGACTACGGCATTGCGATAGCAACGGCGGCACTGACGTTAATTATCCTGATCTTTGGTGAAGTGACGCCAAAGACACTGGGTGCGCTGCATCCTGAACGCGTGGCATTTCCAAGCAGTCTCATCCTAAAACCAATGATGAAAGTGCTATATCCGGTTGTCTGGCTGATGAACCGGATTTGTAACGGTATCTTAGGCTGGTTTGGTGTCAGTGCCGAGCGACATCAGGGCCATAGCCTGAGCAGCGAAGAACTCAGAACTGTTGTACATGAAGCCAGTGCCATTTTACCGGGCCAGCATCAGAGTATGCTGGTTGGTGTGCTGGACCTCGAAAAAGCCACTGTCGAAGACATTATGGTGCCGCGTAATGAACTGGTCGGCATCGACATCAACGATGAGTGGAAAGATATTCTGCATCAACTTTCTATTACCCAACACAGCCGGATCTTGTTATATCGTGACAGCGTCGATGATGCACTGGGATTCTTGCATACCCGCGACATTATGCGGCTGGTCCTGAAAGACCAGCTGAATAAAGCCAGTCTGCTGCGCGCCGTGCACGACATCTACTTTGTGCCTGAAGGCACCAGTCTGAATACTCAGTTGGTCAAATTCCAGCACTCAAAAGAGCGGATTGGTCTGGTCGTCGATGAATTTGGCGACATTCAGGGTCTGGTGACGCTGGAGGACATTCTGGAAGAGGTGGTTGGTGAATTCACCACAGATACCGCTGAAGAGAACAGCGAAGAAATCAAAGCGCAGCCGGATGGTTCGTATCTGGTCGAAGGCAGCATTAACCTACGCGACTTAAACCGCGAATTGCAGCTGAATTTTCCAACTGATGGGCCTAAAACCCTTAATGGTTTAATTCTTGAATATCTGGAAGATATTCCACAATCAAATCTGAGTCTGAAGCTGCTGGGGTATCCAGTAGAAATTCTTGCGGTACAGGACAATATGATTAGCCTGGTGCGGCTACATCCGCATTTAGACCAGGAATAACTCTTTAAAAGCAAAGACTTGAAAATTAAATTCAAAAAATACAAATTTTTCTGAACTTTCCGCAGGCAGCCCCGTCTGACTATTTGAAAGGATTCTGCCAAGTTTTTGTTTTCATCCCTGGATTCTCCCTATCCTTAGTTTTACGGCCACTGATGTGGCCGTTTTTTTATCTGTCATTTAGGCATCGACAAAAACAAAACCCGCCGGTTGGCGGGTTTGTGTTCACTGCAATAACTCACGTAATCAGCAAGGTTTTTCGGCAAAATATTGCTGCAGGTATTCGGCAAAACTGACAGTATCGGCCGCTTCAATTTGTTGCTGTTCCGCCAGCGACTCCGCCGCCATCCGGCTGAAATCTTCCGGCTGATAATATTGGTAATCTCCGGCAAGCAACTGCTGGCGATATAAATCTGCCAGCTGCAGATCAACAGCGCCGCAATCCTGCTGATTGGCCTGCAACAGCCCCAGCATTTTGCCGGACAAAGTACGGGTCGGGTCGAGCAGTGCCAAATAATGTTGTTTCAGTACAGCCTGATAAGAATGCTCTTCATCATCTGCAGTTTGATACGCGTCATCCAGCCAACCGGCTATTGGCGACAGTTCGGCGAAAATCTCTTCCGCCCAGTCCTGCATCAGTCTGGGCTGACCGTTCTGGTCTAATTCAAGATTAAGCCGCCGGCCATCAGTGACCACCTTTTTCAGATTCTGCTCTGTCACTGCCTGAGCTGCAGCATCCAGTTCCGGGCTATCCTCCAGCAAACAATACAGCAGGAATAAATCTAAAAACCGCATTTGCGCCGCGGTAATACCAACGGCGCTGAATGGATTAACATCGAGCGCCCGCACTTCAATATATTCGACCCCGCGTTTAGCCAAGGCACAAGTTGGCCGCTCGCCGCTTTTGATGGTGCGCTTGGGTCTGATGGTCGAGTAAAACTCGTTTTCAATTTGCAGGATATTGCCGTTGAGCTGCTGATACTGACCATCTTTTTCGAATCCGATGGCATCATATTCCGACGATGGCGTGGTAATGGCCTGATGCAGGCCGCGGATATATTCCGGCAAACTATTATATGTAATCGCAAGACTAGACTGGGCACTGTTGGTATAACCCAAATCACTCATCCGCAATGACGTTGCATATGGCAGGTACAGTGTACCTTTACCCAAAGTCTGAAAATTGTATTTACTCTGCCGTCCCTGCAAAAACGACTGACACATCGCCGGCGATGCGCCAAACAGATAAACAATCAGCCAGACATATCTTTTGTAATTGCGGATTAAGTGCAAATACTGCGCAGAAATAAATTCCTGCAGCGGCTGGGTGTCGCCTAGCAGTTGCTGATAACTGGCCCAGAAACTTTCCGGAATGGAGAAGTTAAAATGCACACCGCTGATGGCCTGCATCATACT
>CAMLRA010000249.1 GCA_946482325.1 uncultured Chromatiaceae bacterium | reverse complement strand
AGCCGGGATATACACATTGCCGCCACCTTTGGCTGCATCCGCCAGGATCTGACTAAACTCAGCGATGGTATCTGCAGCAGTTTTATGGTCCCGGTCGCCATAAGTACCTTCCATGACAATGATATCAGCATCGATGGGAAGCACAGCCTGATTCATCATTACACTTTGCGGATTACCCAGATCGCCGGAAAATACCAGTACAGAGCGTTGTTCCTGGCGTTGTAGCTCCAGTCGGATAATAGCTGAGCCTAAAATGTGTCCGGCATCTTGTAAACTAAAGCTCAAGCCTTCGGTCAGGACAATAGTGCTGTCGTAGGTTAAGGCTTGCACATATAAACTGGTACGTTCGACATCGGTTAAGTCCATGACAGGCAGAATAGCTTTAGCACTTGGTCTGTGTCGGTTATCGCGTTCTAAATCCGCCAAATATAAGCCAATCGAGTCTTTTAACAGCACTGGCAGTAGCTCTGCCGTTTGCGCGGAACAATAAATGACTCCATCAAATCCCTGCCTGACCAGTAACGGCAACAAACCGCTGTGATCAATATGAACATGACTTAAAATCACAACATCGATACTGCCCGGATTAAAACAAAATTTAAAATCTGCGAGGTTCCGCAACTGATCGCCACCCTGTGGCATGCCGCAATCGAGTAAAATACGGAGTCCGGCAAACTCTAAAAGATGGCACGACCCTGTGACTTGCTGACAAGCGCCGATAAATGTGAGCTTGGCATCAAGTAGGGGCATGATCAGTACCAACTATTCCAAAGGGAGATCTCATGTTCGGGTCTACAGTACCGGGTTGCCTTATGTGCGGCGGCTTTTTGTAGCACGTTATCCATCAGGTCGCTGACCAGAATTTGGTCGAGTATCTCCAAAATTTCACCATCGCTCCCCAGAATGTTGCGGGAGCGACAAAAGTTGACGGCAGGTTCGGTACAAACATCAGCTCCTATATATTGCAACAGATGGATCAGGTCATCTCTTGAATGCGCCGAATTGTGCATATGTTCCGCAAATGCAATGACACCGACCGGCTTCTGATACCAAAAATTGCTACCGCGTGGCATCGATGTATGGTCAATGATGTTTTTCAGATAACAGCTGATGGTGTCATTATGGGACGGACTGGCAATCACCACCGCGTCAGCTTTGGTGATTAGGTGTTCCAGCAATTCGGATTGTGGGCACTTCCGATAGTCTCTGTTATTGGTAAAAATCGGCAACTGCAACGGCGCGCATGCAGTCACATTGATTTTGTCCTGATAACTGGTGGCGATTTGTGAAAATAAATACCTACTGCAACAGTCTTCATTGGGGCTGCCAGCAAGAAACAAGATGTTGAGTTTGTCCACAACCGCCCCTTGTCATGCTGGCGCTAATCGACATGTCAGCGCGGGATTCAAGGAGTTTAGAGACAAGGAGTAGTAGCGTCGGTGCGCTATCCCACACAAGGCACCACTAAGGCACATAGCCATATTTAAAGACGCGCAAAAAGAGTCAGCATTAAACGATCGATTTCATCTCTGACCACCTGTTAACACTCTCAGCTGGGCGATTCTATTTCTTCCGAACAATGACGTGAATATGGCAGCAAAGATATTGAATAACTCTCAATTTTTGTAATTTCCCAGTGGCTTCGGTAACACCTTCATGACGCTATTCCAAACAAGGGCGAAGCTGTCTGCAACCAAATCAAAATGGATAGTAGTTATATACCTGCAAAGCAGAATTACCCGGTTATGTGGGCTATCCCACAGACAGAGTCCGGTACGGTAGTAACACTGGAATAGACAACACGCGAGGTGGCTATGAGAAAATGGTTGCTACTAATGGCGCTGATAATGACGCCTGCACAAGCACAAACGGACGATGTGAACACCGATGAATGGGGGATGCGGGGGCAATACCAGCGTATGTTTAATCCCAAAACTATACAAACTGTCCATGGCAAGATACTAGCCGTTGAACCTTTTAGTCTGAACAATCGGATGTGTAACGGCTTGCACATCAAATTACGGACCGCTGCAACGGAGTTAATCGTGCATCTGGGACCGAAATTTTATGTCGAGGATCAGCCGATAACGCTGGCTTATGGTATGCAAGTCAGTGCCACTGGTTCGATGATCCAATATCTTAATGCTCCAGCGATGATCGCCACTGAGATCAATACTGAACATGGTGTCTTGAAGTTACGCTCTGCCGATGGAATTCCATACTGGTCGCGTCGAATGACCAGTGACGCTGCTGTGCCATATGATCCGCAACAAAAAGTATCGACAAAATCCAATCAGAACAGCAAGGCTGCAGATGGGTTATGCACAGAAAAATGAAGGTCAATAGTTTAAAACAATTCGCAGCTCCAGGGATGCGCGAGGTGTTACGGAGGGCTTCAAATAAATAGAGAATTCGGCCATTTAAAAGCAGTCTGGTATTTTTATGGATTGTTGTTTTTGATTACGGCTCTTGACCTTTCCCCGGAATTAATACCAATCCCGTGATGAGATTTTCCAGCTTATGCG
>CAMLRA010000248.1 GCA_946482325.1 uncultured Chromatiaceae bacterium | reverse complement strand
AGTTCTCTCAGAACGCCATTTATTGGGTTGAAGGCGGTGATTTGTATCTGGTGCCGGCACTTTTTCAAAATCGTGAAGAATATCTTGGCAGTTACCAAAGCCGGCAGATTTATCTGGCAGACTGAGAATCGTCAACATGAAAAAGGCGCCGTGGGCGCCTTTTTCATCCAGAGCAGTCTGTCAGCCGCTGAATTTACTTTGATACACCACAAAACCTTGCTGTCGTGCCAGTTCTTTCACATTGCCAAAAGCCGCCTGCAGCCATTGGGCATATGGTAAATGCGCGTTAGCCACCAGTGTCAGCGTGCCGCCTGTAGTCAGGTGTTGCTTACATTGACTGATAAAAAGCTCAGCGACTGACAAGTCGGTTTTCAGGCCGGTATGAAAAGGCGGGTTGGTGACAATATGCTGAAATTTCGGCAGATCACTGCTTAAACCATCCTGACAACGCACCTGCCCCTGTAGTTTATTCAGCGCCAGTGTTGCGCTGGTTGATGCTGTTGCCAGCGCGCAGATGTCAGTGGCATAAAGCTCAATTGACGGCTGCTGTAACTTCAGCAGTGCGCCGATAATGCCGGCGCCACAGGCAAAATCCAGCACTTTACCGCTTTGTACATGGCCAAGCTGCTGCAGCAATAAGGCAGTGCCAGCGTCGAGTTTGCCATGGTTAAACACTCCAGGCAGTGAGCAGAATTCGAGGTCTTTGCTGACGTCAGCGATATGGGCACTTAACTTAAAGCGGCCAAAATCCTGTTTTGGCAGTGGTTTTTCAAAAAGACCGGTTAAGGCAAACCATAAACAGTGTTTGGCGTTATCAAGTTTATGTGCATGTAAGCCAAACTTCGCGGCGTGCGCGACCAGGCTTTTGATGCCGCCTTTGTTATCGCCAACCAGATAAATCTGACTGTTTGCATGCAGCACTGTGCTTAATTCGGCCAGCGTATACGCCAGCTGCTCTTTGCTTTTGGGGTAAAACAGCACCACAGTGTCGAATTTATCTGTAGCTTCAAGCCTTGCAGCAAAATAACAGGCGTTGGCGCGGCTAAAAGCTTTGGCCACCGCCGCATCTGTGCAATAAACGCTGCAATCGACGCCGGCGCTGGTCAGCTCCTGCGCCAAATCATCGGCCATAGGTTCGACCAGCAGTACTTTGCCTTGTAAATCGTTGAGGTTGCGCAGCAGCAGCTGGCTTTGCGGGAATAACATCAGGCTTTACGCTCAAACATTAAATCCCAGACGCCGTGGCCTAAATTAACGCCGCGGTTTTCGAATTTGGTTAAAGGCCGGTGATCTGGTCTTGGCACATACTTTTGATCTGTCGCCAGGTTGCGGTAGCCTTCAGCAGCGCTCATCACTTCCAGCATATGCTCGGCGTAGTTTTCCCAGTCGGTTGCCATATGGAATACACCGCCGATTTTGAGCTTCTGGCGTAACATCTGCACAAATTCCGGCTGTACTATGCGGCGTTTATGGTGGCGTTTTTTATGCCAAGGGTCCGGGAAAAATAACTGAATAGTGTCTAAAGAGGCATCGGCGATACAGTCGCGCAGCACTTCAACCGCGTCGTGTTCGAATAACCGCAGGTTTGTGACACCAGCAGTTTCGGCTTCGCCAAGGCAAGCGCCAACACCGGGTTTGTGCACTTCGATACCGATAAAATCCTGCTCTGGTGCGGCTTTGGCCATAGCAACCAGCGATTTACCCATACCAAAACCGATCTCCAGCACCACTGGGGCTTTACGACCAAAAACCTGTTCTAAATCATAAAGTTCGTTCTGGTACTCGAGGCCAAGCGTTGGCCAGAATAATTCCAGACTACGTTGCTGGCCTTTAGTCAGGCGGCCTTCCCGCAGGACAAAACTGCGGATCCGACGCAGATATTTCGGCTCATCAGCCGCTGTTGCTGCATCCGGCAGATCCGGTTGCGCTAATACTGACTGGTCGGGATTGGCTTGCTGACTCATCGGGAACTCCGCTTAAAAAAGGCCGCATATTATGCCGTTTGCGCGGCCTTTGCTCAACCGGCATCTGCAGGGGAGTGCAACCTCAGGCGTGACTGTTGGCAGTTGAGGCCCGGCCGTTTAGACTGCGCACAGCAAATCAGCATTATGATCCCGCAGTGAGCACCCGCAGTGAGCAATAGTCAGAATCAGCCAACACCGGCAAATCAGCCTCAGTTGATCACTCAACGAGTGATCAACTGGCAACAAAGCCATGGCCGCCATCAATTGCCGTGGCAGCAGGATGTGACGCCTTATAAAGTGCTGGTGTCTGAACTGATGCTGCAGCAAACCCAGGTCGCAACCGTCATTCCGTATTTTCAGCGCTGGATGCAGGTTTTCCCGACGGTGCAGGCGTTAGCTGCAGCGCCGGAAGACGAAGTGATGCGGCTGTGGCAAGGGCTTGGTTATTATGCCCGGGCACGTAATTTGCAAAAAGCGGCGCGCCATATCACGGAATTAGGCGAATTTCCGGCCACGCTGGAAGCATTACTGCAAGTGCCTGGTGTTGGCCGTTATACCGCCGGTGCCATTATGTCTTTTGCCTATCAGCAGCATGGGCCTATTGTCGATG
>CAMLRA010000247.1 GCA_946482325.1 uncultured Chromatiaceae bacterium | reverse complement strand
TATGAGTCGGATGCTCTAACCAACTGAGCTATAGGGCCATTTAAAACAGGCTTTAAGTAAACAAGTTCAAGGGCTGAACTCTTTAAAGCGCAGGCAGTATAAGAAGTTTTTCCGCTGTTGTCACCGCTTGATAACACAGACTTTGTATCGATTGCTTACTTTTTATCCGCTTCAATAAAAAAGGCACCCGAAGGTGCCTCTTTTATGTCCATGGAAGGACGGTACGCCGCAAATGCAGGAGCACATTTTCGACGCGAAACAAATCTACTCGTCGAGGAAGCTTTTTAATACTTCTGAACGGGAAGGGTGGCGCAGTTTACGCAGCGCTTTGGCTTCGATTTGACGGATACGTTCCCGTGTTACGTCAAACTGTTTACCTACTTCTTCCAGAGTATGGTCGGTATTCATATCGATACCAAAACGCATACGCAGTACTTTTGCTTCACGGGCTGTTAAACCGGCCAATACTTCGTTGGTAGCGGCTTTTAAGCTTTCCATGGTGGCTGAATCCAGCGGCGATTCGGACGTGCTGTCTTCGATAAAATCGCCCAGATGCGAATCTTCATCATCCCCTATTGGAGTTTCCATGGAGATTGGCTCTTTAGCAATTTTCAGTACTTTACGGATCTTGTCTTCCGGCATGCCCATACGTTCGGACAATTCTTCCGGCGACGGCTCACGACCCATTTCCTGCAACATCTGACGTGAAATACGGTTCAGTTTGTTGATGGTTTCAATCATATGCACAGGGATCCGGATAGTACGGGCCTGGTCAGCGATCGAGCGGGTAATGGCCTGACGGATCCACCATGTTGCATAAGTTGAAAACTTATAACCACGACGGTATTCGAATTTGTCGACAGCCTTCATCAAGCCGATGTTACCTTCCTGAATTAAATCAAGGAATTGTAAACCACGGTTGGTGTATTTTTTCGCGATAGAAATAACCAGACGTAAGTTCGCCTCAACCATTTCTTTTTTCGCACGACGAGCCTTGGCTTCACCAATCGACATGCGACGATTAATATCTTTAATTTTAAAGATCGAGAGGCCAGTCTCTTCTTCAATTTTTTTCAGCTTCTCAACGCTGCGATACAGTTCGTCGCGCATCTCAGCCAGCTTGGCTGAATAAGGTTTGTTGGCAGCGATTTCTGCGTCTATCCAGGCCGTTGAGTTTTCATTGCCGCTGAAAGACTTCATAAAGTTTTTCTTTGGCATTTTGGCGTACTCAACGCAGTGCTTCATCACAATACGTTCCTGGACGCGGACGCGGTCCATCATTTCACGCATGTTTTTGACCAGACGGTCAAATTGTTTTGGCACTAAACGGAAGCAACGGAACACTTCGCTGAGTTTATCAATTTCTTCTTTGGTGGTTGGGTGTTCACGGCCGTTTTTGACAATAGAGTTACGTGTCACTTCGTACTGGGTACGGAGTTCAGTAAACTTCTCACGCGCCATTTCCGGATCCGGGCCAGTGTCCCCTTCATCATCTGCGTCTTCTGACTCGTCATCATCGCCTGTGATATCAGCATCTTCATCGGCCAGTTCTTCTTCTGGCACGTCTGAGCCGATATGAGTGGCTGTCGGTGGTAAGTCATCCGCTTCGTTTGGATCGATAAAAGCTGTGACTATGTCACTTAAGCGAATTTCTTCGGCTTCGAATTTATCCCACTGTTCTAACAGGTAGGTGATGGCTTCAGGGTATTCAGCCACAGAGGTCTGAACCTGATTGATACCATCTTCAATCCGTTTGGCGATGTCGATTTCGCCTTCACGGGTTAACAGCTCTACAGTGCCCATTTCACGCATATACATGCGGACCGGATCTGTAGTGCGACCTAACTCTTTATCCACACTGACTAAAGCCTGAGCGGCTTCTTCTGCGGCGTCTTCATCCGGCGCAGCATCAGACATGATCAGGTCATCGGCGTCTGGTGCTGTTTCAAACACCTGAATACCCATGTCATTGATCATACGGATAATGTCTTCGATCTGATCGGAGTCAATAATATCTTGTGGAAGATGATCATTAACTTCAGCAAAGGTCAAATAACCTTGCTCTTTACCCTTTAAGATCAGGAGTTTTAGTTGCGACTGAGGATTGTGCTCCATAGAGGCTGTTCTTCCACCCAAATAGTTAGTTCAAAAATGCGAATTAGCGATTATAACAAAGCGCGGCTTTTCTAGCCACCGCGCAATGACGGCTTACTCACGGTTATTTGCTTTTAAAAGCTTTTAACAGCAACACAAATTCGTGTTTTTCCGCCGTGGTCAGTTGCTGCAAAGTGTCTTTGCGTTGCAATTCTTCCAGGCGTTGACCCAGATACTGATCCTCTATAGAGCGGAAGGTATCCAGAAATTCTTTGGTTAACTGCTCTTCAGCAACCTGATGATCCCACAGCGCCAGTTTGACCAAAATATTGTATTCAGGCGTATCACGCCAATGTTCCAGCAACTGCGCCGTGGTCAGCTCAGGCTGAGCTAATAAGGTCTGCTGCACAGTCAGCAACAACTGAATACCAGGTAAATTCGCTTCCGCCAGCTCTGGAGCCAAAGGCATGACTTTGGCAAGAGGCGGGTACTGCAACAACAGAGCTATAGCCCGGCGCATTGGCGTAATTTTTGTTGCTACAGGCGCTTTGCCCTGCACTTTGGTTTGGTTTTTGGCCGCTGTATTTTGCTGCGACGATTTACCAACCAGCGAGCCTAGTGTTTCAAACAAGGCATCGCGATAAAATTCACTTGGAATTTGTTTAATCAGCTCATTGCCTTTGACCCATAAGGCGGATTTG
>CAMLRA010000246.1 GCA_946482325.1 uncultured Chromatiaceae bacterium | reverse complement strand
AAACTCTGGTCTTTGCAGCTCGATTTAAGTGCGGCCACCCGCAATGGCAAAGAGCAGGCGGAGAACTACAGCCTGACCGAGCGTTTTGAGTATCGTCGCGGCGACTGGCGCAGCAAATTTGATGCGCATTATGACTACGAAACCAAAGAAGCTGCGCGTAAAACGCACAAGTATGCGCTGAATCCGGGGCTGGATTATTTCTATAGCAACCAGCTGTTCTGGCGGCTGGATGCCGACTACAGCTACAACTACCTCGCCAGTGACTATAAAAACGTCGATTTAAGCACCGGACCAGGTTATGCAGTGTGGCAACAGGGGCCGACGCGACTGGATTTAGTCTTGTTGCTGGGTCACAAACAGGCATATTTCCGTGAAGATGACAGTTTCCGCCTGTTGCCGGATTTTCATTCACCACTGGGTTACAACACGGCTTCATTAGCCTGGGATTTCAGCCACAAATGGCCCGGCACTTTGCTGGAAGTGTATAGCGAAGGCAACTGGCTGGAACTGCTCAGCCAGCCGCTTAGCATTTTTGATTTTGAGCGCGAACTGACGATGGAGACCGGCCTGCGCTACGCGTTGACTGACCAGATCCGCATCAGCTGGTCCTGGCAATATGAACGCTCAGAATTGACGTTACTGCTCCCCAAACTGCCGCGCACATCATTGGATTTATTTGATTCGAAACAAAAAATCAGTATCGGCGCGGCGTTTTAAGCCGCGCTGAGCTCAATCACCGGCCTAACAGGCTGCTGCGACAGCAACTGCCGGTAAACGGCGTTTGCCGTCGGTTTCAAACAGGAAACAGCGGTCCTCTGCAAAAGTCAGTGCGACTTTTTCCCCCACTTCGTATTGGCAGTCACCTTCCTGGCGTACTACCAACTGTTCTTGCGTCTGGCAATGCAGGTGAATAAAGGTCTCAACGCCTAAACGCTCGACCAAATCCACTTCCCAACCACTGCCGCCGCGCACGATTTGTAAATGCTCAGGCCGTACGCCAAGCTGCAACTCAGCCGCGCTGCCGTAGCCAGTGTCCAGCTGCACCTGCTCGCCACACGGCAGCGTAAACAGGCCGTTTTGCAGGCGGCCTTTGACCAGATTCATCTTCGGTACGCCGATAAACTGTGCGACAAAGGTGTTGTCCGGCTGATGATATAAATCGAGCGGCGCACCCATTTGCGCGACGTGGCCGTTATGCAGCACGACAATTTTTTGCGCCATCGTCATGGCTTCAACCTGGTCGTGCGTGACATACACAATGGTTGAGCCAAATTCGCGGTGT
The DNA here is from genome assembly GCA_946482325.1 of uncultured Chromatiaceae bacterium. The sequence goes on along the minus strand of CAMLRA010000246.1, from coordinate 1,545 downwards.
AATTTGGTCAGCTCAGCGCGCATCTGCACGCGCAGTTTGGCATCCAGATTCGATAATGGCTCGTCAAACAAAATCACTTTGGGCCTTTTGACAATAGCGCGGCCAATAGCGACGCGCTGGCGCTGGCCACCAGATAAAGCCGCGGGTTTGCGCTCCAGCAAATGTTCCAGCTCCAGCATTTTGGCAACGTCTTTCACGCGCTTGGCAATTTCTTCTTTTGGTACTTTTTTCAGCGACAGCGCAAAACCGATATTGTCAGCCACCGTCATATGCGGATACAGCGCATACGACTGAAACACCATGGCGATTTCGCGCTGGTCCGGCGGCACCATATTCATCACTTTGCCGCCCATCACCAGCTCACCGCTGCTGATATCTTCAAGGCCGGCGATCATCCGCAATAAAGTCGACTTGCCGCAGCCAGAGGGGCCAACAATCACAGCAAACTCGCCCTCTTCTATCGTGATATCAATGCCTTTGACGATTTCAGTGCCCTGATAATCTTTTTTGATGCCACGTAATTCAATTTTTGACATAACAGGTCCTTATCCCTTCGTTAGCCTTTGACGCCGCCAGAAAATGTCTGGGTCAGGAAACGTCGGGCGAATGCAAATGCGATGACAGCCGGCAAGGTGTAAATCACCGCCAGCGCTGTTAAAAAGCCATAGTCGATGGCGTCGACGCGCAAAAAGGCGCGGAACATGCCAAGCGGCAGGGTTTGTAATTCCGGAGATGAGGTAAACATCAACGGCATCAGGAAATCGCCCCAGGCATTGATAAAAGCAAATAAACCGGCAGCAGCAAAACCCGGCAGCGCCAGCGGGATCAGCACGTAACGCAGTGTTTGCCACTGACTGGCACCATCCAGCGCCGCTGCTTCTTCGTAGTCTTTTGGAATGGCATCAAAAAAGGTTTTCATGATCCAAATGGCAAGTGGCAGCTGTAGCGCGGTGTAAATCAGAATGAGGCCCAGATAACCGTCGACGAACGAAAACATCCGGAGCAAAGTGGTTTGCAAAGCGGCATCATCAGTGAGACCAGTGATAAAACCGTGCATCCAGCCGTTTAACGTCAGCATCACTTTATACACCGGCACAATCAGCGCCGGCGGCGGTACGATACGCACCAGAATAATGGCGTACAGCAAAGGCCGCTTCCACCAGGCCTGAGTGCGCGACAAGGCATAACCGCCAAGCCCGGCAAAAATCAGCGTCAGCACTGTGGCGCTGCCGATGATCACCACCGAGTTCATGATCCAGTGCACGCCGCTTTCGTTGGTCAGCAGATTATGAAAATGCGCCAGCGTCAGGCTGTCCGGCAGTCTTAAAAACTGCGAGGCTTTGGGGTCGAACGCCGCCAGCAGCACCCAGAAAAACGGCGCAAGGCAAAATAACGAAATCAACACCAGCGTGGCATAAGCGCGACGCTGCGCCTGTTGCCCGCTGACACAAGTATCCATCGGGGCTTCCCGAACCAGACTCACCACGTCAGACCTCCACTTTCAGTGCGCGCACATACAAGATGCCGAGCAACATCGAGACCACC
>CAMLRA010000245.1 GCA_946482325.1 uncultured Chromatiaceae bacterium | reverse complement strand
TTTTTTCAGGAAAGGGTCTGGCAAATCGTCCAGCTTTTCCTCCAACGCGAGAAAACCGCCTTTGCGTGCCAGATTGGCCAGCTCCTGCAGCAGCAAGCTGCGTTGCAGTAAGTCCCGTTTTGGCGGCAGAATAAACCAGATAAAGCGTTTAGCGACGCCACCGACCACATGAAACGGAAACTGGGTTAAGGCCGCGCCAATAGTGGCGCCCACTACAATCAAAAACGCCGGCAGATTCAATAAGGCGCCCGGGTGGCCGCCTTCAAGCAGATTGCCGCCGATGATACAGGCGAGCGCCACAAAAATTCCGATAAAACTCATGCACTCTCCTGTATTCAAACAGCGGATTATATTGTTAAGCCGGCTTAAATCCGGGTGCGGCTTTTACCTTTAAACGGGGTTTTGCCCGTTTTTTTCTCATCACTGCGGGCTTTTTCCGCTTTTGGTTTAGCTGCCGGCTTTTCACCTTTTTCACCCAGCTTCTGATTAACCTGATGTTTACGCACTGCGCGTTTGATCGAAGCCATGCGGCGGCGACGTTCATCCCGGTCTTCCGGCTTCGCCAGTGACTCGGTTTCCAGCGACAAATGCACCAGCTTGCGCAGGTAATTCACATCTTCCAGCCCAAACTCGGTGTAACCACCAGCCGGTAAATGTTTTGGCAGCAACAAATCACCGTAACGAATGCGAATTAAACGGTTGACCACAGTGCCCTGCGATTCCCACATCCGGCGCACTTCGCGGTTGCGGCCTTCGGTCAATACCACGTTAAACCAGCGGTTCACGCCTTCGCCGCCCATGGCTTTTATTTTTTTGAAGTTGGCTTTACCGTCTTCCAGTTCAACTCCGGTGCGCAAACGCTGAATAATGGCGTCATTGACTTCACCAAATACCCGCACTGAATATTCGCGTTCTACTTCAAATTTTGGGTGCATTAAACGATTCGCCAGCTCACCGTCGGTAGTGAACAGTAACAATCCTGAAGTATTGATATCCAGCCGGCCTATGGCTATCCAGCGCGCGCCACGGATATTGGGTAAGCGGTCAAAAACAGTTGGCCGGCCATCCGGATCGGTCCGGGTACAAATTTCACCTTCCGGTTTGTGATACGCGATGACGCGGCAGACTTGTTCCTCTTCCGCCGCCAGCTTGACCGGGTGGCCATCAACGCGCACCAGCTGATTGGGATTAATCCGATCGCCCAGATGGGCAACTTTGCCATCGACGGTGACACGGCCGGCGCTGATAAATGTTTCCATTTCGCGACGCGAACCAACGCCACTGCGGGCCAGGATTTTTTGTAACTTTTCACTCATATTTGCGACTCCTCAGTCATCCCGACTGTGTTTAAGGATTTGGTGTTCAGCGCTTGAATTAAATATAGGCCCAAGCGGCGCCAGTTCTGGTAATGGCGGCAGCTGATCCAGCCGCTTCACGCCAAAATAATCGAGAAATTCTTTGGTGGTAGCGTATAAACCGGGCCGGCCCGGCACTTCTTTGTGCCCCACGACTTTGACCCAGCCACGGTCGAGCAAAGTGCGCATAATCTGGCTGCTGACCGACACGCCGCGTACTTCTTCAATTTCACCACGGGTAATAGGCTGGCGATAAGCAATCAGCGCCAGCGTTTCTAACACAGCTCTGGAATAACGCGGCGAGCGCTCAGGCCAGAGTTTTGCAAGAACTGGGCTCCACTCGGGCTTGGTCTGAAACTGCCAGCCGCTGGCGGTTTCCACCAAACCGATACCGCGCCCCTGGTAATCCTGCTCTAGCCGGGTTAAAGCTGCCTGTAGACGTTTTTTGCTGAGCTGAAAATCCGCCAGCACCGTCTCCAGTAATTCGGTCTGGCTCAGCGGCTTTTCGCTGGCAAATAAACAGGCTTCTAACAGCTGTACCAGCTGATCATCCTGAATTTTTGTCGCCATCTGCGCCTCTTCTGTTCAGCCCGTCACGGCCACCTGCTCTGATGGACCAAAGCGGCCGCATATTATGCCAATTTGAGGTGGATCTGACCATAAGATTCCACCTGTGTCAGGGTGATAAGTTTCTCTTTGACCAGTTCCAACATCGCCAGAAAAGTCACGACTACGCCTTGCCGGCCTTCCTGTGGCGCAAAACACTGGCTAAAAGCCAACACTGGCTGTTGGCGCAGCAATTCCAGAATGCGGCTCATCCGCTCCCGGGTGGAAAGCTGCTCCTTCTTAATCTGATGATGCTGAAAATCTTTGGTGCGCTTGATCACATCCTGCAGCGCCAGCACTAATTCGGCGAGGCTCACTTCGGGCTCTATGACAAAAGGCGCAAAGTTGTCGGCCAATGCGGCATGTGTCTGGAAAAAATCCCGTTCCTGCCGGGGCACGGCATCCAGCTGGGTTGCGGCCAGTTTAAACTGCTCATACTCCTGCAGCCGACGCACTAACTCCGCGCGCGGGTCCACTTCTTCACTTTGTTCCGCTTCGCGTTTGGGTAACAGCAAGCGCGATTTAATTTCCGCCAGCATCGCCGCCATCACCAGATACTCAGCGGCCAGCTCGAAATTCAGCTCCTGCATCAGATTGATATATTCCATGTACTGCAGCGTGATTTCATTGACCGGTAAATCAACAATATCAAATTTGTGGCGACGGATAAGGTACAGCAAAAAGTCCAGCGGGCCTTCAAAGGCCTCTAACAGGACTTCAAGTGCATCCGGCGGAATAAACAAATCTTCCGGCCGCTCCAGCACGGCTTCGCCGCGGACAAACGCCAGTGGCAGCACTTGCTGGACGGTCAATGGACTCAATTCTGCTTCGGCCTGATTTGCTCTGGTCATTGCATGCACGGTTATAAAAACGGCTGCACGGCGCCGGCGCCTTCGCGCACCACCACCGGATTGTCGTCGGATAAATCAATCACCGTGGTCGGGTGACCGGCCAGAATGCCGCCATGTTGATTTGGTCGCTGGCCAGCCAGGTGACGAC
>CAMLRA010000244.1 GCA_946482325.1 uncultured Chromatiaceae bacterium | reverse complement strand
AATTTTATCGATTCCACGACGCCACTGATCCCTGATGGCGACTTAGAGCGCGATACCCAGCCTACGCTTGGGTTTCAACGTGTCTTACAACGTGCTGTATTCCATGTGCAATCTTCTGGCAAGTCTGAAGTTACCGGCGCCAATGTCTTGGTCGCAATTTTTAGCGAGCAAGAATCCCAAGCGGTGTATTTGTTGAAGAAAACTGACATCAGCCGGCTGGATATCGTTAATTTCATCTCGCATGGCGTGATTAAGTCAGAAAAACTTGAGCAGTCAGACGAGCAGCAGCAGGATGAAAATGGCGAAATCAGTGTCGAAGACAATAAATACCTGGAAAATTTCACCGCCAATCTGAATGTGTTGGCCAAAAATGGCCAGATTGACCCGCTGGTAGGCCGTGATCTGGAATTAGAACGCACTATCCAGGTGCTGTGCCGTCGCAAGAAAAACAATCCGTTGCTGGTCGGCGAAGCCGGTGTCGGCAAAACGGCGATTGCCGAAGGCCTGGCGTTTCGCATCGTGCAGAATCAGGTCCCTGAAGTCATTGCCAATGCAACCATTTATTCGCTCGACATGGGCGCTTTGCTGGCTGGTACCAAATATCGCGGTGATTTTGAAAAACGACTGAAGTCGTTATTAAAAGAAATCGAACGCGAAAAAGACGCCATCTTATTTATCGACGAAATCCATACGGTGATTGGCGCCGGTGCAGCAAGTGGCGGGGTGATGGATGCATCCAATTTGATTAAGCCGTTGCTGTCCAGTGGTCGCCTGCGTTGTATCGGCTCTACCACTTATCAGGAATTTAAAAGTATTTTTGAAAAAGATACTGCGCTGGTCCGGCGTTTCCAGAAAATTGATGTGACGGAACCCAGCGTCGATGATACAACGCAGATTTTGTTGGGTCTGAAAGATCGTTACGAGCAGCATCATGGTGTGCGTTACACACAAAAAGCGTTGCGTGCAGCTGCGGAGCTGTCGGCAAAATATATCAATGAACGGCATTTGCCAGACAAAGCCATTGATGTCATTGATGAAGCAGGTGCCAGTCAGCGTATGTTGCCGGCATCAAAGCGCAAAAAAGTGATCAACGTACCGGAAATTGAACACATTATTGCCAAAATGGCACGTATACCGGAGAAATCGGTGTCCGCATCTGACAAAGATGTGCTGGCCAATCTGGACCGTAACCTTAAGTTGGTGGTGTTTGGTCAGGACGCCCCGATTGAAGCTCTGACTTCTGCGATCCGGTTATCGCGCTCTGGTCTTGGCAACGAAGAAAAGCCGATTGGCAGTTTTCTGTTCGCCGGCCCGACCGGTGTGGGGAAAACCGAAGTCACTAAACAGCTGGCCCGCATTATGGGCGTTGAACTGCTGCGATTTGATATGTCGGAGTATATGGAGCGGCATGCAGTCAGCCGCTTAATCGGCGCGCCGCCGGGCTATGTTGGCTTTGAACAAGGTGGTTTGCTCACTGATGCGGTGTCCAAACATCCGTATTCTGTAGTGTTGCTCGATGAAATCGAAAAAGCCCACAGCGATATCTACAACATTTTGTTGCAGGTGATGGACCACGGCACATTGACTGACAACAATGGCCGAAAAATTGATTTCCGAAATGTCGTGCTGGTAATGACTACCAATGCCGGCGTGCAGGAAACAGTGCGTAAGACCATCGGCTTTAAGCAGCAGGACCACAGTCATGATGCGCTTGCGGAAATCAACCGGACTTTCAGCCCGGAATTCCGCAACCGGCTGGATGGCATCATCTGGTTCCAGCACTTAAGCCGTGACATTATTTTGCAAATTGTGGACAAGTTTGTCTGTGATCTGCAGGTGCAGCTGGATAAAAAACAGGTGCAGCTGGAACTCAGTCCAACAGCACGGCAGTGGCTGGCGGATAAAGGTTACGATCAGGCGATGGGCGCGCGGCCGATGGGACGGGTCGTGCAGGAACAGCTGAAAAAACCTTTAGCCAACGAAATTTTGTTTGGCCGACTGAGCCAGGGTGGCGAAGTGCGCATTGATCTGCAAGGCGATGAGCTGTCATTTGATTATCATGAAGATGAGGTACCGGCCTGATCGCCGGTACGCGCATAAAACAAAACCCGGGAAACCGGGTTTTGTTTTTATTGGATGCTTGGAGCCTGGCTGCGATTAGCGCTGACGGAAAACGATCCGGCCCTTGGTTAAATCATAAGGCGTCAGTTCAACCGTCACCTTGTCACCGGTCAGGATACGGATATAGTTTTTGCGCATTTTGCCTGAAATATGCGCAATCACCACGTGGCCGTTTTCGAGTTCGACTTTGAACATGGTATTTGGCAATGTATCAAGGATGGTGCCTTGCATTTCAATCACGTCTTCTTTCGCCATTCAGCGTACGAGCCCCTTCGGATTTAATTTTAAACAGAAAAAAACAGCGCAGATTTTGCCTAAAAGCCGGCGATAAGTAAAGCGACAAGCCGTTATTTAGCAAAATGATTGCCATTGGTCGAGGATCAGCCGCTGTTGCGGCTTAAATTGGCTCTTATAACGCATTTTTTCTGACTGGCTCACCAGGTAGCCCAGGTATAAATAAGGCAGCTGTTGTTGAATACAAAGCTCAGCGCCGGCCAGTACCGCCAGAATTCCCAGCGCCAATTTGTGTTCTGGCAAATAAAAACTGTACACCGCCGATAAACCCTGTGGCAGGTGATCAAGCACCATCACGCCAACCAGCTGGTCATCCACATATTGTTCGAGCGTGCTGACCTGCAGCCAGCTGCAGCTCAGTAACTGCTGCAGATGTTCAGGCTCTGGCGGATACATCACGCCATCGGCGTGGCGTGTGCTGATATAGGCTTGATATAGCGGAAAATAATCTTGTTGTAATGGCTGTTGCTGCCAGCGCCAATGCCAGTTCAGCTTATGGGCTTGTTGCAGCAAGCGCCGCTGGCTGCGGTTCGGGCGCAAGGTGCTGACATCGAGCCGTACTGCCTGACAAGCCTGGCATTGCAGGCAGTACGGGCGGTACAACTGTTCGCCGCTGCGGCGAAAATTATGATCCGTCAGCCACTGGTACACTTCGGCAGATAAGGGTTGTTCCGGTAGACTGAATAACAACCGTTCCTGCTGGTCCGGCAGATAACTGCAAGGATGAAGCGGGCTGACGCCTAATAAGAATTTTTCACTCATCG
>CAMLRA010000243.1 GCA_946482325.1 uncultured Chromatiaceae bacterium | reverse complement strand
CAGATTCACGCGGGAAAATTTAAATACACATTGCTCGCCGGCACTGTCGAGCCCGGCAAACGCAAAGCCATAAGCGCCTTTCCCCACCAGTTCGATGTCGCGATAACCAAGTTTGCGCAGCTCCTCCATACAAAGCGCGACCCAGTCTTTGAGCTTTTTCGCGTCGTTGGCGTTAAGCAGATAAATCGACTGCTCTTCAGGAATATAAAAATTACGTAGTTGGTGTTTGTACATCGCCAAAACAAAAAAGCCCCATTTGGGGCTTTTTTAACAGGTTTTCACGCGGTTAGATAGTTCTTGGCTATCAACGCATCGCCACCAACATGGCAGACGGCTCTTCCAGGTATTTTTTCCACAGATTGGTGAAGCGGGCGATAGTGCCGCCGTCAATGACGCGATGATCACCTGACCAACTGACCTGCATGATAGAGCGCGCGACCACATGGCCCTTGCTGTCAAAGCGCGGCAGTTGCTGCACTTTACCCAAAGCCACAATCGCCACTTCCGGTTTATTGATAATCGGCGTCGCGACAGTGCCGCCAATCGCGCCAATATTGGAAATGGTGATAGTGCCGCCTTTTAAATCTGCCGGGCTGACCCGGCCTTCGCGCGCCAAATCAGTTAAACGCGTTAAATCCTGTGCAATTTCAACAATAGATTTACGCTGGCAGTCTTTGACGTTCGGCACTAAAAGACCGACTTTAGAATCGACCGCGATACCGATGTTATGTTCGTCAAAATAAGTCAATGCGGTGCAGTCAGCATTGACCTGACTGTTTAAGATTGGGAACTCATTGAGTGCTAATGACATCGCTTTCATAAAAAACGGCATCATGGTGAGCTTCACGCCTTGTTTGGCCAAACCATCTTTAAGGCTTAAACGCAGCGCAATCAGTTCGGTCAGGTCAATTTCTTCGCAATAAGTAAAGTGCGGAATAGTTGCGACAGATTCGGCCATCTGCCGCGCCATCGCGGCTTTGATGCCTTTGATCGGCTCAACCCGGCGGCTGGTGCTGCAGCTGCTGGCTGGCGCTGCCGTAGTTTCGCTCGTTACAACAGCGGCTGCTGCAGTGGCTACCGCTGGGGCGGCACCAGACACAAACGCCTGCACGTCTTGTTTAAACACCCGGCCTTTTGGACCAGTGCCCGGCACTCGGTGGATATCGACACTAAGCTCACGCGCCAGTCGACGCACGGCCGGACTGGCCAGCGCTTTATGGCCGGCAGGCAGGCTGGCCGTAGCCGCGGTTGCGGTGGCCGTTGCCGTAGCAGTCGCAGCGGCTGGCAGGCCCGACTGAACCGCTGGGGTTGCAGTGGCGTGTGTAGAGCCCGGCGCTGCAGAAGCCAGTGTCGCGTCCATTTCAATAGCAAACAGTGGTGCATGCACTTTGGCAATATGGCCTTTGGCGGTGTACAGCTTCACCACTTTGCCAGGATGTTTGGCTGGGATCTGCACTAAGGCTTTGTCGGTCATCACATCACAAACCGGTTGATCTTCAACGATAATATCGCCTTCTTTGACCAGCCAATCGACCACTTCACATTCGACAATACCTTCGCCGATATCCGGTAGAATAAAATCTTCCACCACTTTGCCGCCGACAGCCACAGGTGCAACCGGCGCCGCGACGACAGGGGCATCACCGGCTGCGACATCAACAATCATTTCAAACAGCGGGGCGTGTACTTTAGCAATGTCACCCTTGGCGTAATAGAGTTTACTGACCACACCGTTATACACCGCCGGGATCTGTACCAGCGCTTTGTCGGTCATCACGTCGCAAATCGGCTGATCTTCGACAATGCGGTCGCCCTCTTTCACCAGCCAGTCGACCAGCTCACATTCGACGATACCTTCACCAATATCGGGCAGGATAAAATCTTTTTTCATCGATAACTCCGGCTCAGAAATTGACAGAAGCTTTAATGGCTTCGAAGGTTTTTAAATGGTCAGCGACATATTCTTTTTCCAGCGCCAGTGGGTATGGTGTATCCAGACCACAGACGCGAAGAATTGGGCTTTCCAGGTTCAGGAAACAACGCTGCTGAATAGTCGCAGCGATTTCACCGGCAAAACCGCCGGTTAACGGCGCTTCGTGGTTAATCACCAGCCGGCCGGTCTTTTTCACCGACTCTGCCACTGTATCGACATCCCAGGGCAGAATGCTGCGAAGGTCTATCAGTTCGCAGGAAATGCCGATGGCTTCAGCCATTTCCACCGCTTTTTCGACGATTTCCATCTGCGCGCCCCAGGCCAGTACCGTGACTTGCGTGCCGGTTTTCATCACTTCAGCCTGACCTATTGGCAGCTCATAATATTCTTCCGGCACTTCACCGACGGAGGCACGGTACAGTTTTTTCGGTTCAAAGAAAATCACCGGGTCCGGGCAGTTGATCGAAGCCAGTAACAAGCCTTTGGCTTGATGCGGATTGCGCGGCACCACGATTTTTAAGCCCGGCGTGTGCGCAAAATAAGCTTCCGGTGACTGGCTGTGGTAATGACCACCTGCGATGCCGCCGCCGTATGGTGTACGAAACACCAGACCACCGACATTAAATTCATTACCCGAACGGTAACGAAACTTGGCAGTTTCATTGACGATCTGGTCAAAGGCCGGGAAGATATAGTCAGCGAACTGAATCTCCGCCACCGGCTTCATGCCTTGTGCCGCCATGCCGTTGGCAAAACCGGCGATACCCTGTTCGGTCAGAGGCGTGTTAAAACAACGCGCTTTGCCGTATTTTTCCTGCAGTTTCGAAGTCGCGCGGAACACACCGCCAAAATGGCCGACGTCTTCACCAAAACACACGACACCGTCATCTTTGGCCATCGCTAAATCGAGCGCGTTGTTGATGGCCTGTAACATATTCATTTTAGCCATTACATTCTCCCCGACGTGATTGGATACGCATCCGGATATTTGCGGATGTGCTCTTTGAGATCCGCCAGTTGGCGTTCCAGTTCAGGGATAGGTTCGGCGTAAACATCACTAATCAGGTGTTCAATGCCTGGCTTGGCGACTTTTTCCGCCACTTTTAATGCTTCCAGAATGTCCTGTCGCAGCTGCTCAGTTGCGGCTTTGTCGGCTTCATCATCCAGCCAGCCTTTTTGTAGCAGGAATAAACGAAAACGCGCCACCGGGTCGTTTTTACGCCACAGCTCTTCTTCTTCTTTTGAGCGGTAGCCACTTG
>CAMLRA010000242.1 GCA_946482325.1 uncultured Chromatiaceae bacterium | reverse complement strand
GACGGCTCGATGATGACGGTGCGGCGCTGTTTAAAACCAACGGCGGTGCCAGTGGGGTGCTCATCGCCAGTCAAATCTGTGCCGGCGAAGAAAACGCACTGAAAATTCGGTTATATGGCGACAAAGGCGGGTTGGAATGGCAGCAGATGGAGCCGAACAGCGTCGTCGTGCGGCCACACGGCGCACCTTTTTATGTGCTGCGCGCCGGTGCCGGTCAGGCCGGTTTAGGGGCTGAAGCGCTGAAACGTTGCCGTTTACCGGCAGGGCACCCGGAAGGATATTTAGAAGCGATGGCAAATCTGTATCGTGATTTTGCTCGGGCTATTCGCGCCGGCGAACGCGGCACGCCAACGGGGGTGCCAGGCATCAGCGCCGGCTTACGCGGCATGGCCTTTATCGACACGGTCAGCACTGTGAGCAGCGAAAAATGGCAGGCCGTGCCGGATGTCGGCTAGCAGATACACGGGTTAAGCGGTGAATTTGATGAATTTTTGCTTGAAGGACACACAATGAACAGTATTCAAGGCCCGGCGATCTTCCTGGCGCAGTTTATGGGCGACAGCGCGCCGTTTAACAACCTCATCACGATGGCGAAATGGGCGGCAGATTTGGGCTACAAAGGCATTCAGGTGCCGACCAATGACCCGGCGCTGTTTGATTTAGAACAAGCAGCAAACAGCCAGGCCTATTGCGATGACATCAAAGCGCAATGCGCGGCTGTGGGGATCAGCATCACTGAGCTTTCCACGCATTTACAGGGCCAGTTAGTCGCAGTGCATCCGGCCTATGATGAACTCTTTGATAACTTTGCGCCGGCGCATTTACGCGGAAATCCCAAGGCGCGCACCGAATGGGCGATTGCACAGCTGAAGCTCGCTGCCAAAGCCAGCCAGAATTTAGGTTTGAAGGCGCACGCAACGTTTTCCGGTGCCTTATTGTGGCATCTGGTGTATCCGTGGCCACAGCGCCCGGCCGGTTTAGTGGAGCAAGGTTTTGCCGAATTAGCCGCCCGCTGGTTACCGATCTTGGACGCGTTTGACGCCGCAGGTGTCGATGTCTGTTATGAAATTCACCCTGGTGAAGATTTACACGACGGCGCCAGTTTTGAGCGTTTCCTCAAAGCTACCAATAACCACCCGCGGGCCAATATCCTGTTTGATCCCAGCCATTTTGTGCTGCAGCAACTGGATTATCTGGCCTTTATCGATCGTTACCATGACCGCATCAAAATGTTCCATGTCAAAGACGCTGAGTTTCGGCCGGACGGTCGCGCCGGGGTTTATGGCGGTTATCAGGACTGGGTCGACAGACCGGGGCGTTTCCGTTCATTAGGCGACGGTCAGGTCGATTTTAAAAGTATTTTCAGCAAGTTAACTCAGTACGGTTATCGCGGTTGGGCGGTGCTGGAATGGGAATGTTGCTTAAAAGATTCAGCACAGGGTGCCAAAGAGGGCGCACCATTTATCGCCGCGCATCTGATTGAACGCGCCGGCCGCGCCTTTGACGATTTCGCCGGAGGCAGTTCAGATGCTGCTCGTAACAGACGGATTTTAGGCCTCGAATAGCGGTTTGTAGCAGCGGTTTGTAAGAGCGGTTTGTAAGAGCTGGTCTCGAAACACAACAAGTAGAACAAACAACACAACAACAAAAAATCACGGGGATGACGATGAGTACAATAAAAATACGCCTCAGTACGATGATGTTTCTGCAGTTTTTTATCTGGGGGGGCTGGTTTGTCACGCTGGGTACTTTTTTAAGCCAGAACCTTGGCGCTGACGGCCCGCAAACCGGCATGGCGTTCTCGACCCAAAGCTGGGGCGCCATCATTGCGCCGTTTTTTATTGGTCTTATCGCCGACCGGTATTTTAACGCTGAACGCATTCTGGCGGTGTTACATCTGATTGGCGCGGTACTGATGTATCTGATGGCACAGGCGACTGATTTCGCTGCGTTTTACCCGCTGGTGCTCGGCTACATGCTGGCTTATATGCCAACGTTGGCGCTGGTGAACTCGGTATCATTTGGTCAGATGCAACAGCCGGAGCGTGAGTTTGGTCAAATCCGCGTCTGGGGCACCATCGGCTGGATAGCGGCGGGGCTTGTGATCAGTTACTTGTTTGGTTGGGACGCGGCAGAGGCGATTGCGGCCGGTGCGCTGCAAAACACTTTCCTGATGTGTGCGGTGGCATCGTTAGCACTCGGTCTGTACAGCTTTACCTTACCAGCCACGCCGCCGGCAGCGCGCGGCAGTCAGGTCAAGATTGGTGAATTACTGGGGCTGGACGCACTGAAGCTGCTAAAAGATCGCAACTTCGCGCTGTTTTTTGTCTCGTCGATTTTGATTTGTATTCCACTGGCATTTTATTACCAGAATGCCAACCCGTTCCTGACGGCGGTTGGTGTTGAAAATGCCACCGGCAAAATGACGCTGGGCCAAGTGTCGGAAGTCGCGTTTATGCTGGCGCTGCCGCTGTTTTTAAACCGCTTTGGTATTCGCTGGACGTTGATTTTAGGTATGACGGCCTGGGTGCTGCGTTATGTGCTGTTTGCTTATGGCGATGCCGGGAGTGGTGTGGCTTTATTGCTGGTCGGTATTGCACTGCACGGTATTTGTTATGACTTCTTTTTTGTCTCCGGCCAGATTTACACCAACAGCAAAGCCGGTGCTGCTTATAAAAGCGCGGCACAGGGCCTGATCACACTCGCCACTTACGGCGTCGGCATGTTGATTGGCTTTAGCGTGGCAGGGCAGGTGACACAGGCCTATACCACAGCTGCGGGCGCGGACTGGACCCAGATCTGGTTATTCCCGGCCGGTTTTGCCGCAGTAGTCTTGGTGCTGTTTGCGCTGATTTTCAAGAACGAGACTTTAGCCGCGCAGGATGGCCGTCATGACTAAACACTTTGAGTCTACCAGCGTTGGATCTACAGGGTCGTCCCGCCGCAATATGCTGAAACAGCTTGCAGCTGGCGGTGTGGCGCTGGGTGTTGCAGGCCCGTCATTATTACTAAGCGGCTGTGCGGCAACTACTCAGCCGGCGCCGGCTACAGAGGATGCCACACCGGCGCTCAAAGGCCGGGTGCGCCACTCGGTCGCCAGCTGGACTTATGGTCATTTGTCGATTGAAGAGCTGTGTCAGCTGGTCAAATCCTTAGGTTTCAGTGCCATTGATTTGGTTGGGCCCAAAGACTGGCCGACCTTAAAAAAATATGGCAT
>CAMLRA010000241.1 GCA_946482325.1 uncultured Chromatiaceae bacterium | reverse complement strand
AAGTGCTGCGCCAACGCTTAAAACAGTTGGGAGAGCGCATCAGTACACATGTCGCAGAGCTGGGATTTCGGCCTTTTGTCGACTCAGCACCGGTACTGGAACGGCCGCTGGCAGCCAAAGCCGGTCTTGGCTGGATTGGCAAACATAGCCTGTTATTAAATGAGGACGCCGGCTCCTGGTTTTTTCTCGGTGAGTTGCTGGTCAATATCCCGCTGCCGGTCGATCAGCCGCTCACGCAAGATTGCGGTAACTGTGTCGCCTGTATCACCAGTTGTCCGACCGGGGCCATCGTTGCGCCTTATGTTGTCGATGCCAGACGTTGTATCAGCTATCTGACGATTGAACTCAAAGATGATATTCCGGAAGATTTACGGCCTTTGCTGGGCAATCGCATTTACGGTTGTGATGACTGTCAGCTGGTGTGTCCGGTCAACCGCAGTGCGCCTTTGACTCAGGAAGCCGATTTTGCCCGGCGGCCACAGTGGCGCAATCAGTCGTTGCTGGATTTATTTAGCTGGAGCGAAGCGGATTTTCTGCACTTTACTGAAGGCTCAGCCATCCGCCGTATCGGTTATCAACGCTGGCAACGCAACATTGCCGTGGCACTTGGGAATGCTCCCTACTCTGCAGCTGTAGTCGATTGTCTGCAGACATTTAGCGGTGATGCCATGGTGCAACGCCATGTCGATTGGGCCTTAGCGCGACAACGACAAAAAGCGCAGGCGGCTGCGGCAGAACTCAGCCGGGCGCAACAACGGCTGGTGCGGATTATTCAAGTCGGTTTACCGCGGGACGCCTGAGTTTTTTGCGCTTCACGCAGCTGTATCCGTGCAGCTGCCTTTTGCAAAATCTGCTGTTTTTCTGCGTCAGTCGCCTGATGCCAGCCAGTGATCTCATCGACATGCCGGCCACAGCCGAGACAAATGTCAGATTGGTCCAGACAACAGTTCCGCACACAGGGATTGTCGGTCATGGCAAGCGTACCGGCTTCTGTAGCAGTGAAATCAAATCCGCTTTCGCTAGAGGCCGAGAGAAATAATACCCCTGAATAAAATCACAACCGAGCTGTTGCAACACGCTGAACTGTTCAGCGGTTTCAACGCCTTCGGCCACCACTTGCACGTCCAGCACTTTAGCCATATTTATCAGTACAGCCACTAAAGCCCGGGCTTTGTCCTGTTCAGCAATCAGATTGATAAAACTTTTATCAATTTTAATAAAATCAACCGGATAACGGCTTAGGTAATTTAATGCAGAATAACCGGTACCAAAATCATCGATGGCCAGTTGCACACCTTGCTGATGCAGGCTTAACACATTGGCCTGTTGCACTGAGACCTTATCCATAAACACCGACTCAGTGATCTCTAATATCAATTGCTCTGGCGCCAAACCGGCTGCGGCCAGCTGTGCCATCCAGTCATCCGCGCATTTCGCCTGATTAAATTCCTGGCTGCTACGATTCACTGAAATTTGCAACTGCAGACCCATCTGGCTGAACAACTGCATATCAGCAATGGCCTGCTGTAAAATCCATTGCCCCAGAGGCCGGATTGCGCCGGTGCGTTCTGCCACCGGGATAAAATCAAACGGGGGGATCAGTCCGCGCTCAGGATGTTGCCAACGCACCAATGCTTCGGCCTTACTATAACGTTGACTAACCACGTCATAAATCGGTTGATACACCAGAAAAAACTGGCGTTTTTCAATGCCTTTAATGATTTCGTGATGCAAATGCACAAAATGATCGGCTTCTTTTTGCATGCCGGCATCGTAAAAATGAAAGGTATTACGCCCCAGATGTTTGGCGGCATACATGGCCCGGTCTGCGTGTTTCAGCAGATCTATTGCCAGCAGTCCGTCATGCGGATACATCGCGACACCGATACTGGTTGAAATCGATAAAGGGGTGCCATTGACCATAAAAGGTGCATGAAAAGCGTTCAGCAACGTCTGACAAAACTGTTCCAGTGCTTCGGGCTGACCATGTTCAGGCACCACCAGCACAAACTCGTCGCCACCAGAACGGGCGACCAGTTCAGGCCCGGTCAGCTGCTCTAATAATCGATCCGCGACCAGTTGCAGCAGCTGGTCACCTACCGGGTGACCGAGGCTTTCATTCACTTGTTTAAATTCATCGAGGTCGAGACTTAACACGGCGAGCTGGCCGCCCTGGCCCCGCGCCTGTTTCAGCATCAGCTCAAGTTGTCCCAGTAATACAGCGCGGTTGGCGAGCCCGGTCAGTGGATCAAAGCTCGCCTGCCAGGCCACGGTTTGCAGCGCCTGTTGCCGTTCCTGCGACAAGCGCAATAACACATAAAGGCCAACCGTCAAAATGAGAGTCAGCAATAACCCCATCGGCAGGAATAACGAAGGTAAACCGGCCAGCAGAGGCAACCGTTGTTTTGGAAAAGCATGTAAGCGCCACAGGCCATTGGGTAGGTGGATGTTAGCAAAAACAGATGGCAACCCCTGTAATACCGGATCGCCCCAAAACAACTCTGTGTGATTGATATTGCCGTCACGGCCAGACAAACCGATGTAATAATCTTCACGGAACTGTTCCAGCTGTGTTTGCTGCAACAGCCGTTCCAGCGGGATCACGGCGGCAATCACGCCCCATAGCTGTTTGTCGCCCGTGAATACCGGCACCCGCAGGACCAGACCGCTGCCCCCCTGCACCAGTTTCACCGGGCCAGCCAGCAATGGTCCGCCCAAAGCAATCGCCTTTTCAATCGCGGCAAACTGTTCCGGTATAAGTCGATAATTGACGCCTAACGCCGCTTCATTGCCGGCTCTGGGGTAGACATAACGGATAACTAAATCGGGTGCCAGCGCAATGTGGCGGAACAGCGGATAATCTTTTAGTAACAAATCGACCCGGTTTTCCAGTTCGGTCAGCGGTTGTTGCGGGTGCAGGATAATTTCATTGCGCAGTGATTCGCTGACCACCACCGCGGTTCGGATAGTCGCTTCCAGAGAGGCGGCATGATGGCTGACTTGCTGTAACAACTGGTAGCGTTCAACTTCAATGTTTTTTTGCTGCTGCTGCCAGACCAATACAGCCAGCAACGTCAGCAATAACATGCCTACCACAACGGCAACCCGTATTGGATGCCGGACCAGCCAGGACATACGCAATTGCACAACAGGAGCGGTCAATTTGCGTTCTGCATTGAATTCTGAGCTGATCAATTGATATTCCTGCGGCCTGCAATGCGGATAATCTATCAGTTCCTGCGATGGCCTGCCAGTCGACGGGGATTAACCCGGCTTACGAACCTTCGGGATCCAGGCCCAGGTATAGAGC
>CAMLRA010000240.1 GCA_946482325.1 uncultured Chromatiaceae bacterium | reverse complement strand
GCAGTCTGGAGCCAATTGGCAGCGCTCGCCAAAGCCCCGCTGAACATGCGTCAGGAGTTTGCTGAAGATCCTCAGCGCGCGGCGCGTTTTACCGCCAAGGCCCTTGGGATCACGCTGGATTATTCAAAAAACCTGATAACCCAAGGCATCTGGAAACAACTGCTGGAGATGGCAACACAAAGCCCGCTCGCCGCAAAACGGGCGGCGATGTTTGCCGGCGACAGAATCAACAACACGGAAGACCGTTCAGTCTGGCATGTGGCTCTGCGTGCACCTGCTGACCAGCCATTACAGCTGGATGGCGAAGATCTACAGGCGCAAATCGCCGCCTGTCGGGCGCAGATGTATGCGTTGGTTGAACAGCTCAATAACCTGCAGTATCTGGGATATCAGGGCAGCCCTATTACCGATCTGGTGTGGATTGGCATCGGCGGCTCATTGCTTGGCCCGCAAATGGCGCTGGAAGCCCTCACCCCCTACAACCAAAGCCCGGTCAAAGTGCATTTTGCCGGTAATATCGACGGCGCTGTGGTCAGTGACGTGGTAAAACCACTGAATCCAGCCACTACGCTGGTGTTTGTAGCATCAAAATCTTTTGGTACTGAAGAAACCAAACAAAACGCTTTGGCGGTACGTCAGTGGTTCCTCGATCATGGTGCCGATAAAGCCGCGATTGCCCAGCACTTCTGGGCAACATCCTCCAATATCAAAGCAGCTGCTGAATTTGGCATCGATGCCTCGCACATTCTGCCGATGTGGGACTGGGTTGGTGGCCGGTACTCGCTGTGGTCGGCGATTGGTTTTCCTTTATGCCTGACGCTTGGTGTCGCACAGTTTGAGAATCTGCTGGCCGGTGCCCGCGATATGGACAGCCATTTCCGTGACGCGCCGCTTGCGCAAAATTTACCGGTGATTCTGGCGCTGTTAGGTGTTTGGTATATCAACGGGCTGGGCTGTCAGGCGCAGGCGCTGCTGCCATACAGCCATTACCTGCGTTTGTTGCCGTCTTATGTGCAACAGCTGGATATGGAAAGTAACGGCAAAAGTGTTGATGTTGACGGTGCTGCACTGACAGCGGCCACTGCACCGGTGATTTGGGGCGACGCCGGCACAAACGGCCAGCATGCCTATCATCAGTTATTGCATCAAAGTGCTTTGGCTGTGCCTGCCGACTTTATTCTGCCAATCAAAGTGTCGCACGACCTGACAGATCATCATCACCGGCTGGCTGCACATTGTTTCGCTCAGTCACAGGCACTGATGCAGGGTAAAACCATTGCCGAAGCCAAAGCTGAAGTGCTGGCACAAGGCGGCTCAGAAGCCCTGGCCGATTTCCTCGCGCCGCACAAAGCATCGCCGGGTAATAAACCCAGTAACACCTTGCTGCTGCCTGAGTTATCGCCCTACTACCTTGGTGCTTTGATCGCACTCTACGAGCACAAAGTTTTTGTGCAAGGCGTGCTGTGGAATATCAATTCGTTTGACCAATGGGGCGTTGAACTTGGCAAACAGTTATCAACGCCGATTTACCAGGTGTTATCCGGTCAGGCCCAGCATCAGTTTGACACTTCGACCGAGCAATTAATCAGCCAGTTCCGGCAGGGTTAAGTTGCTGATACAGTATATTTTTTAAGCAAAAAGGAGCCCAATGGCTCCTTTTTTTCTGTCTGCCATTTGTCGTTCATCTGCGCTTCATTTTTCTGTCATTGAAGTATTTTATTTTACTGAAAAGTGTGGTATCAATTTTGATGAAAATAACAACAACAATGTAGCGAGGTGAAGTATGGAAAGCTTTGACGACTTACTGACTATGTTGGAACGACCAGCCGCGAAAGCCCGGCCGGTGAAGCGCAAATGGCGCGAAATCGAAGCCGTAAAGGAGCGGCAGCGTCTGAGAAAAGAGCTCGAAGATATCGACTGGAGCTTAGAAGACGACCTGATTGAACAACTGATTTAATGTAAAGAGCCCGACCTTCCCAGGTTGGGCTTTTTACTTTTAAAACTTTGTTCACGCAGCGTTCGCTGATTTGCCTGATAAAAAAACCGGAGGAAACTCCGGTTTTTTATTGCGCAGGATCGCGCTACATGAGCACTATATTCTGACAGTATGGCGCTTGCACAAACGTAGCTAATTTGCTCATCTAAAAATCATTTTTACCTTTGTGGCCAGACCGTCTAGCAAAGAATTCACCTCAAGGTGACGCCCTTGTTGCTATCGCAGGTTCTTTGCCCTGCGGGCGGCCGTTTCGCCCTATGGGCAGCCTGCTTCGGCATCAAGATTTGTTTTCAATTCACTCTCTTTAAAAGCAGTAACATCTCAGAGAACCAATCACCCGTTAGAACGAGCCGATGCAAGTATAAAACTCACACCTGCCAATCCACCGGTGTTTTTCCCATCTGCGCCAGCAACGCATTGGCTTTAGCAAAATGCCCACAACCCAAAAAGCCGCGATGCGCCGACAATGGCGATGGGTGCGGCGCGGTCAGTACATGATGGCGGTTTTTATCGATAAATTTTTGTTTATTAATCGCGTGCGAGCCCCACAGCAGAAACACCACAGGCTCAGCTTTGGCACTGATGGCTTTAATTACATTGTCAGTAAAGGTTTCCCAGCCCAGATGCCGGTGGGAATTGGGTTCGTTCGCTACGACTGTCAGCACAGTGTTCAGCAATAACACGCCCTGGCGGGCCCAGCTTTCCAGATAACCGTGGCTGGGGATGACAAAATCCGGGTATTCCAGCGCCAGTTCTTTGTAGATATTTTTTAAACTCGGTGGCACCGCCACACCGGGGCGCACCGAGAAACACAAACCATGCGCCTGATTAGGCCCATGGTAAGGGTCCTGGCCGATAATGACGATTTTCAGCTGGTCAAAGCAGGTATAACGAAAAGCATTAAACACATCGGCTTCCGGAGGATAAATCACCGTCCCCGCCGCTCGCGCTTGTTTGACAGCTTCCACAGTTTGCTGAAAATACGGCTGCGTTTTTTCCGCGCCAATCACATCTTGCCAGGACAATTGCACTTTTTTACTCCAGACTGAGCAACACTTTGCGCAATTCTACAAAATCAGCAGCCAAATCGCCCGCTAAACTTGTTTCCCCCGCCACAGCCGCTAAAGCCGGTGGTAACGCAATCGGATTGCCGAGAATGTTTTCCACCGACTCTTTAAACTTGGCCGGATGCGCAGTGCCGAGGAACAAACCATATTCACCCGGCTGTAATTCACGCTTCAGCGCGCGATAAGCCACAGCCGCATGAGGTTCAGACAAATAGCCCTGTTGCGACAGCTGACGCACTCCCAGCTGGGTATCTTCTTCATCGACC
>CAMLRA010000239.1 GCA_946482325.1 uncultured Chromatiaceae bacterium | reverse complement strand
GTCATAATGCTGTCATAAATAAGCCATAAAATAGCCATCCAACCGACATGACAACGCCATGAAAGATACAAAAAAGGTTCATGAAGCTGTCATTGCGTCATAAAAATACCTGTTTTTACCTCGTCAATCCTTGCAATTGGCTGGCACTGTTTATACTGAAGCCAACCTGTTGCAAAGAAAGATGTTCTTCATAAAAAAGAAGGATTTAACCATGTTCGCAAAAAAAGCTGTGGTCGTTGCCATGTTGATGGGTCTGGTGGGGGCTGTTCAGGCTGACCCGCTCACGGTTTACGGTAAAATCAACGTATCGGCGCAAAGTTCGGATGATGGCGCTGGCCGTTTCTCCGAGTTAAAAAGTAATGCCTCCCGTTTTGGCGTTAAAGGCGATTACAAACTGGAAGATGACCTGACGCTGATTTATCAGCTGGAATGGGAAGTCGACCTGACCGACGAAGCCAACGAAAAAAATCTCAAAGGCCGTGACCAGTTTATCGGTCTGACCGGCAGCTGGGGTACCATCAAAGCGGGTCGCAATGACACGGCGCTGAAGTTGTCGCAGGGCAAAATGGACCTGTTCAACGACTACGAGGCCGATATCAAAACCTTGTGGAAAGGCGAAAACCGGATGAACAACTCGTTGGTGTATATCACGCCGAAGTTTGCTGGTTTCTCCCTATTAGTTACCCATATCATGGAAGACTCCGAAAAAGGTCAGGATGGCCAGTCTGTGGCACTGATGTATGGCGATGACAGCCTGAAAGACAGCCCGTTGTATGCGTCAGTGTCGATGGATAACGACGTCAATGGCTACGACAGCAGCCGCCTATTTGTGCAGGGGAAGGTCGCCAAAATCAAGCTGGGTGCCGGTTTACACCAGCAGGAAGTGATGACTGGCGGCACCAAAGAAGACGGTTATTTGGTTAACGCCGTATATCCACTGAACAAGGTTGAATTCAAAGCCCAATACCAGACACTGGAAGATCACGACGGCTACAGCCTGGGTGCTGACTATAAAATCGGCAAAGAAACCAAATTATTTGCCTGGTACAGCAGCTTTGACTTCTTCAACAAAGCCGACACCGATTACCTGGCAGTGGGTATCGAACATAAGTTCTGATATTCAGCGGAATAATAACAACCCCGGCATATGCCGGGGTTGTTGTTTTCAGAGCCAACCTTTTCGTTTAAAGAACAAATAAGGCGTAATACCAGCGAGCAGCATCAGCGCCAGTGCCAGTGGGTAACCATAGGGCAGATTCAGCTCCGGCATATGCGCGAAGTTCATGCCATAACTACTGGCCACCAGCGTCGGCGGCAGGAATATAACCGATACCACCGAGAAAATTTTAATGATGCGGTTTTGTTCAATATTGATAAAACCCATCGCTGATTGCAGCAGAAAGTTGACGCGTTGCGAAAAGGATTCATTGTGTGGCAGCAGCGACTCGACGTCGCGGAGCACGTCGCGGGCCTGCTCCAGCTGGTCCGCGGGTAACCGCGCTTTTCGCAGTAAAAAGCTGATGGCGCGTTGGGTATCCATCAGACAGAGCCGGACTTTCCAGCTCATATCTTCCAGTTCCGTCAGTTTCGACAGCGATTCCTGAAAAGCTTCATTTTGTTTACCCTGCAAAATCACCTGGCTGATGGCTTCCAGCGCCAGTGAGATTTCTTCGATACTGTCGGCCAGTTGCTCGATTTTGACTTCAAACAAATCCAACAGCAGTTCAAACGCACTGCTGCTTTGTAAATGTGCGTTGCGTGCGCGCATCCGGTACAGCCGGAACACCGGCAGTTCGCGTTCGCGCAGCGTAAACAGGCGGCCGTCGCGAATGGTAAAAGCGACAGTGGTGGTGGCGGCACGTTCTTCCTGATAAAAAAACAACGAGTGCACATGCAGACCGTCTTCATCTTCGAAGAAACGCGCCGAGGCTTCGATATCATCCAGTTCAGCGCGTAGCGCCAGCTGCTGGCCAAACTGGTCGCTGATAAAACTCCGCTCGGCGTCGTCAGGTTCCTGCAAATCCAGCCAAATGGCCTGCTGTACCTGCTCGGCGCTTTGCAGCTCAAGCCGTTCCAGTTTTTGTTGTTGTACGGTAAAAATCCGCAGCATCAGGTGACTCCGTTAATCTAGCCGGAAGATCCCGAACGACACAGCGCGAGAAAATACTTTGAGGTGGCGATAGGCCGGTCAGACTGCAACTGACCCGGCAACACAACAGGGGGAGAGGTGGCAGACTGAATTACAACAAAGAAAGTCGACTGGGTATGTCCAAGGAAATGCAGCCTCTGGCAATAAGTTAGCTTGATCTTAAAGAACCCGCATAGCTCAGGTCAAGGTAAAGCTGGTCAGAACAGCTATCTTGCCCGCGACAAAAACGCAGAACCGCGGAGTGGCAATCCGTGCCAGCGCCCGCGGTTCTCCAACCGGTTCAGTGTAACTATGAGCAGTTCTTATCAGAACTTCTGGCTGTAACTTAAGCCTACGCTGACGCCTTCTTCGCGTTTTTGCAGGATCTCGCCTTGCTGCAGAATTTCGGTTTCTTCGTTCAGCAGGTTTTTCACCGAGAACTTCAGGTTACCTTCCGGCAGCACTGTGTAGCCGTAAGTGAAATCTAACGAGTGGAACGGCTGCTCGTAGGCGTCGTCTTTGCCGTCAATGCCGGCGAAAGCGATGCGTTTGCCAAACACGTTATACGTCAGCGTTGCGGTGTGGTCTTCGTTGTCCGAATCGTAGCCGAGCTGGAAGTTCACCACGTATTTGCTGTGGCCGGTTAGTGGCCGCACCAGGTTGGTCAGGTTCGACTCGCCGAGCGCCTGCATTTCGATTTCCGATTTACTGAAAGTGACGTTGCTGTTGATAAAGAAATTATCAACAAACTGGCCAAAGTCGCCTTCAAACATATCGAGTTTTTGCAGCGCTTCGGCTTCAATCCCGTACACTTCACCGGCTAAGGCATTGCGGAATGACATCAGCAGGTTACCGTCTGAGCCTTTGAGTTCAATAGCTTCAATCGGGTTGACCATGTCTTTGTAAAACACGCCGATGCTGTAGTTGCTGCCGGAATCTAAGTAAGATTCAAAGCGCATGTCGTAGCCTTTGATGTCGGTGCTCTTGAGGTCGGCAAAACCCATCACTTTAAAATCAGTGACCGGGTCGATAAACAGTACCGGCGTCACTTCGCGTAAATCCGGCCGCACGACAGTTTCACTGAAACCAAAGCGCAGTTGGGTTTCTTCGGTGCTCATCCAGGTCACCGACAGGGCAGGATATAAATCATCCTGCTGGATTAGCATCTTGCTGACATCGCCTTGTGCTGCACCGGTAGAAGGATTCAGCGGTACTGATACCTGACGGAAGTCTTCGTAACG
>CAMLRA010000238.1 GCA_946482325.1 uncultured Chromatiaceae bacterium | reverse complement strand
CAGGGCAGGTAGAGGACCGGCATGCCATAAATCTGCCGGCAGCGGCATGGCGGTAAGACCTTGCAGCAGTTGCAGGTAATCGGGTCTTGGCATTTTTTGCGCGCCGCATTGCAGTAAAAATGGATTGGGCAGCTGGCAATCAATCCAGCCGAGGTTAAAACTCTGCAGGTATTGCTGTAACTGGACTAACGCAAGCTTGGCCGCATTAGGAACGCAGTTAAACATCGACTCCCCGCAAAATAAGTGACCGATCTGCAAGCCATAGAGGCCGCCGACTAGCTGGTCTTGCTGCCAAACTTCAATACTGTGGGCAATCCCCTGTTGATGCAGTTGCTGATAAGCCGAGCGGATCTCTGCAGTGATCCAGGTTCCAGGCTGGTTCGGTCTTGGTGCTGCGCAGCCGGCCGTTACCTCCGCAAAAGCCAGATCACAACTGAAATGATACTGCTGTTTTTGCCAGTCCCGGCTCAAGCTACGGCCCGCATGCAGGCTTCCCGGTGGAAACACTGCCCGAACCGCCGGCGACCACCATAACAACGGATCGTCTTCACTAAACCAGGGAAAAATACCCTGATGATATGCTGCAGTTAACCGTTCTGGGGATAAATCCCCGCCAAAAGCCAACAATCCGTCTGGTTCGGTAAGCGCCGAGGCCGGCGCCGGAAACCAGTTTGGATCTGGACTGAGCTCAGGTAACCACAGCACAGTCACAGCGATTATTTGTCCAGAGCGTCGAGATAACGCTCAGCATCCAGTGCTGCCATACAACCAGTACCGGCTGAGGTGATCGCCTGGCGATAAATGTGATCACTGACATCGCCGGCGGCAAATACGCCCGGGATGCTGGTTTGGGTCGCATTGCCATGTAAACCGCTTTGCACGACGAGGTAACCACCATTCATTTCCAGCTGACCCGCAAAAATGTCGGTATTGGGTTTATGGCCAATCGCAATAAATACCCCTTGTAAATCAATCTGTTCATCACCCTGACCTGCAGTTGAAGACAAACGGACACCGGTCACACCTGCGTCATCGCCCAATACCTCAGCCAGTTCCCGATGCGTGTGCAACACGATGTTGCCCGATGCTACTTTGGCATTTAAGCGGTCGACCAGAATCTTTTCTGCTTTAAAGCTGTCACGGCGGTGGACCAAATGCACTTCAGAGGCAATGTTTGACAGGTACAGCGCTTCTTCAACTGCAGTATTGCCACCGCCGACCACGGCTACTTTCTGATTGCGGAAAAAGAAACCATCGCAGGTTGCACAGGCTGACACACCACGGCCACTGAATTTGGTTTCCGATTCCAGGCCGAGGTATTTGGCTGATGCCCCGGTGGCGATAATCAGTGCATCACAGCTGTATTGACCATTGTCGCCGGTCAGCAGGAAGGGGCGTTGTTGCAGATTGACAGTGTGGATATGGTCAAACACGATTTCGGTGTTAAAAGTTTCGGCATGCTCACGCATCCGCTCCATCAGCGCAGGGCCAGTCAGACCGTGCGGGTCACCCGGCCAGTTTTCGACTTCAGTCGTTGTTGTTAATTGTCCGCCTTGCTGCATACCAGTTAACAATACTGGTTTGAGGTTGGCACGGGCAGCGTAAACAGCGGCGGTGTAGCCGGCTGGGCCTGAACCCAGAATGAGCAGGCGGCTGTGTTTTGGATTTGACATGAATTTCCCCGGAAATGCTCTACAGATATTAGCGTTGTCTGTACGTGGGGCTGATTCTATTGGATTGCAACCCTCACGCAAAGTCGGGTACTAAAATTATTTCTGCCACCATGTAAAGTCGGTAGTGCTGTGCTAATTTAGCCACAAAGCTGTTGTACAAGGTGCTGCGCGTGATGACACGCAGTGCCTGTGAGGAGGTTTACCTGAAACTGTTGGTTACCCTGATATTTATCTGGATTATGTTGCCTCTAGCGCAGGCCAGCGACGCCTTTGTTAAACGAATTGGCGTCGATGACGGTTTGCCAAATGCGACTATTTATAGTGTTGCGCAGGACACCGACGGTTTTATCTGGTTGAGCTCGACCAATTCAGGTCTGTTGCGTTACGACGGTTATCAGTTTGCAGAATTTCAGGTGTTGACGGCGGAGGAGAAAAAAACCTTAGGCTCTCATGACGTTGGAAGCTTGTTGATTGATCGCCAACAAAATATCTGGGCTGGCACCTGGGGTTATGGCTTGAGCCGGATTGATGCTCAAACCGGCAAACTCAGTCGGTTTAAAACTGATGAAGCAGATGTCAACAGCCTCGCCAGTATGCAGGTACAGGTATTATTTGAAGATAAACAACAAAATATCTGGATAGGTAGCACAGGCGGCCTGAATCGGATCGGCACCGACGGACAATTACAACGCTTGCAGTTTTCTGGACACCAGCTGGCCCATAACCGGATTTGGAGCCTGAGTCAGACTCAGGACAATACGCTATGGATTGGCACTTCGGCTGGTTTGCATGCCTGGCGCGAAGACAGCGGTTTGTCTGAAGTATTGTTACCGTTTCCCCGGGGCAGCGGCCGTGACAATGAAATCCGGGCATTGTTTAGTAGTGGTGACAAACTTTGGGTTGGCACCCGGCAGGGGTTATTTGTGCTGGACCCGGTTCAGCGTAGTTTTCACAAGGCAGAGTTCTTCGGTGACCGCAAAACACCTATCATCAATGTGATTTCTGCTGACCAAAACGGCATGTTGCTGGTCGGCACCTACAACGGCTTGTTCCGGGTACATCCGCAGTTGCAGCAGTTTGTAAAATTCCGCGAGCAGGAATCACTGTTGCCGACTGTCAACATCCGGTCATTATTCATTGACCGCACCGGTGTGCTGTGGCTCGGTTCGCGTGAAAATGGTCTGTATTATACCAGACACAGCAAATCTGCCTTTGCATCTTTACCGGAACTTGCCCCCCAAGCCAATCCTGAACAGTTCCGATTTACTGTAACAGCTGTTTTTGCCGAATCCGACGCCATTTGGCTGGGCAGCGCAGAATATCTGCATCGGTTTGTCCGCAGTACCGGACAAATGACCAGTTATTTAACCGGCGGACGAGTCAATGCAATTCGTCGGGACGCGTCCGGTCAGATCTATGCAGCGACAGATGTGGGATTGTTTAAAGTCACGCCAGATTTGAAAACGTTGTTGCCGGTGACAGAACCCTTTTTGCAAAATCCGCAGGTTGCCGCCAATATCCGCGATCTATCCATTCAATCGGATGGCAGTTTTTGGATTGGGCTTTGGGGCGATGGGGTGATCCATTGGGACCCAGTACAACAACTGTCTACAGCGTACCTGCAGCCGGAGATCAGACATAAAACCGGGGATGCTGTGCAGGCGATGTTAGTTGACGACGATTATACCTGGGTCGGAACCAGGTACTCGGGCGTCTTCCGCATCAGGCATGGCAACGGCGAGGTCGAACATTTCAGTCAGGCCGAATCGAATGCATTGGAACTACCCAGTCAGGATGTGCAGTGTCTGGAAAAAGGCCCGGCC
>CAMLRA010000237.1 GCA_946482325.1 uncultured Chromatiaceae bacterium | reverse complement strand
AACTCCAGTGCAGAGCAATCTTTCAGGTCGGCGGGAATGAGCAAATCGATATGCAGTAATTGCCGTAAATTCGCCATGCGCTGGCCGAACATTGCCTGCACGCCTTTGTATTGGTGCCGCGGCGTGCGAAACTCCGTTGCGTCCGCCAGAAAGTCGCCGGCGCAGCGCCCGGTTGGGCAAGCGCCACCGGCGGCGGCAATAAGCACAGCCCGTTGTTCAATCAACAAACGCACCGCCAGCCGCAGCGGAATGGATTGCAGTAACTCATCGTAACTGTGCAGCCGCACGCCAATCCAGGCCAGCTCCCGGCCTTGCAGTTCAACCTGCTGGACATGTGCGACCTGCTGCCAGGTTAAGCGCCAGCTGCCACGAGGATGGTGATAAATCAGCGCTTCTGCCGTCGCCTCGACTAATACGACCGGCGCCGCCAGTTTTTTCAAGCCGACAAATGCCGCCACTGCTGTCAGCAAAAACCATAACACCCAGGCTTGTGAACTGGCCAAATCTGCGCGCACCGCCAGCAGCAGAATGCCCAGCAATAACATCGATGCCGCCGTTAGAAACAACACAGCGCCACCACGCGCGGAAGCCGAATAAAACTGTCTGTCCATTAAATTGACTTCAGATAGAAATACATCAATATGCTCATCAGGATGGTCCAGATCAGATAAAAACGAATCATTCTGCACCTTTCACATTTTTTTTCTGCCATTTGCAACTTCTCCCCGGCCAGACTAAATGATACGACCAATCGACCTTGTGCTGCGATAATACCGACATCCATTCCGGCATCGATTCCCTACAATACATCAGGTTTTACTGAATGACACCGTTCGGAGTTTTGACATTGAATAAACATTCCCGCCTGATTTGGACCTTGTTGCTACTGTTAGCTGGTTTTTTGCTCTATCTGTTCTGGAGTAATGCTACCCCGGAGCTACAAAACCGCAGAGCCGACAGCAGCATTTTCGTCACCACCAGTCAGGTGCAGAGCGCCCAAATTACCCGCAAAGTCGACGCGTTAGGCACTGCGCTGGCCTATGACTCAGCCCGCATCGTTAATGCCAGCAGTGATTATCTGATTGAATTGAACATCCGCGAAGGTCAGCCGGTGAAAAAAGGCGATTTAGTAGCCCGCTTTAACGACACCGAAGAGCGCGCCCGCATCGCCGAACTCAAAGCACTGATGACCGAACAAAACCGCCAGTTGGCCCGACTGAAAAACTTAACCCGCACTCAGGCCAGCGCCCAGTCATTACTGGACGAGCAGCAGGCCAAAGTCAACGCCACCCAGGCCCAGCTCGATGCCTTGGAAGCACGGCTCAGTGAACTGGTGATCCATGCGCCATTTGACGGTGTGTTAGGCCTGCGTCAGGTCAGTAACGGCGCCTATCTGGCGAGCGGGACTGAACTAACGACGCTGGATGATATCAGTAAAATCCGCGTCGAATTTAATGTCGCGGAACGTTATCTGGCGGCGCTGCAAACCGATATGCCGGTCAGCGCTGATAACATTGCCTATGTTGGCCACCTGTTTCACGGCAAAGTCAAAGCAATAGATCCACGGATTGACCCGGTCACGCGTTCCGTCAAAGTGCACGCTGTGATTGATAATGCTGACCTGAAACTCAGACCCGGTATGTTACTCAATGTGCACGTCGAGCTGGCGAAAACAGCCGTGGTGCAAATCCCGGAAAAAGCCGTGATGCCACTGCAGAGTAAACACTATGTGTTTGTGGTCGAAGCTGACGACAAAGTGCGTCAGGTCGAAATTATTCCGGGTCAGCGGTTGCCTGGTTTAGTCGAGGTGGTCTCTGGCCTTAAAGCCGGTGACGAGATTGTTACGCAAGGCAGCCAAAAACTGCGCAGTGGCGTGGTGATCACCAGAGCGGAGCAATAACAGATGCTGTTGTCTGATCTGTCCGTTAAACGGCCGGTGTTTGCCACCGTGATTAATCTGGTGCTGGTGATTTTTGGTGTCGTCTGTTTCAGTATGCTGCCGCTGAGGGAATATCCGGATATCGACTCGCCGGTCGTGACCATCAGCACCGATTATCCGGGTGCTTCGGCAGAAATTGTCGAATCAAAAATTACTCAGCCGCTGGAAGATTTAATCAGCGGCGTAGAAGGCATTATCAATATCAGCTCCAGCAGCCGGGTTGGCCGCTCCAACGTCATTATCGAATTTAACGTCAACCGCGATATCGACGCCGCCGCCAACGACGTACGCGAACGCGTGTCACGGATGATGGAGCGATTGCCGGATCAGGCCCGCCCGCCACAGGTGGTCAAAGCCAATGGTGATGACGATACCATTGCCTGGTTCCTGCTCAACAGCGACACCATGACCAATCTGGAGCTAACCGATTACGCCAATCGTTACATCGTCGAGCGATTTTCGGTCGTCGACGGTGTGGCACGGCTGCAAATTGGCGGTGAACGTAAATATGCGATGCGCATCTGGTTGAACAAAGATGCGATGGCGTCGCGCAATGTCACAGTCGCCGATATTGAAAACGTGCTGCGTAATGAAAACGTCGAGCTACCCGCCGGCAATGTGAAGTCTAATGATCGTGATTTTATCGTCCGGGTGATCCGCACTTATAAAACCCAGGACGACTATCGTCGACTGGTAGTGAAAAAAGGCGAAAACAATTATCTGGTCCGGCTCGGTGAAATTGCCGATGTCACTTTAGCTTCTGAAAACGAAGAAAGTGAATTCAGGAGTGACGGCAAAAACGTGCTGGGGATTGGTATTATCAAGCAGTCCAAAGCCAATACACTGGATGTCGTGCGCAATGTCCGCGCAGAAGTGGAGCGTATTTCTGCAAGTCTGCCGCAGGGCACGACCATTGTGCCGGGCTATGACTCCTCGTTATTTATCGCTGAATCCATTCACGAAGTGTATGTCACGCTTGGCATTGCCATGGTGCTGGTCGTACTGGTGATCTTTGCGTTTTTGGGCAGTGTGCGCGCAACATTTATTCCGGCGATCACTGTGCCGGTGGCGCTGATTGCGGCTGTGACAGTGCTCTATGCGCTGGATTTTTCCATCAACTTACTGACGCTGCTGGCGATGGTGCTGGCGATTGGTCTGGTGGTCGATGATTCGATAGTGGTGCTGGAGAACATTTACCGGCGGATTGAACGCGGTCAACCACCGCTGCTTGCCGCTTATCACGGTAGCCGGGAAGTGGGTTTTGCTGTCGTTGCCACCACGCTGGTGCTGATTGCGGTCTTTGTACCGCTGGTGTTTATGCAAGGTGATTTGGGCAAACTCTTTACCGAATTTGCGCTGGCGGTTGCAGCTGCGGTGGCGTTTTCCGCCATTACAGCGCTGACGTTGTCACCGATGCTCTGCAGCAAAATGCTCAAAGTACAGCAGGAAAAACGCGGCTTTAGTCTGTTTATTCACAACGCGATGGAGAAAGTTGAAGCCGGTTATCTGCGCCAGCTGCAGATGGTCACCACAGTGCGCTGGCCAAGCTGGCTGCTGCTGCTGTGCTGTATGGCAATCAGCGTCTTTCTGGTGTTTAAACTGCCATCGGAATTATCGCCGCAGGAAGACCGTGGCACCTTTTTTGTCATGATGAGCCCGGCTGAAGGCGCGAGCTATCAGTCGAATTTACAAAATATGCGGCTGATTGAAGATATCTTGCTGCCCTACTACGAAAAAGGCGAACTGAACCGGTTGTTA
>CAMLRA010000236.1 GCA_946482325.1 uncultured Chromatiaceae bacterium | reverse complement strand
TTCGAGCGAGGGATTTTAAATCCCTTGTGTCTACCGATTTCACCACCCGGGCAGACAACGATTGTGTATTAACTTGCAAAATGGAGGCGGGTCCCGGAGTCGAACCGAGGTGGACGGATTTGCAATCCGCTGCATGGCCACTCTGCCAACCCGCCATCAACTACTTTTCAGACTAATTTGGAGCGGGCAACGAGACTCGAACTCGTGACCTCGACCTTGGCAAGGTAGCGCTCTACCAACTGAGCTATGCCCGCTTCGTCTGAAAAGGCGTTTGCCTTAACACGAGCTGCATTCTACTGGGTTTAATAAATCCGTCAACTCAAAACTTGGCACTGCTGAACTGTTTGCTCAATTTTTAGCAAACCTGCAGCTTTTGTATGCGAAGCGCTTAATTTTGTTGCAGATATTTCCAGGCAGCCTGCAAATAAACCACCATAGACCAGACGGTCAGCACTGTGGCAATAAACAATAAAAGCATGCCTAAATCAGTGATCCACTGCACCGGCTGCCAAATTAAACCAATCAGTGCCAACATCTGCGCCGCAGTTTTTAATTTGCCCATTTCCGACACTTTAACCTGCGCGCTTTTGCCAAGACCCGCCATCCACTCCCGCAGGCCGGAAATGATGATTTCGCGGCTGATCATAATAAATGCCGGAATGGTCACCCACAGCGTTTGCATGTCAACGGCAATCAGCACCAGCGCCGCCGCAACCATGGCTTTATCAGCCACCGGGTCGAGAAAAGCGCCAAAGGCGGTTGATTGTTGCAGTTTACGCGCCAGATAACCGTCTAATGCATCGGTAATGGCTGCCAGCCAAAATACAAAAGCAGCGAGGAAACGGGCATGTTCATGAGTTGAATAAAAGCAGAAAACGAAGACAGGAATTAGAAAAATCCGGAACAAAGTTAACAGGTTAGGCACATTCCACATCAATAAATCTCAATTCTGGGCATTTTTTTAGTTGTTATGACAAGCCTGGTAAATCAACTCAGCCTGCGCTTTAGAGATCCCCGGCACTGTCGCCAGCTCAGCGACTGATGCTTTCAGTACGCCTTGCAAACCACCGAGGTATTGTAACAAAGCTTGCCGGCGTTTCTCACCTATTCCGGCAATATTTTCCAGTGGACTTTGGGTGAACTTTTTACCACGTTGCTGCCGATGCCCGGTGATGGCAAACCGGTGCGCTTCATCACGGATATGCTGGATTAAATGCAACGCCGGGTCATCAGCCGGTAAGTTAATCGCATGATGGATTGAGTTGATCAGCAGTGTTTCCAAACCCGGTTTACGGCTGGTGCCTTTGGCAACGCCAAGCAATAACGGCTTTTTCATCAACGGCCAGTCGGCAAAAAA
Organism: uncultured Chromatiaceae bacterium; assembly: GCA_946482325.1. Next base: position 2,353 of record CAMLRA010000236.1, on the reverse strand, counting down.
CTCAATAGCCTGACTGAGCTGTCCGGCCCCACCATCAATGAGCACAATATCCGGCACCCTCGCCTCGTCTGTCAGCTTACCGTAGCGTTTTTTCAGTGCAAAACGCATCGCTGCGTAATCATCACCAGGCGTCACGCCTTCGACATGAAAACGCCGGTACTCGGCTTTATCCGGCCCTTTGTCGTTAAACACCACACAAGACGCCATAGTCTGGTTGCCCATGGTGTGGCTGATATCAAAGCACTCCATTCGCTGTAGCAGGTCGAGTTTTAACACTTGCTTCAGTGCACGATATCGAGCCGCCATATGCGCGGCCTGACTGACTTTGGTATCGCAGGCAGTGCGGGCATTTTTATTCGCTAAATCGAGATAACGGGCTTTTTCGCCACGTTTTGCCGCGTTTAACACGACCTTCCTTCCGGCTGCAGCACTGATGGCTTCGGCAATGCTATCAGCCTCTTCCAGTGTTTCGCCAATAACAATTTCACGTGGAATTTGTTGGCCGCCCATGTTGTTTAAATAAAACTGCAGCAAAAACGCCGGGAAAATTTCGTCGGCTTCAGTTTGTTGCGGCAGTTTGGGGAAATAAGTTTTAGTACCGAGGATTTTCTGGTCGCGCACGTACAACACATGCACTGCCGCCACGCCATGCAGATAACAAAAGCCGAGGATGTCCATTTCCTCATGGTCACCACTGACCGCTTGTTGCTCCTGCACTTTACGCAGTGCGATGATCTGGTCACGCAGCTGCGCTGCCAGTTCAAAATCAAGCTGGTCACTGGCGACTTCCATTTGTTGCACCAGGTCGTCGATGACCTGCTGATTTTTGCCCTGCAAAAACAACCGGGTGAGTCGTACCTGTGCAGCATAAGCTTCGTCGGAGATTTTGCCGACACAAGGTGCAGAGCAGAGTTTTAACTGATATTGCAGACAAGGCCGGGTGCGGGCGCGATAAAAACCATCTTCACACTGGCGCACCGGAATGACTTTCTGTAATAACTTCAGGCTTTCCCAGACAGCACCGGCGCTCGGATAAGGACCAAAATACTGCCCCGGCACTTTTTTCGGCCCGCGATGCGCAGTGATCCGCGGATGTTTATGGTCGGTCAGCAAAATATAAGGAAATGATTTGTCGTCGCGCAGCAATACATTGTACTTGGGCATGTATTGCTTGATCAGGTTGTTTTCCAGGATCAGCGCTTCAGTTTCGCTGTTGGTGACCGTGAACTCGACAAAAGCAATATTCGCCACCAGTGCACGGGTTTTGACGCTGTCGACATTGCTGCGAAAATAGCTCGCCAGTCGTTTTTTTAAATCTTTGGCTTTACCGACGTAAATGACCTGCGATTTGTCACCGTACATGCGATACACGCCAGGCGAGCCCGGCACAGTTTTTAAAAAAGCACTGCTGTCAAACGGCGGCATCAGCGGGTCAAACCTCAGGGAAATCGGGCTCAGGCAATGTTGATCATGCCGTGGCGAATGGCCAGATGGGTTAATTCAACATCCCCACTGATCGCCAGCTTTTCAAACATACGATAGCGATAAGAATTGACGGTCTTGGCGCTGACATTGAGCTTGTCCGCAATATCATTGACCTTTTCACCCTGGGTGATCATCAGCATGATTTGCATTTCACGGTCGGAAAGCTCATCAAACGGGTTATTGCTGTTGGACTGAATTTTACTGAACGCCATTTTCTGCGCCACTTCGTCAGATATATAACGGTGGCCATCAGCGACCCGCTTTATCGCGGTGATCATTTCAGAAGGTGCGGCATTTTTGGAGATAAAACCCGATGCGCCCATCTGCATGACTTTGGTCGGCACCGGTTCTTCACAAGACACCGACAGCGCGAGCACACGAATATCCGGGCAATAATGCAAAATACGCTTGGTGGCGTTCATGCCGCCAATGCCAGGCATATTCATATCCATCAATACCACGTCTGGTGGCAACTGCCCCGCAGCTTCATTGCGGCAATATTGCACCGCTGCTTCACCTGAGCTTAAGTCCGCGACCACCCGGATCCCGCGTTCTTCCTGTAAAATCCTGCTGATCCCGGTCCGGACCAATTCATGATCATCCACTATCAGAACGTTAATCAATTGCGACGCCTCATTATTCAGGGACAAGAAGAAACAGCTGAAACTGCGTTAGCATAGCCGAGTGAATTTGATTTTGCTATGGCAAAAACTGCTGGCGGGCTCTGTTCCATTAATAGTAATAAAATCAGAAGGATAAACTAAGAACGTAAATTATAGGCGTAAAAAAACCACCCTAAGGTGGTTGATTTAGTGGCGGAGAGAAAGAGATTCGAACTCTTGAAGGGCTACTAACCCTCGCCGGTTTT
>CAMLRA010000235.1 GCA_946482325.1 uncultured Chromatiaceae bacterium | reverse complement strand
TGCTCCGGTGAATCGGCATAAATCACTTTGATAAAAGTGCCATTAGCTTTGATACCGCCATTTTCGTTATCAATTGTGATGCTGCCGTTAAAAGGTCCGTGGATAGAATCGCGGCGCAATAAGCTGGCGCGTTTTTCTAAGTCGCCTTTACGGCCACTGCGCACAACGATAGCGCGTAAGCGCAGTTTGGCGCTTGGCCCGGCGCGTTCAATCATCAGACGCGCAAGCAAACGGCCAATCCGGCCAAAACCATATAACACCACATCTGTTGGTTTAATTTTGTCGTCCTGGCCGAGTAAGTCTGCCAGTTCACGCTGCAGATACTGCTCCAGGCTTAAGCCTTGCGCAGCATTTTTGTAAGTGTAAGCAAAAGCCAGTTTACCCAGGTCAATCCGGCCTGGCGCTAAATCCAGTTTGCTGATGGCTTCCAACACCGGGAAGCTCTCACGCAGACGCAGTTTTTGTTGCTCAAAACGTTCCACTGTTTTGTGGGCTTTGATGATGTCAATTGTCGTGGCATTCACCAGAGGCTTGCCATAGACCACCAACTCAATACCTTTATTCCGATACAGCCGGCCAATGATTGGCTGCATATTTTCGGCGTATTCCTGGCGTTCCTGCCAGCTGCGTTGATACTGTTCTTCGTGAGATAAGGTCATGCTGTTTTGCCTTTTACTTCAGTTATCGAATGTTCGGGGACAGGTGCCACAGCGGGCGGTGCATTGTAATTGAATTCGTAACCCTACAACAACAATTACAAATGATTTTTTCCGTGCTTTTGCGTATGCTGGTCATTCTGAGATCGGAGGAATTATGCAGAAACCTTGGCCGTTATTGCCTTTATTACTTGTGTTAGGCGCCTGTGGTGAAAAAGAATTAAATATCACTCAGGTCTGTCAGGAAAAACCGGGCCTTTGTACAGATTTAGTCGAAGACGGCCATTGCCGGGTAGAACGTTCGGAAACCATCCTGGCGCGTTACGGCGAACAAAAATTACCTTCGGATGCCAATAAATATCGCCTGCTGATCGATTTCGAGAAATATTCTAAATGTATGGAACTGGCCAAAGGTATTGAGCACGTCAAGCTGAAGGAAAAAACCACAGCCCGGGTCGACAGTTACATGGTGTCACTGAATGAAATTAAGCGTTTGACCGATGAAACCGTCAGCTCCGACTATCCAGGTTTGTTGTATTACCACTGGTCCCGTCATCAAAGCCGCGAGCACCTGGAAAAGTTTGAGCGCGCGGCTAAAGCCGGTGAATTAAATACACCAGATTTGAAATTTGCATTGGCGCGTTATTACATCGAAAAAGATAAAAAACTGGCCATTCAGACCATGCTGGACGCGTTAAAACTGTACAAAGCCGGCGACGTGGTTGATACGGATATTTATACCAGTCTGACTACGTTGTATTTCAAACAAAACCAGCTGGCTGAGTCTTATCATTGGGCCTTAGTCGCGCAGGCGGCCGGCGTCGAGCGGATTGAATTTGATTTGATTTTGAAATCTGCCAAGGACAGCAGCGCTTTGGACAAAGATAAGATAGAAACACTGGCCGACCAAACTGTAGCAGCATTGGAGTCAGGCCAGTTTAAACCACCGGTGTTTTAACGCTTGGTTTGGGTTTATTTAAGCTGAACAAAAACGCGGGTATATCCCGCGTTTTTTACTTTGAGTCTTTAGTGCCATCAAAAATCAGCGACACTGAATTGACACAATAGCGTTGCCCGGTTGGCGCCGGACCATCGTCAAACACGTGCCCAAGGTGCGCGTCGCAATGCTGACAGAGGATTTCGGTACGCTGCATGCCATGCGATACATCCGGTGCATAACGCACTTGTCCGGGCAGCGCAGCTGAAAACGAAGGCCAACCGCAACCGGCATCAAATTTAGTCTCTGAGCTGAACAGCGGCTGATGACAACAGACACAGCAGTAAACGCCAGTCGCTTCGTTATAAAGCAAAGTGCCACTGAACGGATACTCAGTGCCCTTTTGCCGGGTGACGCGATACTCTTCATCACTAAGCTTGTCACGCCACTGCGCTTCACTGAGTTTCATTCCGGCGCTCCGTCAGTTGGATTATTTCACTTTGACCATAGGCCGGCCGGAAACACTCCAGTCGACATGGAAAAATTTGCCTTTGGTTTTATCGGTACGCTCAAAGGTATGAGCGCCAAAGTAGTCGCGTTGGCCCTGCAACAAGTTTGCCGGTAATACCGCAGTACGATAAGAGTCATAATAACTCAGCGCAGAACTTAATGCCGGAACTGGTACGCCCACCATAGTGGCTTCAGCAACAGCACGGCGCCAGTTCATTTGGTTGGTCGAAATCTGTTTGGCAAAAAACGGGTCAACCAACAGATTGGCTAACTCGTCGTTACGTTCATAAGCATCGGTGATCGACTGCAGAAACACGGCGCGGATGATACAACCGGCACGCCAGATTTTCGCAATCTCAGCAAAATTCAGTTGCCAACCGTGTTCCAGACCTGCTGTTTTCATCAGGTCAAAACCTTGCGCGTACACGCAGATTTTGGCGCAGTACAGCGCATCATGCAGTTGTTTAATCAGGGTTTCACGCTGTGATTCCAGCGGTTTGTCATGGCTGGAGCCAGCCAGGATGGTCGAAGCGGCCACCCGTTGCTCTTTGTTGGTAGAGATAGACCGGGCGTACACAGCTTCAGCGATAGTTGGCGAAGCACAGCCCAGTTCCAGACTGCTGACTGCAGTCCACAAGCCGGTACCTTTTTGCCCGGCCTTATCCAATATGACATCCACCAGTGGTAAACCGGTTTCAGAATCTTTGGTTGCTAAGACTTCGGCGCTGATTTCCATCAGATAGCTGTTCAGAATACCCTGATTCCAGCTCTTAAACACATCAGCGACTTGCTGCGCAGACATGCCAAGCGCATCGCGCATCACCTGATAGACTTCGCAAATCAGCTGCATATCGGCGTATTCGATACCGTTATGCACCATTTTGACATAATGACCAGAACCGGAAGGCCCGATATAAGTGGCACAGGCGTCACCTTCTTTCACCGGATTACCAGGTTCGTAACGCTCGATAGCGCGGCCGGTGGCAGGGTCGACTTTAGCAGCGATGGCGCGCCAGACCGGCTCAATCCGGGTCCAGGCGTATGGGTCGCCACTAGGCATCAGGCTTGGACCAAAACGGGCGCCAACTTCCCCGCCCGATACGGCGGTAGAGAAGAAAATAAATTTGCCTTCGTAGTGTTTTTCGCGCCGGACCGTATCAGTCCACAGGCTGTTACCGGTATCCACGACGATATCGTCAGCAGCAATGCCAGCATCAATCAGTTTACAGCAGACGTCGTCGACCGGCTTGCCGGCCGGGACGGACAAAATGACTAAATGCGGCTGCGTTAAACGGGATAACAATTCAGTGTAAGAACTACAGGCTACCACCCGACCGCCCTGGCCATTGGTTTCCTGCAGGTCTTGTGTGATCACCGATTCAAGCTTTTTGTGGTCGAGGTCAAAAGCCGCGACCCGGTAGCCATGATCCGCCAGGTTCAGGATCAGATTTTTACCCATCACGCCGGCACCGACAAAACCGATGTCACACAGTTGGTTTGACATTGTCATTCCCATTCCTCAAAAGCAGCTGTCGCAAAATGCGCGCGATTATACTGGAAAATCCGCCAATCGGCAGTGCAGCTTGAAAAAGTTTATGCTGCTCAGACCATTA
>CAMLRA010000234.1 GCA_946482325.1 uncultured Chromatiaceae bacterium | reverse complement strand
TCCGCTACATCCATCATGGTGGCGTCTCTGACGGTTCACAAAGCTGGCTGGTGATCTATCCGGATTATCAGTTGGTACTCGCCATGAACACAAACATTGTCAAAGAGGATTTCTGCGATTTTGCGCTGCAAGCGGCTGGGATCCTGCGGCCTTTTTTACAACAAATAGACCCAAGTCTGTTCTGACGACAATAAAAGTAAAAGGGCACCCGCAGGTGCCCTGAATGATTCAAAATCATAGGTTAGAAATCGACTTTACCGTCACGGATATGTTGTTCGCCGCGTTGTTTGGCCAGTTCGATTTGCTTTTGCCGTTCGGCAAAGGAGGCTTTTTGCTCTGCAGTTAAGCTGTCATGGCAATGCGGGCAGCTCATGCCCTGCAGGTATTTGTCGGACTGCATATCCGCCTGCGACAAAGGCATCCGGCAGGCATAACATTGGTCATAACTGCCCTGCTCCAACCCATGTTTAACCGCAACACGCTGATCAAACACAAAACACTCACCTTGCCACAAACTGTTTTGTTCCGGCATTTCTTCCAAATATTTCAAAATACCACCGTCGAGGTGATAAACCTCGTCAAAGCCCTGCTCTTTTAAATAGGCGGTTGATTTTTCGCAGCGAATACCACCGGTGCAAAACATTGCTACTTTTTTGTGTTTGGTTTTATCCAGATTTTCAGCAGCCCATTGCGGGAACTCGCGGAAACTGCTGGTATTCGGATTCACTGCGTTTTTAAAAGTACCGATAGCAACTTCATAGTCGTTACGGGTGTCGATTAAGATTGTGTCCGGATCTTCAATCAGCCGGTTCCAGTCTTCGCCTTTGACATAAGTGCCGACGATATGCTGTGGATTGACTCCCGGCACACCCATCGTCACGATTTCAGTTTTTAATTTGACTTTGGTCCGGTAAAACGCCGGTTCGTCGGCAAAAGATTCTTTATAAGACAAGCCTTCGAAACGGCCATCGGCAACCAGCCACTCGCGGACAGCGTCAATGCCTTCGCGAGTGCCGCAGATAGTGCCGTTGATCCCCTCTTCGGCCAGCAACAAAGTGCCTTTGACTTTATTCAGCACCAGATGCTGGTACAACTTATCCCGCAGTTCAACATAATCGGGCAAATTCACAAATTTATAGAGGGCAGCAACAACGTACATAGTTCACCTTTTATGCAATGAGCCGGACCGCAAATCCGGAGCAGAAAAACAGCGGCGAATTATACCTGTGGCAGACGAAAGTGCAATCAATGCAGCGCAGTGCTGACCTGCGGCGCAGCCAATTCCAGTACCTGCTGACCATCGGTGATTTGCAGCATGTCATCGTCGCGCCACACACTCAACTGCATATTGGCTTTGAGCATCTGGGCAAAATCCGTCAGGGTGTCAGCGCTGACGCCACAGATCTGCAGGTTAGCGCTGAGTTTATGCGCCTGCAGATACTTCTGTTGATCAGCTTGCGGTAGCATCAGCAACACCTGATCGCTTTGATGACAAGCACGCTGTAACTGTTTGTCGTTTGGCACAGCCACCTGACACCAGAGCCGGTAATGGCTGTCGTCATCTTTGACAAAAAGATCAGGCCCTTTGCCGGCCGTTACCGCCAGCGCCGGTGCATATTCATAAAGACTTAATAACGACAACAGGCGCAAACAAAAGTGTTCGACCTCTTCGGCAAAAAATGGTGACAAATACCGGATCTCATGTAGAAAACGCTGGCTGGCCGCATGGTTATAAAAAAGCTCCAGCCGCACGACTTTCATTGCCAGTTGCATATAGCCCCCTTAAGCGGTGACAAACCACAGCAATTACAGTGTAGAAGCCCGTTTTTTAACTAGCATAATTCATGCACATCTTGGTGTGAGCTCGACTGCACAGCTGTTTTTACAGCACAACAAACCAAGGTACCAACCTGCCAACTGCCAAATTTTACCGACGAAGCGTATTGTTACTTTATATCATTACCTTTAAAATGTGATGTTATCACACCTCAATCAGGTAATTTGCTATGACATTTCGTTTATCCGCCCTGAATTTTGCGCTGGGACTGGCGCTGGTTTCTACGACGGCAACAGGCGCCGAATTGCAGTTACAAGGCAAAGTGCTGAATGAACAAGGCCAACCGGTCAGCAATGCCAAAGTCCACGTACATGGCCGCCAGCAATATGTCTATACCAATGCTGCCGGTGAGTTTCGCTTAACGGTGCAATCCGGCGCCGAAATCCACATCGCAGCCAAAGGCTTTAACGATCAGTTTGTTAAAGCAGAACAACCCGAGTTAAAAGTTGCGTTGAGTAAAGGCAGCATCGAACACTTACGCGTCTCAGCTGCTGGTTTACATCATTATGATTTGGATATGGCGCAACCTGCTTCAGTGTTAAGCGCTGAAGCGTTGCAGCGCCGGCAGGAACCCACTATCGGTGAAACCCTGAAATTTACCCCGGGTGTACACAGCAACTATTATGGCCCGGTTGCTGCTGCGCCGGTGATCCGCGGTTTAGATGGTCCGCGGGTGAAGGTGCTGAGTAATGGCCTCGACAGTGCCGACGTGTCCCGGGTGGGCCCAGACCATGCGATATCCGCAGATGCCATTACCACGGAACAAATCGAAGTGTTACGTGGCCCGGCCACGCTGCTCTATGGCAGTGGTGCTATCGGTGGTGTGGTCAATCTGGTCGACAACCGCATTCCACGCCAGATGCGCAGCCCGCAAACAGTGATTGATACCAAATACAACAGCGTCGCTGATGAGAGAACTGCAGCATTGGCACATGACGGCAGCGCTGCAGAGTTCGCCTGGCATTTCGATGGCTATGACCGCCAAACCAATAACTTCGACACACCGGCGTTCACCAACGACGAAGGTGAAACACGCCGTCAAATTGCCAATAGCCAGCTGGACAATCAGGCGCTGAACCTCGGTGGCAGCTGGGTAACGACTGACGGCCTGATTGGTGTTTCATATGGCCGGATCAACAGCCAATATGGCATCCCGGGCCATCACCATCATGCTGAAGAAGAAAACCAGACTGAAGAAGGTCATGCCGACGAAGGCGTATACGCTGATTTAACGCAAAACCGCTATGGTCTGGCAGCTGAATGGTATACCCCGGTCAAAGGGATTGAAACTATAGCGCTGCAAAGTGCTTATACTGACTATCAGCACGCCGAAGTCGAAGGCGGTGTACCGGGCACCCGCTTTGACAACGACAGTCTGGAAAATCGCCTCAGCATTGAACACAGTGATGTCCTCGGCTGGCATGGTCTGGTGGGATTGCACCAGCAACAAAATGATTTTGCCGCCAGCGGTGAAGAAGCCTTTACACCAGCAACGGACACCCGCAGCAACGCATTGTTTATCTTAGAGGAAAAGTCCTTCGGTGAGCTGCAGTGGCAGCTTGGCGCGCGGTTAGAACGCGTCAGTCATACTCCAACCAACAGCGAACACGAAACTTCACACGACGAAGCAGAACACGAAGAACTAACGTTAGCAAAATATTCGGCAACAGCTGCGAGTTTCTCTTCCGGTCTGGTCTGGCAATTTGTACCGGGTTATCAATGGTCGCTGCAACTGAGCCACTCAGCACGCACACCAGGCGCCAGTGAATTGTTTGCCAATGGCCTGCATATCGCGACTCAGGGTTATGAGCTGGGTTTGGGTTATGAACTGAGCGATGATGGCGACATTCACTACCATCCGGATGCCGTCGCTAAAGAAGTCGCCAATAACATTGACTTAGGTTTTGCCAAAACCAAAGGCGAGCTGACGTTCAGCTACAACTTTTTCCTCAATGAAGTGGAAGATTTTATTTATCAGGCCAATACCGGCCTGACCATGGCACAACTGCATGCTCACGAAGCACATGAAGGTAACGCCGAAGATGAGCATTCGCATGACGATTTTGCCGTCTATCAATACCGTCAGGCCGATGCGAGACTCTACGGCGCTGAGTTTGCGCTGAC
>CAMLRA010000233.1 GCA_946482325.1 uncultured Chromatiaceae bacterium | reverse complement strand
AAAAGATGTTGGTTTTACGCGGCCTTGAACAGACTGGACCAGTTGTGGGTATTGGAAAATGTGGAGGGGCGCCCCTTGTGGGTGCCCGCAATCCACGGAACTCAGGTGGCTACCATCATGTGACGACCAGGTGCCCCTACAACGTCTCAGAGACCCGCTTCACACCCTGGCGCTATGAAGGCAGCGGAATAAACTCGTCTTCATCACCCGGTACTTTGGGGAATTTTCCCTGTTGCCAGTCGGCTTTGGCTTGTTCGATGCGCTCGCGCCGGCTTGAAACAAAATTCCATTCGATAAAACGTTTGCTCATTGCCTCCCCGCCAATCAGAGCAATGCGACTGTCGGTCTTAGCGAGAACCGTCACCACGGTATTGGCGTCCAATACCGCCATATCATATTGGTCTATCACAGTATCCCGCAGCTGTACCTGGCCCGTCGCAATATACAGGGCACGCTCTGCCGCCTGTGGCAGTACCAGACACTGACCGGCTTTGAGGTGAGCTTCGAGGTACAACGTCTGGGCAAACTGTTTAACCGGTGAAGTCTGACCATAAGCGCTGCCCATAATGACCCGCACTGGTACACCTTCAACACTGACAGCGGGGATCTGCGTGCCCGGATAATGATAAAACGCCGGCGCGGTTTCTTCGTCGGCTTCCGGCAATACCAGCCACAGCTGCAAGCCATGCAGCTGATGATCGACTGCGGTGACCTCCGGTCTTTCCCGCTCGGAATGTACGATACCGCAACCAGCCACCATCAGATTGATGTCGCCGGGCACTATCGGCTGCAGGCTACCGAGCGAATCGCGGTGCAGAATTTCACCTTCAAACAGGTAAGTAACGGTCGCGAGGTTAATATGCGGATGTGGCCGCACTTTGATGCCGGAGCCGGCCGGAAAAAATGCCGGGCCCATATGGTCAAAGAAAATCCAGGGTCCAACCATTTGCTGACCAGCAACGGGCAACAAACGACGTACTGAAAAGCCGCCCAGGTCTTTTTCCCGTGGCCGGATAATTCTTAAGATGGCGCCACAGCCTGAATCTTCGCTGCAGTCGCCGGCAATTAGCGGGTTTAAGTTACTCATAGTGTACTCCGGATCTGGATAAATTCTGGGTCTGACAGCAGGCGTGGCTGCTACGCAGCAGCAAGGCCAGGAGTGTAACAATGGTGGTGCAAAGCAGGCCTGCGACAGCGCCAAACTTCGATGCCAACAGGCTGATGGGGGGCAATGCGAAAGCAAAACCCAACAGTAAATAACGGCCGGCGCCGCCAAACACAAAACGGTCACGCACCAGCCAGAGGCCAAACAGGTAAACCGCGACCGGTATTGCCACCGCAGCTGTTGCCATGGTACTGCTCAAGTGCGCCTGGGCGGAAAGTAGGTCAACCTGCACCGCGATGCCGGGGCCTATAGCCGCGCCGGCGGCATAAATCAGCAGATGACCATAACCCCAGGTCAGCGCCATCCGCAGGTTTTGCACCGCTAAATGTTCTTCGCGCGAAAAATACAGCCACCACAAACAAAACAGCAGGATCATGGCAAGCAGTGGCACTAAAGCCAAAGTCAGCAGTGACCAGACGCCAGCGGTACTGACGGCGAGCTGTTGCAGTTGGCTGATGGCCACAGAGCCTGCTAACAGGGTTTCGCCCAGCACAATCAGATTCAGCAAACCATACCGCTCTATCATGTGGTGGCGATGCCAGGGCGTAATGCCGCGGCGCTCGGCAACAGCCGGGACCGCCAGTTCCAGTAATGCGCCACCACCAAATAGCAGCAACAACAACGGCAGTGACAAAGGCTGCATCAGCAGCAGACCAACCCAATAGCTTTGCACCAGCATCAGTCCGATGGCATAAGTCAGCGCAGTCGGCCGGTGTGCCGGATCATGCCGGGCGGCGCGCAACCACAGCAGCACCATGCAGATACGCATCCAGACAAAACCCAGCACAATCAGCAGTAAATCAGCCTGCAGAAAAAACGGCCGGATCCCCGCAGCCATGGTCAAAGACCCAACCATCAGTCCCATCGTCAGCAAACGAAAAATCGCATCGTTATTGTCATAGGCCGAGGCAAACCAGGTGAAATTCATCCAGGCCCACCAGATGGCAAAGAATGCCAACACGAATTTACCGGCGCCTTCCAGCGCATGGCCATGTGCGACGGCATGGTGTAATTCGCCGGCAGCAGCTGCTATGGCAATCACTGCGACGAGGTCAAACAATAATTCCAGCGGCGTCGATGCGCGGTGATGTTCATGTACATCGCGTGCGGGCATAGCACGGATGCCCTGGTGCCAATATTGACTCAGCCAATGTTTTTGCATTGCCACTTCCTTGGTCACAACAAATGACGGTAACAGCCCTGAAGGCCGGGTTTATGACTTTAGCGCACCGGCAGTAATTGCCAGACCACTGAGTAATAACAGCATATATAACAAACGGATAAACAGCTGCTGCGGCAGGTTGCGTTGCACCCAGACACCAGCCTGCACCGCGATAAAGGCCAGCGGCGTACAATACAGCACCCGTAGGATATCGGCCGGGTCAAACTGACCGGTCAGCCAGTAGGCTGGTACTTTGAGCAGGTTCAGCACGGCAAAAAACACCGCACTGGTGGCGATATAGCTGACCGGCGGCAGCTGGCGCGCTAGCAAATGCAGCGACAACGGCGGGCCGCCGGCATGTAATAAAGTGGAGCTGACACCACTGAGAAACCCCAGGCTGATACCGGCTTTGGCACCGGCAAACAGGCTTAAATCGGCATTGCCGTAAAAATACCGTAGCGCAAACAAGGTTGCGCCGATGCCAATAAATAGCTGCAGTTGCTGGATAGTTACCAGCAACAACACAAAGCTGGCGGCGACAATGCCGAAAATAGCCGGCAGTAATAAAAACCGTAATGCGGTAAGGTCCCATTTGTTCCAGCTGCTTTGCAGGGTAAAAGCATCGCAGAGGATGAGCACCGGCAATAACAAAGCCAGCGCGCGGTCAGCCGGAAAAGCCAGCAATAACAGCGGCATCGCTAATAGACCCAGACTACCGGCAAAGCTGGTTTTGGAGATACCAGACAGCATCACAGCGCCTGCCAGCGTCAGCCATTGCCACAAGTCCATTCACAGTACTCCAGAGGCCACGCCAACAAGCCGCCAGTGGTTCCGGCGGCATTGGTTAGTATCTTAGGGGGCATGCGGGCACAGAGTACAGCAGAAAAAACGGGTGTTTCTTTTCGATTTTTTCGCGGTTTACTGAGCTGAACCTGTGGTCGCGGCAAAATCAAAGCTTTGCTCTGGTACTTGTTTGCTGAGCTTGAGCGTGCGGACCGGGCCACGGCCCTCCAGATTCACCACATTGATTTGTGCCGGCCAAATGCTCATCAGACTGTCATGACGGACGCTCAGCGTTTTTAATGCTGCTTTTGGCAGTGTAATTTCCTGATACACCCAGATATGCCGGCCGTCCAGTTCACTGCCAAGGAGTTGCAACTGTAGCGGTTCGCCATTAAGCGTCAGCTGAAAATGGCTGGTGACATAAGCGGCGAACTGCGCGCGCGCCGCTTCTTCTTTATGAATATCCGCCGCTTTGCCTTGCAGATGTTTCACTGCGTGCTCGGCGTCATGCAAATAAAAGCGGTGCATCACTTCCAGCTGGCCACTGCGGTCGTTAAACAACAGTTTGGTGATAGCGGTTTTCATCTGATGCGCCTGTAACGGCGCACAGAAACACAAAAACGCGCTGAGGACCAGCCACAAAGTCTGACGCATCATGGCTGTTGCCCGTCATTGTCGTCTTTATCTTCAGCGCTTTTCAGCTTGGTTTTGCTGTCTTGCATGATGTCGCGCTGGGTATGACCTTTGCGTTTTTCGCGTTTAAACGATTCGATGCGTGATTCAATGATCTGCCGTGGATACACGTTGTTATCGACGTCCACATCAGCTGTCAGCCATTTGGGGTCGATTTCAGCTTTGACCAGCACTTTGTCGCTAACGATTAGCTTGCTGACTGCATGCGGCGACTGACGCCAGATTTCGGCGGCGATATATTGCTGTTCGGTTGAGCCGTCCTCGTAA
>CAMLRA010000232.1 GCA_946482325.1 uncultured Chromatiaceae bacterium | reverse complement strand
ACTGGTACCAGCGCTAAGTATCAGCGCCAATTAGCTCGTGCAATCAAACGCGCCCGCTACCTGGCTCTGCTGCCATACAGCGATTCACACGCATAAGCCTGGTTCAACGATACAGAGAGGATTAAACAATGGATATTATTCTGTTGGATAAAGTTGCTAACCTGGGTGGTTTAGGCGACAAAGTGGTTGTTAAATCTGGTTATGCCCGTAACTTCCTGTTCCCACAAGGGAAAGCAGTTCCAGCGACCAAAGCTAACATCGAAAAATTTGAAGCACGCCGTGCTGAGTTAGAAGCCAAACTGGCTGCTAACCTGGTTGCTGCGCAAGAACGTGCTGCTAAAGTTGCTGCGCTCGGCGAAGTGACTATCGCTGCTAAAGCTGGCGACGAAGGCAAGCTGTTCGGTTCTATCGGTACTCGTGACATCGCTGATGCGATCACTGAAGCCGGTGTAGCTGTGACTAAAGCCGAAGTGAAACTGCCAAACGGCACTCTGCGTGACGTTGGTTCTTTCGACATCGACCTGCAGCTGCATGCTGAAGTAACTGCAACCGTTAAACTGGTTGTTGTTGCCGAGGCGTAAGCCTTTGACGGACATAGTACTTAGTGCTGTGTCCGTTTCCCCCCCTCTGAGATATATACTCCCTCTTTCTGTTTATTTGTGCATCGTACGCATACAACAGCATTAAATTTGTTCTGTCCTGTCTGTCGAAAAATGCTAGGCTATGGCTCTTATTTTCCGCGGCACGACCACTGTCTGTGTGAGTAATCCGCCGCTGAATTCGCAATGTCTCCGCTTTCTGGAAGCGTTCAGGTGTTATGGCAAACGTAAAAGATAAACAAGTCGCCGCGGTGAAAATGCCGCCCCATTCTATTGAAGCTGAGCAATCTGTGCTCGGTGGTCTGATGCTGGATAACGACGCTTGGGATAAGGTCTCTGAGAAAGTCGTTGAACAGGATTTCTACCTGCGCTCGCACAAGCATATCTTTCAGGCGATGGCGGCCATTGCTGAGCAAAATCAGCCGATTGACCTCATCACCGTCTCAGAATGGTTGGAGCGCAATCAGCAACTGGATGATGTTGGTGGTTTCGCTTACTTAGGCGAAATTGCGAAAAACACACCAAGCGCCGCCAACATTCTTGCTTATGCCGACATCGTGCGTGAACGTGCCGTGGTGCGGGACATGATTTCGGTGGCCCATGATATCGCTGACGCTGGTTATGACCCGCAAGGCCGCAACAGCGCAGAATTGCTGGATTTTGCTGAAACCAAAGTATTTAAAATTGCCGAGCAGCGCGCTAATGCCAATGAAGGCCCCGAGCCGATTAACAGCATTCTGGCGAAAACTATCGATAAAATCGATGCCTTGTTTCGTAATCCAAGTAATGGTGGCCTGACCGGGGTTTCGACCGGTTATATGGATTTGGACAAGATGACCAACGGCATGCAGCCGTCAGATTTGATTATCGTTGCGGCGCGTCCGTCGATGGGTAAAACTACTTTTGCGATGAACCTCTGTGAACATGCAGCGATAAGCAGTGATAAACCAGTTCTTATCTTTAGTTTAGAGATGCCTTCTGAACAAATTATGATGCGGATGCTGGCCTCGCTGGGCCGTATTGACCAAACCAAAGTGCGGACCGGTCAGCTTGATGACGAAGACTGGGCCCGTTTGTCTTCTGCGATTGAACTGCTGAACAGTAAAGGCAAAATGTATATCGATGACGCCTCAGGCTTAACGCCAACCGAGGTGCGATCACGCGCGCGACGCGTTGCCCGTGAACACGGCGGCTTGTCGATGATCATGGTCGACTACTTACAGCTGATGACGGTGCCGGGCTTGTCGGATAACCGCACCCTGGAAATTGCCGAAATATCCCGGTCGTTAAAAGCGCTGGCGAAAGAATTAAAAGTGCCGGTCATTGCGCTGTCCCAGCTAAACCGTTCCTTGGAACAACGGGCAGATAAAAGACCAGTCAACTCGGATTTACGTGAATCCGGTTCTATCGAGCAGGACGCCGACCTCATCATGTTTATCTATCGGGACGAGGTCTATCACGACGACAGCCCGGACAAAGGCACAGCTGAAGTCATTATTGGTAAACAGCGGAATGGTCCGATTGGCCGTATTCGTCTGACGTTCCACGGCCGTTATTCGCGTTTTGATAACTATGCCGGTACAGCCCGCTTTGAGGATGAGTACTGATGAGCCGTAGACCATTGGCGCAAATCAATACCAGCGCATTATTGCACAATGTCGACCGCATTCGCGAAATGGCGCCGCATAGCAAAATCCTCGCAGTGTTAAAGGCTAATGCCTATGGCCACGGATTGCTGGCCGTAGCAGCACAGCTTAAGGATGTTCAGGCCTTTGGTGTCGCGCGGATTGATGAAGCACTGATGTTGCGCGCGGGTGGTATCGTCAAGCCCATCGTTTTGTTAGAAGGCTTTTTCCACGCTGATGAATTACCGCAGATAGTCGCTTCAAATCTGCAGGTTGTGGTGCATCATCCGGCCCAGGTCGACGCCTTGTTAAAGGCGGAACTGGAATCTCCTGTCCATGTCTGGCTGAAAATTGATAGTGGTATGCACCGATTGGGGATTGAGCCTGGCGATTTTCCCGAAATTTATCGCAAATTAACGCAGAGTAAAAATATTCTGCAGCCGATGCGGCTGATGACACATTTTGCTTGTGCTGACGAGCCTGATAATCCGGCAACGATGCGACAGCTGGCTTTATTCCGGCAAACGATTGGGGATGCAACGGGTGAGCTGAGCATTGCAAATTCCGCCGGTGTGATCGGATGGCCGCAAAGCCATGGGGATTGGATAAGGCCTGGTCTGGCGTTGTATGGTGTCTCGCCGATGGATAAAGGCCGCTCTGCTAGGCATGGATTTCGTCCTGTGATGACGTTTAGCAGTTCAGTGATTGCCGTCAGACAGGTCAAAGCAGGAGATGCTGTTGGCTATGGTGCCAGTTGGATTGCACCGAGAGATACCCGGCTGGCTGTGGTTGCGATTGGTTATGGGGATGGTTATCCGCGTAATGCACCCTGTGGCACCCCGGTCCTCATTGGCGGCAAACGTTATCCGATAGTCGGTCGTGTTTCAATGGATATGACCACAGTTGATATTGGTCATGACGACATCTGCCATGGTTCTCAGGTGATTTTGTGGGGGGAAGAGCTGCCGGTCGAAGAGATCGCCGAGCAGGTACAGACCATACCTTATGAATTGCTTTGCAATATTACCAGTAGGGTCCAATTCAGGTATGTCAGCGAATAATCGCTGAAGTCGTATCCAACAAAAAGCCGGTTTCTTAAACCGGCTTTTTACTAAATACAAAGTGGGAATTAACCGCCACCTTGATTATCGAAACTGACTTCGATATGTACTTTGCCAAACTCAGAATCAAATGGCATCAGGATTTTGGGACCATCGCATTTATGAGTAATGGTGTGGCCTTTACCAGATACGACAACCGGTGTTGCCATAGAGAATTCGTAGCCTTTTTCACCCAGGATGCGTTTGGCACCACCTGTCACCATATTGGTGATTTCACCGACCATATCGGTTACTTCTTCATTAATCGTTTTTGGTTTCTCGCCGAGCATCCGGTTCATAATTTCCAGAGCCAGTGATTCTTCAAAACTGACCGAAAAAGACCCTTTGGTTTGTGGACCGATCATGCCAATGAGGCCCGAAACATCACCGCGTGCGACTTCATCTTTTTTAATCCGCGGTTGTCCCGGCACAATAGTGGTATTGGCCATAGTGCTCAGCACATTCACTAACGACGATAAGAATGGATTTACATACTCGACATTCATTGAAAAGACCCGCTGCTGTGTTTCGTCACTTGGCTATTGACCCTGACGATAAGGTTAGGCAGATTTTTTAGAATAAACAAGACTAGCTCTTTGTTTTTGAGATAGTTTCACACATAAAATTGCTAAATATTCCGGCGAAATATATTTGTTTGCACACAACCGGTATCAAATAAGCCAATGACGACTCAGTTCTGACAGTTTTTACACATCCCGCGGGCTTCAATCGTTTGTTGCTGAATTTTAAA
>CAMLRA010000231.1 GCA_946482325.1 uncultured Chromatiaceae bacterium | reverse complement strand
CTTGATTGTTTGTATTTGAATCGGTTGGCATGGATGACCTGTCTTATAGGTTAAAGCGGTACAGACTGGGAAAATTGCTGTGTTTGCTTGGTTGCCCGCTGCATTATCAGAGGTTAACTGTGGCGGTTCGGTGCGCTAGGGCACAAGACATCAAAATACGTCAGATGTGGCACAGCGAACTGAGTCAGACAGTGCAGATTGCTAAGCTCAATAAAACAGGTGTCGTTGACCTGAATCATTATTTGAGTAACCTCCGTTTTGTGAGTAAGTCCCATGCCAGAAAAACAGAAAGTGCCATCGCCACGATTCTGTTATGGCAGTGCTTTAACGCCATAGCGACTAGGGTTTTAAAACCGTTGGTTACGCAATCAATTCCGCCTTGCACGAGATGAAATAAGTATGGGTGTCGCCGTCTTTCCGCGGCATGGTATCGAACTGGATGTGTTGATTGAAAAAGCTGATCAGGCCACGTACGCAGCGAAAGCCGGTGGTGGTCAACTTTATCAGATCAGTCAGTCCGGACTGTCCTGAGCATCCAGCCGGACTTGATCGTCTAAACGGGTACTTAGTCCGACTCACAGCGTCCGAACTGAGTTACCCTGGCCATACTGCAAAAGGTATTCTGCTGGGACTGCCGTCTGACTGCTGTTACAGAATGAACCCCGTCAGCGCGCGGCCAGCGCTGCTTCGGTAATAATGACCTCCACCCGGCGGTTCTGTTGGCGGCCACTGGCAGATTCGTTGCCTGCAACCGGCATGTCTTCCCCTTTGCCCAAGCTGCTGAGCCGACCGGACTGAATACCGCGGCCAATCAGGAAATTACGCACACTGTCTGCCCGCTGCTGCGACAATCCCATGTTGTAAGCAGAGCTGCCAATATTGTCGGTGTGACCTTCGATGATGGCGCCACGTAGTGGGTATTTGCCAAGGAACAACGCTAAATCGGTCAGATGCTGGCTGGTAGCCGATTTCAGGTTGGCTTTGCCGGTGTCAAACAGCACATCGCCGAGTGTCACCACCCAGCCGCGCTCGGATTGGCGGGCATTGAGCAGCTTAATCTGCGCTTGTAATTCTGCGGCCAATTGCTGTGCGTTATCGGATTCGGTCTGGGCTGCGCTGGTTGCCTGGCGGGCAGCATCCGTTTCCTGTCGGGCGGTCACAGCATCACTGCGGGCGGCGCGGGCATCTTGTTGGGCCAGATTAGCTTCCCGGGTACGCGAATCCAGTCTGGCTTCGTCCCGTGCTTTGGCCAACACTTTCAGTTGGTCCTGCGCAAACCGGCTTTGCGCCTGAGCCCAGGCAATGTTCACTTTACGGTCTGCGACAAATACCAGATGACTCGACAAATCCGTATTTTTCACAGGTTGCTCTGCAGCACGAACTGCGGCTTCTGCTTCAGTGATGGCGACAGGAGCCAACACTGCCAACTCATTATTGGCTTGCAGGGCACTGAGTTCGGCCCGGATATCACTGATACCAGTAGCAATTTTAGGCGCGGTGCTACAGGCCGTCAGCGTACTGAGTACCAGCGCACAACTGAGCAATTTGCCCTGTGTGGCTTGAAAAGTCAGTGGTTTCATTATTGATTTCCCTGAGTAGTTCGCAGCATTTCCTGCTGCAGGATCCCGAGACTATTTTTCATCTCTTCGTTGACGCCATTTGCCTGTGCCAGCTCGGCCCGGGCCAGTGCCAACTCGGCATCTAAGGTCGCTTGTTCGGCGTAACGTTCCGCATTGATCTGGTCACGCAGCAGCAAGGCACTGCGCGATGCTTGTAGTTTCTGCCTGGCTTCGCCCAGTTCAGTGGCCGCATATTGGCCAACACGGGCCTGTTCGGCTCTGGCAATAGTGCGTTCGGCCCTGAGCATGGTGTCGGTCGTGGCCAGCGGCGCTGAAGCGCAGGCGGCCAGAAACAACGAAAAACAGCCGGGCCATAACCAGCGCCTGAAGAGCGGCCTGTAGGGTAACCATGGATAAAACATCTGGAACTCCTTGCCCGCTGCCACAGCACCGGGATTTGTTTGTGGGAAGCCGGGCCGGCTGTGTCCGCTGCATTAAGCAGGCTGGATAACAGGCCTGACCGGTAAGAAAAGTTTCAGAACAGCAGTGCTTTGGAAGTGACACTTTTAACGCCACGAATATTTTGTGCCGTCTCAATGGCCAGCGACCGCTCGATACCGCTGGCGACTTTGCCGGTCAGAGTCACGACGCCGTTGTTCGTACTGACATCAATGTCACCGCCGTTGATGTTGCTGGAGTACATAAAACTGGATTTCACTTTGGCGGTGATCCAGCTGTCGGAAATGTTATGGCTTTCGTCTTCCGCCTTGGCCCGGGCTTTGTCATCGTCAGTCATTTGATTCGACTGAATTTTCAGATTGTTAGTCACAGATGTCACACCACGTGTGTTCATTGCCAGGCGGTTGGCAATATCTTTGGCAGCCTGACTGTCGGCATTCCCGGTCAGCGTGACCCGGCCATTTTTGGTACTGACGTCAGTCCCCACTGAATCTACATCTTTATTCCATTGCAATTTGGAGCGTATAGCGGCCGAGATACTGGCATCATCAATTTTGTCGCCAAAACCACCATGGCCAAAATGTGGCAGGTAATTGGCTTCAACCACAATCTGATTGTCGACGTCGGTAATGCCGGACACCCCACGGGCGATTTCGCTCGCCAGTTCTTTACTGATTTTCTCGTCGACTTTACCGGTCAACACGGCTTTGCCTTTTTGCACAGTGACTTTGAGATCATTGGCACGCAGATAGGGATTCAACGCATAGCTCGTGGCTATCTGGCTTTCCTGTCGGACGTCGTCCAATGAGGTGGTCACAGCGTCGGCAGCAAACACTGATGGCACCGGCGTGATGGTCATTAAAATGGCAGAAGCAAATATAAACTGGCGATAAGAAGAATTCATGGTCGTGCTCCACACAGGGAAAAGGTAACCGGTGCTGCGAGGCAGCGCCGGCAGTGGTAACAGAAAATACTAGGCGTCCGGGCGATGACGCGGCTGCTCTGTCAGCAGTGGCATTTATCAATAAAGCTTTTGACTTGTTTACTGGCCACATCCTGGCTCAGTGAATATCGCTGTTGCACCAGGTTGACTAAATTGGTCTCAACTCCACCGGATTTCAGCAATTCGCTTTCACTGATTTTGCTCCAGTTATTTTTGGCAGCCTGGATCTGGCTGTGCCATTTGCCGTTAAAAGCGTCTTTTTTTGCAGCTTCAGCAGGTTTCTGCGTCCCTGCCGCTATTTTGGCTTTGTCCGCCGCCACAGCTTTGGTCATCTGATTGGTTTTAGCCGCAGCATCTGCGACACCGGCTGTGCCGTTGTTGGCCTTTGTATCCTGTTTTGCGGTCGCTTTGTTCTGTTCAGTGAACTTATTCATAAAAACCTCGGGTGATTCGGCGGGCTGCAAAGTTGCAGTGCCGGATGGACAGCCTGCGTTTTTTTATCTCTGTTGTCGGTGCGTTAGCGCGCATGCAATTAAATGTTGCAGTCTGTTAAGTGAAGGTTGGTAGGTTCTTCTGCTGAGTGCTGTAACGCACAGATCAGGCTGCACAAAACGCCCATGGTAGAAGCCGCTGAATTGAAATGCACTGCACAGGAGCAACACATGGACCAGCAAAAAATACTCAGCGACGATTTTCCGGTTTGTCAAAGTGGCTCTGACACGTTATTGCTCGGCTGTAAAAAACTGATGGGGCAGCGTTTAAAAAACCATCATGGCGAAGTGTTGGGCACACTGCACAGTATCGTGATTGACCTGAAAACCGGCCGGATCAGTTATGCAGTATTAGCCTATCCACATTCATTTGTTGCTCCACCACGTTTGTTTGCTGTGCCCTGGCATGCTTTGGTGCTTGATGCAGACCGCTGTCGTTTTTCTATTGAGGTTGAACACCGTGATTTAAAAAACCAACCTGGTTTTGACCGGTCTTTATGGCCTGCCAGCGCTGATCCAGCCTGGCAACGCAAGGTTGATGGTTTTTACAGCAGTGACTGAGGTTTAACCGATAAGCGGCGCTCGCGCCGAAGGAGTGTAGTGATGTTAAGAACTGCTGCTTTAGT
>CAMLRA010000230.1 GCA_946482325.1 uncultured Chromatiaceae bacterium | reverse complement strand
ACATTGCAAATGCCTATCGGGTATTAGGCGGGATGCAACAGTATCCCTGGCCTTTATTTGATTCTGGAGAAACTCAATATCCATTACCCGGAGGGATCACCGAGCAGTTGAAGAAACAATGGCAAGTAGGAACCTGGAACGTATCAGGGGCCTTATATGGCACTAAGGAGCAAGTGGCGAATGCCAGATCACAGGTTCGTAAAGCGCTGCGGCAAGTCAAAGGTGCCCGGCTGAATTTTATTAGCGATGAATTACTTCGTTTTATTGAGGTTTTTCAAAAACCTATAGCATTCATGACGAGAATGGATTTGCCGGGAATGCTGAAGGTTCTCAGGCCGGTACATGACATGATGAAAGGGCAACCGAGTTCGCAGTTTTTAACCAGTTCATACTGGCGGATGAAAAAGGCACCTGATGGGCAATTTGATATGGATAAAGACGGTGTCGGCTTAATCTGGAGCGCTTTTGTGGCTCCTGCCGATCCGGAAAATGCCCGAGAGTTAATGCAAATAGTCGAAAAGGTTTTACCAGCCTACGGTTTTGAACCTGCAGTTACTCTGACTTTATTAAATGAGCGTTGTATTGATGCGGTCGTCAGTATTTCCTTTGACAGGTCCACTTTGGCACCTAACGGCAAATCCTGGGACGAGCAGGCTGTGCAATGCCGCGATCAGCTGTATCAGTCCATGTTTGAACGCGGTTTTTATCCCTACCGCACCGATGTGAATAAAATGGCAGAGATGACCCAATTTGGTGATGTCACTTATCTGAGTGTATTGGCAGATCTCAAGCAAATGTTAGATCCACAAGGAATATTATCGCCAGGTCGTTATATCGCAGAATCGTCAAAAAAATTTACAGAGTGAAAGCAGCATTATACACGTTTCGATGTAAGCTGTTGAATTTAAAAGATTATAAAAGTTGGCACGCTGGTTGCTTTATATCTGTCAGTAATAGTTTTAGCCTGACAGTCACTGGTAGGGCAGTTAATAATACAAGGTGGTAGTAACATGAAATTCAAAACTCTTTTATCAGTAAGCGCTCTGTCAATCGCTACATTCATCGGCTCTGCACAAGCTGCAATTATCCCGGCAATGGACTTTGCAACTAAGTCCGGCTGGTTAGCTGATGGCGTTAATTCTTCAAGCAAACAAGCAAACGGTACTGTGTATGATTGTGCTGCAGGCACTACAGACGCAGCGAATGGCTGTGGTTTAACTTTCACTGGTGCTGCTGGTCTGCCAAATGCATATGACACAGTGACTTGGGGTTCTAGCACTGCAAAAAGCGGTTTAAACATCGTGTCTCAGGCTGGTACTCTGGTTACCAACGGCGCTTGGGTTCAAACCGGTTTAATCACTCACTCAAACAAAACAATTCCAGCAGGTTCACGTTCACTGTTTACCTTAGACCTGGAAACTCTGTTCACACTGGTGAATCCTCCACTGGGTTCAAAAGCAGCAACTGTTGGTATCCAGTTTAACGAAACACCAAACGTGCCAAATCCAGCCAACTGCCCAATCCCGCAGCTGTCAGGCACAGGTTGTGATGATACGTTCCTGATTAAACTGAATCTGCCAGCGATTAAATTCGTTGTAGCCGGTAAAGAACAATACACTATCTCTTTCAAACTGAACCCACTGTCAGGTGTAACTCAGTCAGTCGTGAACCCAGATGGTTCAATCGTACTGGTTACCCGCGAAGGTACAGTTAACCAGCTCGAGCTGTTAGCACAACTGACTATGTCAAAAGTGTCTGCTCCGGCTACAGTAGGTATGTTAGGTCTGTCACTGATTATGTTGGGCCTGCGTCGCCGCAACAAGCAGTAATTCGCCGCAGATAATGTGGTTGATTTGAAGAACCGGGCTAATGCCCGGTTTTTTTATGCCTGAATTAATTAGTCCTTTCCACACCGTCGAGATTCTATTGTTGTATTCTGTCGCGACAGGTCTTCTGTGGATTAGCAGTACATATAGCGTATGCAGTACCAACGCGGGTTCAGCACTTTCGCGGGGGCCAGTTTCATGCTTTGCCAGCGGTTTTCATTCGGTACGAGCCGCGCTTTGTCAGGAGTCTCACCAAAGAAAGTTGGTAACGGATTTGAATATGACAATGCTAATCGAAACGCCCCAAAAGTCATGAGCAAATCGAAGCACTTGATGTTGTAATGGACGCAACCAAGTTCCTGATGTACGCCTCATTGTTGCGAAACAAGCGTCAGCGACTATTCGCACTAGAATTGCTAAAGAAAAAGGCTGCACCAGGCAGCCTTTAATGTTGGGATCTTGCAGATTTAGTT
The DNA here is from genome assembly GCA_946482325.1 of uncultured Chromatiaceae bacterium. The sequence goes on along the minus strand of CAMLRA010000230.1, from coordinate 2,058 downwards.
CAGTTTGGCTTTTAGCGCATTTACCTGTGCCGCTGAAATGGTTTTATCGCCAGTAATCTTGTCCAGAATGGTTTTGGCTTTGTCTTTCTCGCCTTTTTTGATCAGGGCGTCAGCGTAATTCAATAAAACTGATGGGTGATCTGGCCGCACTTTCAATGAATCCTCTAAACGTTGGATCGCCTGATCGACTTTTCCCGACGCCAGCAACACGGCGCCATAAGTGTCCAGCACGTCCGGATTACGTGGCGCCAGTGTCATGGCCTTTTCGATATGGGTAGTGGCTTCAGCAAGTTTATTGGTTTCCAGTAAGGTCCAGGCTAAATTATTCAGTACCGCAACATTTTCTGGTTCCTTAACCAGCAACTGACTGAACACTTCGATAGATTTTTCTTTATCGCTTTTTAACAATAAATTGGCGTAGAAAAGCTGTAACGGACCGTCATTTGGCTTAGTGGTAAAATGTTGTTCAACAAATTGCTTGGCCTTGTCCAGTTCCCCGGCACGTTCGTAGGTATCGGCAATCATCAGCGCTGCCATTGTTGACTGGCTTTGCTGATAGCTTTCGTTTAACGCGACGAGTGCTTCTTTTGGTTTGTTATCCGCTAACAAAATACGGCCTTTGATAAACTGCACATCTGGTTTACTGGCTTCTTCTGCTGGTAAGGTTGCCAGCAGTTTTAATGCTTCTGCATGCTTACCATTTTCTGCCAATAACTGTACTTGAGTGCCAAACAACACTTTATCGTCCGGCGCTTTTTTCAATTCGTCAGTGGATACTGCCAGTGCCTTTTCAAGTTGCTTATCCAAAACCAACGAACGTATATAGCTATAAACAGATTCTCGCTCTGCTGAATTCAGTTGATACCACTGTTCAGCGACAGCCAATGACTTTTTAATATCTTTATTCGTGACCCGCTCATGCTCAATCAGTAAAGCCCAGTGTAAGGCATGACGTTCGGCGACCGGTTGTTTACCTTCTTCCAATACCTGCAACGCCAGCTCTTGTTTTTTCTGATCAACCAACATACGAGCGTACAGAACTGCGACGTTGTAATTGGCCGTGTTTGATTTAAATAAAGTTTCAGCACGTTTCAGCGCTGGGCCCTCAGCTTCCTCGCGTGTGAGCGAATACAACTGCTCCAAAGCAGGCAGGTAATTTGGATGTTTGTCCAGCAGTGTTGTTAAGGTCGCTTTGGCTGCCGCTGAGTCTCGTTTGGCCTGCTCCGACACAGCTTTTAACAAATAGGTGAATGGCAAATCACTGTTGGCAGCCACAGCATCTGCAATGTATTTCAGTGCTTTTTCATCTTGCTCTTGCTGCAATGCAATAAAAGCCAGCATGTTCAAACCTTGAACTTTCATTGCCTCGTCGTTCAACCATTCGCTGGCCAGCGCTTCGGCTTCCTTAAACTTGCGTTGCTGCAGGTAAGCTGCAGCCAGCAGTAATTTTGGTTGTTGTTCTTTCGGTGCAAGCTTTGCAGCTTGTTCCAGCAGTTGCAGACCCTGCGCTTCCTGGCCTGGGATCCCAAGTTTGATAGAACCGATCGCAATCAGGTCTTGCCCTGACTTTTGCTCAGTACCGGCTTCGTATTTGTTGATCAATTCTTCGGCAGCACCATTGGCGCGTTGTTTTAATAATTGAAAAGCGGTCGCAGTCACCAGTTGCACGTCATTGGCGGCTGACTCATTTTTCAGGATTTGCTGCTGGGCAACATCGGTATTACCGCTTTGTAATTGCAGCGCGATAAACAGTTTCTGCGCCGGCGGATAGCTATCCAGTTCACCGCGCACAGCTTGCAAATGATTTAATGCCTGATTTGACAGGCCTAACTGAGAGGCGGCCAACGCAGCCATCACTCGGGTACTCACCGAGCTGAGTCCTGAATTAATGGCTGTTTCACTATATTCTTTCGCTTTTTGAAAATCTTTGGCCTCAAATGCAATCACTGACTTCAGATAGTTTGCCAATGGTTGTTTCGGGAAAAGCTTCAGTAATTTGTCGAGTTCAGCACTGGCTTCCGGAAATTTGTTTTGCGCGACAAAAGTTTGTGCTAATAA
>CAMLRA010000229.1 GCA_946482325.1 uncultured Chromatiaceae bacterium | reverse complement strand
TAACCATCAGCTGCGCGCCGGGATTTGGTATGAACAGCAGGATCGTAACGAGACCCGCGACTGGCATCAGGTGCTGGATACCAAAATCTATCATTATTTCAATGAAACACCATATTGGGTGCATTACGACCGCGACTACAGCACAGACACACTGAAACTGTTTGCGCAGGATACGATTGAACTGGGTGATTTAACCCTGACCGCTGGTGTGAAACAGTTTTATGTTGACGTGGAACGTCAGGATAATATCGTCACCAGCAATGCCGGCGATTTATCCAGCGACTCAGATCCGTTGTGGTCAGCAGGTGCGGTTTATCGTTTAACCGATGAGCTGGAAGCCTTTGCCGGTTTTAGCCAGAACTTCAAAGCCATTGGTGATGCCATTCTGGAAACCAGCCAGGACTTCAGCAAACTTGAAGCAGAAACAGCAGATAACATCGATTTTGGTCTGCGTTATAACGCCGACAATCTGTCGTTAAATCTGACGCTGTACAGCACCACCTTTGACAACCGCATCACCTTCCTGCAGCCAGGTGCCAATCAGGGCGCGCCGGATTACCTGAACGAACTGGATGGCACCTACATCAACGTCGGTGGTATCGATGCCAAAGGCGTTGAAACCAGCCTGAACTGGCAGCTGAACGACGTCTGGTCATTGTATGGTGCTCTGACACTCAACGACGCTGTGTACAACCAAACCATCAACGGTTCCATCAAAGAAGGTAATCAGACGGTGAAAAATCCACGCGGCATCTTTAAGGATGACCAGGTGGCTGGCGCACCGGAAACTATCGTGACTCTCTCCGCACGCTTTACTACAGATAAATACCATGGCGCTCTGACTGCCCGTCATACTGCCGAATATTACGGTGCAGCGCTCGGTGGTAACAAAGATGAGGTGCCAGCCTCTACGGTGCTGGACTTGTCTTTAGGTTATCAGAAGACGCTGAGTCAGGACGCGATGTTCCAATATGTCGATTTATCGCTGCTGGTGAATAACCTGACTGACGAGGAATATCTGTCCGGTGGCCAGGAAGGCGCGTATTACATCGGTGCAGGCCGCACAGCAAGCTTCACGGTAAGTCTGGGATTCTGATAGACCAGTTCCCACGAAAAAATAAGGGCGCCATTTGGCGCCCTTATTTTTAACTTACTGTTGTTTACGAAGCCGGTGTTTCGACTGTCGTATGCGTTGCAGTGGCTTTTTTACCTTTAAAACGCGCTTTGATGCGGCGCTTCAGCGTTTCCAGACTATCGTAGAAAGTAGGCACTACTAACAACGTCAGGATGGTTGACGTAATAGTTCCGCCAATCACCGCAATACCCAGCGGCCGGTAGAAGCCAGAGCCCTCGCCAACACCGATAGCGACAGGCAACATACCGGCGACCAGCGCAAAAGTAGTCATCAGGATTGGACGCAGCCGTTCCCGACCAGCGGCAATCAGCGACTCTTCAAGTGACATCCCCTCCAGCTGCTCTTTTTTACGCGCGCAATCGACCAGCAGAATGGCGTTTTTCGCCACAATACCCATCAGCATCACCACGCCAATCAGGCTCATCAGGTTCAGTGTTGAGTTTCCAATTAATAGCGCCAACACCACGCCAATCAGCGACAACGGCAAGGACATCATAATCGCCACCGGCGCCATAAAGCTGTGGAACTGCACGACCAGAATCAAATACATCAACACCACAGCAAGACCGAGGGCGCCAAAGATTTTACCGAATACTTCCTGCTGATCGCGGCCTTCGCCGCCGACGACCAAATCATATCCCGGCGGGAAATCGATTTGTTTGGCGAGCTTCATCGCATCGGCAAAGACTTCACCAAAACTGCGGCCCTGCACGTTGGCTGTCACTGCCATCATAGTTTCCCGGTCTAAGTGTTCAATCAGCGCCGGACCTTTGCCCAAAGTTACTGTCGCGACCTGCTCGAGCGGCACCAAAGCACCGGTTTTACTGGATAACAGCGGTAACTGTTCTAAGTCGGCGACGGTGGCACGCTCCTCCGGCCGCACCCGGACAAAGACGTTACGGGTTTCACCGGTCGGGTCAACCCAGTCGCCAATTTCAGCACCAGCAAAGGCGAGGCGCATAGCATTGGCGGCATCGCTCATCGATAAACCAACACTGGCGGCCAGACCGCGGTCAAATTCAACCTGCAGCTCCGGTTTTGGATCCTGCGCTGACAAACCGACATCCACTGCACCTGGTACTTTTTTCAGTTTTTCGACAAAATCCATCACAATGCCTTCCAGCACGCGGGTTTCCGGGCCGCGGAACTGAATTTGCAACGGTTTGCCATCACCACCACCGCCGCCGTTTAAGTCCGCTGACACGGTAAATTCAGCACCAACCAGCGCTTTGATTTTACCGCGCACTTCTTCGGCCACTTGCTTAGCACTGCGATTACGGTCTTTTTCCGGTACTAAACGGACAAACACCTGAGCACGGGTAATATTGCCCTGTACACCAATAGTGGTCTGGGTATAACGATGCTCTGGCAATACCTGAGTGATCTCAGCCACTTGCGCCGCTTTGGCTTTGGTGTATTCAATGCTTGCCTCGCTCGGTGCACGAATTGACACAATAAAGGCACCGTTATCTGTATCCGGCATAAAGCCTGAGCCGCCAAACTTACCTTGTAAAAACAAAGCGCCGAAGAAGCTTAAAAATGCCAGGAACCACATCGACTTACGATGCTTCAATGCCCAGCCTATCAGCCGTGAATAACGCTCCGCCTGATGATCAAACCAAATGTTGAACTTCTGGAATACTTTACCCAGGCCCCTGCGTTGTTTGTTTTTGTCGTGATCCGGATCATGCCAGTAAGCTGACATCATCGGGTCGATAGTAAAAGAGATAAACAACGACACTAATACCGAACAGGCCACCGTCAGGCCAAAGGGCTTAAACCATTGGCCGGTAATGCCGTCCAGAAAGGCGATAGGAATAAATACAGCCACAATCGACATGGTCGTAGCGATCACCGCCATACCAATTTCGCGGGTACCGTCACGGGCTGCGGTCATATTGTCTTTGCCCATTTCCATATGGCGTACAATGTTTTCCCGCACCACAATCGCATCGTCAATCAGCACGCCAATCGCCAGTGACAAACCCAGTAACGACATAAAGTTCAGCGTAAAACCACAAGCCCAAACTGCAATAAAAGATGCTAATACAGATGTTGGCAGCGCCAGCGATGTAATCAGCGTCGAGCGCCAGGAGTTCAGGAACACAAACACCACGACTATGGTCAGCAGCGCACCTAAACCCAGAGCTTCTGTGACGTTGCGCATACTGGCCGCTACGTCTTCCCCCTGATCTGACACAATCACCAGCTCAGCTTCTTTCGGCAGGGTTTTCTGAATTTCTTCCAGTTTGGCTTTGATATCGTCGGTAACAGAAATGGTTGAGGCTTCACGCGCTTTGGTAATATCGATACCCAAAGCTTTTTTGCCGTTGAAATAAGATAAACGCCGTTGCTCAGCGCCACCGTCGACAATGTCCGCAACCTGACCTAAACGGATAGCCTGGTCGCCATTTTGTTTGACCACCATCTGCTCAAATTCAGTGACGTCCTTCAACCGGCCCTGCAAGCGGATGCTTTGTTCTTCCAGACCATTGACCACACGGCCCACTGGCGCTGCCAGGTTTTGTGCCCGCAGTGCTGCTACCACTTCCTGCGCCGACACTTTGGCTTCCCGCATCGCATGGCTATTGAGGAACACCGTCATTTCGCGTTCCAGTTCACCTTCGAGTTCAACCAGCGCAACGCCCGGTACCGAACGCAGCTGCCGGCCAATCTGAATTTCTGCCAGACGGGATAACTCCAGCGGGGTTAACACATCAGAAGACAGTGCCAGCGACATCACCGGTTGTGCGTTCGGATCGGCGCGGTTGATAAATGGCTCTTTCATCTCCGTCGGCAGTTTGTCACGCACGGTGGAAATACTGTCACGCAGTTCCTGCGCTGCAGCGGTTAAGTCTTTATCAAAGTCAAAGAACACCACGATGGTTGCGCTCGACTCCCGCGCATAAGAGCGGATATCGCGAATGCCCTGAATGGTCGACATCGAGTCTTCGACCCGGTTTAAAATCTCCCGCTCTACCGTTTCCGGCGATGCGCCCGGATAAGGTACATTCACCACCAGTACCGGCGGCTGCACGTCCGGGAACTGGTTGGTTTTCAGGTTCGTCAGGGCAAAATAACCAAATAACATCAAAGCGATGGTCACGACCACCACGACCAGTGGCCGTTTAATACTAAAATCGGACAGGATCATAATTATTTCCCACTGACAGACTGAGTTTGCTCAGCCGCTTTGCTGGCAACCGTCGGCTCTGAACCAATTGTCACACTGATGCCATCTTTCAGCGCGCCTTGCGGGTGACGCAGGATTTGCTGA
>CAMLRA010000228.1 GCA_946482325.1 uncultured Chromatiaceae bacterium | reverse complement strand
GGGGCATAGACCGCTTGCGTGTGGCTGACGCTTCCATCATGCCCACGCTGATCGGTGGGAATACCAATGCACCCTGCATCATGATCGGCGAAAAGCTGGCCGATTTACTGCGCCAGGGTGACGCCAATTTCGGCCAATAAACAGGAGCCACTGATGCAAAAAATACTGAGATGCAGCGGGCTGATCGCCCTGCTGAGTTTGTCGGCTTGTGACCAGCATACCGCGCCGTCTCAAGCGGTCACGAGCGGTGTCAGTCCGGCAGTGCTGCAGCACAATAACGACATGGCGAAACATCTGGATCTGGCCGACCCGCTGGATATGGCAGAAGCGACGCGTGGATTTATCGCTAAACCCTCCGGCCAAATCAATAATGCCGAAGGTGCGTTGCTAAAAGATTTTGCCGCTTATGATTTTTTGCACAACGTTGCTCCCGCCAGCGTCAATCCAGGGTTATGGCGCCATGCTCAGCTGAATGCGCAGGTTGGCTTATTCAAAGTGACCGATGGCGTCTATCAGCTGCGTGGTTTTGATATCGCCAACATGACGCTGATTGAAGGCAACACCGGCTTTATTCTGGTTGACCCGCTGACTGCGACAGAATCAGCCGCATTTGCGCTGGCGTTTGCCCGGCAACATCTGGGTGATAAACCGGTCAGCGGTTTGATTTTTACCCACGCCCACGCCGACCACTTTGGCGGTGCGCTTGGTGTGGTCAGTAGTGAAGAAGTGCTGAAGCGTCAGGTGCCGGTGGTCGCTTCTTTGGGGTTTATGGCTGAAGCCACCAGTGAAAACATCATGGTCGGTAACGCGATGGCGCGCCGCTCTATGTATCAGTTTGGAAAAAACCTGCCACGCAGTGCTACCGGCAATATCGATACCGGGCTTGGCAAAGAGGTGGTTTATGGCTCGATGGGAATTTTGCCGCCGAATATTGTGATCGACCAACCGGTACAGCTACTGCAAATCGACGGCGTCAACTTCGTGTTTTACAACCAGCCCGGCGCCGAATCACCAGCAGAAATGACCTTTAGTCTGCCGGATAAAAAACTATTTAATGGCGCGGAGAACCTGAGCCGGACCATGCACAACCTGTTGCCGATCCGCGGCGCCAAAGTGCGTGATGCGCTGCAGTGGTCGAAGTACCTGCAACAGTCGCTCGATATGCTTGCTGACACTGAGATCTTTATCGCGCAGCACCATCACCCGATCTGGGGCAATGCCCGCATCCGTGAATTCATTACAGTGCAGCGCGACGTGTACAAATATACCCACGACCAGACAGTGCGGCTGATCAACCAGGGCCTGACGGCAAATGAGATTGCCGATCGCATCAGCTTGCCGGAGTCGCTGGCGCAGCAGCTGCATTCGCGCGGCTATTACGGTGATTTGCGCCACAATGTCAAAGCGGTGTACCAGTTTTATCTGGGGTTTTACGATGGCAATCCAGCCCATCTGGACCCGTTACCACCTACTGAAGCAGGCAAGCGTTATCTGGCGCTGATTGGTGCCGACAAGGCGTTAAACGCGGCTCAAGTGGCCTTTGACCAGGGTGATTTTCGCTGGGCCGCTGAACTACTGAACCATCTGGTGATGGCGGACGCCAGCAATCGACAGGCAAAACTACTTCTGGCAAAAACCTTTGACCAACTCGGCTACCAAAGCGAAGCGGCGACCTGGCGTAATGCCTATCTGACCGCAGCCCAGGAATTACGCCAGGGCCCTCCCACGCAAGGTATTTCAAAAGCGCAAATGCTGGAGATGTTGCAGCGGGTGCCGACCGAACGGTTTCTGGAGGCGATGGCTGCCGGACTGAACGGGCCTGCAGCCGAGGGCAAAAACTACAAAATCAATCTGGTACTGACCGACAGCGGCGAGCAATATGTGCTGTGGCTGGAAAATTCGGTGCTGCATTTTAAAAGCGCGGCGCCGGAGGCGGACGCCAACGCAACCTTGTCGCTGACCAGTCACATCTTGGTAAAAATGATTGCCGGAGTGGCCGGCGTCAAAGACACGATCTTCAGCGACGATTTAACCATTTCCGGCAGCAAAATCGATCTGGCGCGTTTCTTCGGCTTGATTGACAAAGCACCGGCGACTTTCCCGATAGTGACGCGGGCAGAATAAAACGCCCGGGCAGAAAGAAGTACAGGTATTGTCCAACCACCGCAGATGGACGCTCACAGGAATCAGCACCATCCGGCGAGCGCTCAACGACCCGCCCGGTATTGGCTGGGCGTTTGCTGCAATTCCTTTTTAAACGCGGTATAAAATGATGATTTGGCGTTAAAACCAACATTCATCGCAATGTCGAGCACAGTCAAATCGGTGTCCCGCAGCAGCCTGGCTGCCGCCTGCACCCGATAGCGGTTGACGTAATCAAAGAAATTCAGCCCAAGCGTTTCATTCAAAGTTTGTGAAATGTAGTTCGGCGAGCAACCAATGTGCCGCGCCAGCTTGGGCAAGGACAGCGCCGCATCCAGATACAGCTGCTCCTGCGCCATCGCCTGCTCCAGTTTGCCGGCAATACTGGCGGCCTGCTCAGCCCCCAGTGCCGAGCGCTGATATTTACCTTCAACGACGGCCTGCAGTACCTCCTGCAGATCATCGGGCGAGGCGGTATCCTGCCCTGACACAACCACGCGCTCAGATTGAGCCAGCATGGCAAACCCAGGTTTTTGCCGCAGCCCCCACAGCGCCAGATACCAGACCAGCAGCAACGCCAGCACATCTTTGAGCAGCAGACCTGACGGCAGCGGCGCCACCAGGTTGTCGTATAACAAAGCCGCAGCCAACAGGCCACCGCCCGACGCCACTGCCAATAACAAGCCGTTGATCCAGCGCGCTTCTTCGGCTTCAGTGCTGGCGAACAATTGGCGTAACTGTGCCCGGTACAGTTGTAAGCGGCGCATCACCAGATACAGATAAAAACCAGCCTGCAACACCCAGCCGGTGACCAGTAAAAAAGTCAGGATAGCCAGGCTATACACCAGCAACCGCAGGGGCACTGCGACCTGCTGCAAAATATCCTCGCGACCTTCAGCAATCAGCGCATGTCGCACATTGCCGGGCAACAATAACGTGATGAACACTATCACCAGACACAGGGCTGCCAAGGCAAAATGCGGCCTTTCGCGGCGGCTAAAGCGCCAGCCAGCGCTGGCGGTCACCCCTTTGACATAACACCAGAACAGCGGGGGCAACAGATAAAGCGCCGGCAAAGCCAACATCAGCGCCAACAGGCGTAAATCCGGCGCTAACACTGCCAGTACTGGCTGACAGATCAACACGGCAATAGCCAACAGACAGCCGGCTAACGCCAGATACATTTGCTGCTGCCGGGCACGCAGCAACAACAGATGCATGCTGAACGCTATCACCGCCAGCGTGCTGCAGGTGAAGAAATAGCCGAGCGGATTGTCAGTCAAATGTCACCTCAGTGGTTTTAATTATTATGCAAAATCATACCGTTATTTATTTAACAGCGGTCCTGACCTGCAGGGGCGGACAGCAAAGGTCCGGGCCTGTGGTACCGGACGACAGCTGCGGCGGCCTATCACACATTCAACAAATCCCAACTGCAAAGGAACCCAAGATGAATATGGCCCATCATGCGCAAACCAGTCCCTCTGTTGCAACCCGTGCCAGGCAGTGGCCGCTGGTGCTGATTTTATTTCTGTTGCTGGCCGTGCCCGGCATCCCGGCGCTGATGATTATCTTATTGCTGTTGTGCCAGACGTGGGTACCCGCTGAACTGCTCAGTCTGGTTAACCCGCGGTATCTTCTGACACCTGCGCCTATTTTGCTGCACGCGGGCAGTGGCGTGCTGTTTTTCCTGACCGTGCCGCTGCAATTTTCCGACCGGCTGCGCCAGCGGCTGCCGCGTTGGCACCGGCACAGCGGCCGGCTGGCGCTGTGCAGTGGTTGGCTGATGGCCGCGTCCGGTGTCTGGATGCACCACTGTTTAACGCCGGCAGATCTCGGCCCGCGCTATCTTGGTCTGTGGGCGCTGAGCCTCTGTATTATTGGCTGTTTCAGCATGGCGTTTTACCGTGTGCGCCAGCGTCGTTTCGCCGCGCATCAGCGCTGGATGTGTCGGGGTCTTGCTGCTGTTCTGGCGACCTTAAGTGGTTTATTGCTGGAACTGATCGCAGCATTGACATTAGGTCAGCTCGACGGCTGGCAATTGGCGGTCGGCCAGTGGCAACATGACTATGCCCGGCTTACGGCATTGGGCCTGAATTTGCTGGTGCTGGAGGCGTATTGGTGGCGCCAAACAAGGCCAGAGCCAGCGGTCACCAACCGGCACGAACCGGCCTGAGTGGCCAGATTTACCAGACCTTTACCTGTTTTTGACTGTGCGCTGTCATCCGCTTCTGCCACACTGGCAACTTCAGCACGATACAGGGAGTCAA
>CAMLRA010000227.1 GCA_946482325.1 uncultured Chromatiaceae bacterium | reverse complement strand
GGCGCGTCAGGCGGTTTTAAAAGCCGGCCTGCCATTGTCTGCAGGTGCCACCACGCTGAATAAAGTCTGTGGCTCAGGTTTAAAAACCGTGATGCTGGCGCACGATTTGTTAAAAGCCGGCAGTGCTGATGTCGTGGTTGCCGGTGGCATGGAATCGATGACCAACGCGCCTTATCTGCTGCCTAAAGCCCGCGCCGGTATGCGGATGGGCCACGGCGAAGTCAAAGACCATATGATGCTGGACGGTCTGGAAAACGCTTATGACGGCAAGGCCATGGGTTGTTTTGCCCAGGGAACAGCCAACGAACAAGGTTTTAGCCGCGAAGATATGGACCGTTTTGCCATTCAGTCCACCACACGCGCGCAGCAAGCCATCGCCAATGGCGCTTTTGCCGCTGAAATTGCTCCGGTCACTATTCAGAGTCGTAAAGGCGAAGTGGTATTTACCACCGACGAACAACCAGGTAACGCCAAAATCGACAAAATCCCAGGTTTGCGCCCGGCATTTGCCAAAGACGGCACTATCACGGCAGCCAACTCTTCTTCGATTTCTGACGGTGCTGCGGCCTTAGTGCTGATGCGCGCAGCGGATGCCAAAGCGCACCACTGTGACGTGCTGGCGACTGTTGTTGGCCACGCCACCCATTCAATGGAGCCGGCGCTTTTCACCGTAGCTCCTGTTGGCGCTATGCAAAAACTGCTGAATAAACTCGGCTGGGGCGTGCACGATGTCGACCTGTGGGAAATCAACGAAGCCTTTGCCATGGTGACGATGCTGGCGGTCAAAGAGCTGGGGCTTGATGAAGCCAAAGTCAACGTCAACGGCGGAGCCTGTGCTTTAGGTCATCCGATCGGCGCTTCAGGTGCACGGATTCTGGTGACTTTAATTCACGCACTAAAAGCCCGTGGCCTCAAACGCGGTATCGCATCGCTCTGTATTGGCGGCGGTGAAGCGGTCGCGTTGGCGGTCGAAGTCGCATAATAAGTTTCATTAAAAAAGCTGGCAAACAGCCAAGGCGCCTGTGGTAACAGGCGTAACCAGGTAAAAAACAACAGGGTAAGCTCCATTCGATGGAGTAACCAGGCGCCCATAAGAAGCACAGACTTCGGGCGCCGGTAAATACAGTGACCGGCCCGCCGGTTAAAGACAATCGCAGCGGTCGCTCACAAGGCAGGCCGCGCAACGGGGAAAATGCTATGACAACTCAGGTTCAGCTGTTTATCGATGGCGAATTTGTTCACTCAAAAAGTGAAAAACTGATCCCGGTCACCAATCCGGCCACCCAGGAAGTGATTGCGCAGGTGCCTTGCGCTACTGCTGACGAAATGGCGCAGGCCATCGCTTCTGCCAAAACTGCGTTCCAAAGCTGGAAAGAAACCCCGGTTTCTGAGCGTGCGCGCTTAATGATGCGGTTTGCTGTGCTGTTAAAAGAACATCAGGCAGAAATCGCTGACATCATTTGCCGTGAACTGGGTAAAACCATTGAAGATGCCAAAGGCGACGTCTGGCGCGGCATTGAAGTGGTAGAGCAAGCGGCCAATATCCCGTCACTGATGATGGGCGAAACTGTCGAGAACGTCGCCCGGTCAATTGACACCTACAGCTATATTCAGCCACTCGGCGTTTGCGCCGGTATTACACCATTTAACTTCCCGGCCATGATCCCACTGTGGATGTTCCCGATGGCGATCGCCTGTGGTAACACTTTTGTGTTAAAGCCGTCTGAACAGGACCCGATGACGGTGAACCGGATTGCTGAACTGTTTGCAGAGGCCGGTGCACCAAAAGGTGTGTTACAAGTGGTACACGGTGGTAAAGAGCAGGTCGATGTGTTGCTGCATCACCCGGATATTAAAGCGATTTCTTTTGTTGGCTCGGTTAATGTCGGCCAATACATTTACAAAACCGGTACTGATAATCTCAAACGCGTACAGGCCTTTGCCGGCGCAAAAAACCACATGGTCATCATGCCGGACGCCAATAAACAACAAGTAGTGAATGCCTTAGTGGGCGCATCAGTCGGTGCCGCCGGCCAGCGCTGTATGGCGATTTCTGTCGCGGTCTTTGTCGGCGCTGCGGCCGAATGGATCCCGGAAGTTGCAGCGGCCATTGGCAAAGTGCGTCCTGGTGTATACACAGATCCAAATGCGGCTTATGGCCCGCAAATCAGCCCACAAGCGAAGGCTCGGATTCTGTCTTTAATTGCGAAAGGCAAAGAAGAAGGCGCCACTTGTCTGCTGGATGGCTCTGACTTTATGGTCGATGGTTATCCAAACGGCAACTGGGTTGGTCCTACTGTGTTCAGCGATGTCACCACAGACATGACCATCTATAAAGAGGAAATCTTCGGCCCGGTGTTAACGACGATGACGGTCGACTCACTGGATGCTGCTATCAGCGTGGTGAACGCCAGCCCATACGGCAACGGCACCTCGATTTTCACTGCCAGTGGCCATGCAGCACGTAAATATCAGCATGAAATAGAAGTAGGTCAGGTCGGGATTAATATTCCAATTCCGGTGCCACTGCCGTTTTTCTCTTTCACCGGCTGGAAAGGTTCGTTCTACGGCGACCAGCATGCCTACGGTAAACAAGCGGTGCGTTTCTATACTGAGACCAAAACCATCACGGCACGCTGGTTTGACGACGAGGTGCAGGTGTCTGGCCCGAATATGTCGATCAATCTGCGTTAATACCAAGCAGGGCCACCGCCTCAACAGCGGTGGCTTTGCCAATATGTTTTATCAAGTCCGGTCATAACTTCAAACCACAGCGGCTGGTCTTATCAACACTGAGGTCCGAGCATGAATTTTAATTTAACCGAAGATCAAAAAGCCTTTGCTGACACGGCGCGGCAGTTTGCTGAGACTGAGCTGGCACCTTTTGCCGCGCAGTGGGACCGCGAACATCATTTCCCTAAAGATGTATTGCAAAAAGCCGGTGAGTTGGGTTTTTGCAGCCTGTATACACCAGAAGATGCCGGTGGTTTAGGCCTGTCGCGTCTAGATTCATCGATTATTTTTGAACAGCTGGCGATGGGCTGCACGGCCACCACGGCGATGCTGACTATTCATAATATGGCGACCTGGATGATTGCGACCTGGGGCACAGATGCAGTTAAAGCTGCCTGGTGTCCGACTTTGGTCACCGGTGAGCAGCTGGCATCTTATTGTTTGACTGAACCGGGTTCAGGCTCTGATGCGGCGTCCCTTCGCACCAGTGCGAAAAAAGATGGCGACAGTTATGTCATCAACGGTTCAAAAATGTTTATCTCCGGCGCCGGCAGCACAGATGTGCTGGTCGTGATGGCGCGCACCGGTGAAGCCGGTCCAAAAGGTATTTCCGCTTTTGTCGTGCCAGCTGATGCTGAAGGTGTGATTTATGGCAAAGCCGAAGAGAAAATGGGCTGGAATGCGCAGCCGACCCGATTAGTTACTTTTGACAATGTGCGGGTGCCTGCGGAGAACTTATTAGGCGCCGAAGGTCAGGGCTTTACCTTTGCAATGAAGGGCTTAGACGGTGGCCGCATCAATATCGCTACTTGTTCTATTGGTACCGCCCAGCAGGCGCTCAATACGGCCCGCAATTACATGCTGGAGCGCGAACAATTCGGCAAACCGCTTGCAGCCTTTCAGGCCCTGCAGTTTAAATTAGCCGATATGGCAACTGAACTGGTCGCCGCCCGTCAGCTGGTGCGTTTAGCCGCGTTTAAACTGGACCAACAAGACGCTGAAGCGACCGCTTATTGCGCCATGGCGAAACGGTTTGCCACTGACATCGGTTTTCAGGTCTGTGATCAGGCGCTGCAAATTCACGGTGGTTACGGCTATATCAAAGAGTATCCGCTGGAGCGGCATTTCCGTGACGTGCGGGTGCACCAGATTTTAGAAGGCACCAATGAAATCATGCGGCTGATCATCGGCCGGCGCTTACTGGACAGCGCGGCCTCTGATATTCTGTAAACCTGTTTGCAAAATAACAACAAAGAGCGGGGCTGCCGGACGCAGCCCGCGGCATGTCACTCCGAATAAGGGATCCTTATGGCCCAGTTAAACCTTGAATTTCGTGGTCACACTGCATTGCTGACCATGTCCAACCCGCCGGCCAATACCTGGACGCGGGAAACGTTAACCGCCTTGCGGGACACTGTGCGCAGCCTCAATCAGAACAATGACGTTTACGCCTTAGTGATCACTGGTGAAGGTCAGAAATTTTTCTCCGCTGGCGCCGACTTAAAACTGTTTGCTGACGGCGACAAAGCCGTTGCCAGCGATATGGCGCGGATTTTTGGTGAAGCCTTTGAAACGCTCAGCCAGTTCCGCGGAGTGTCCATCGCAGCGATTAACGGTTACGCCATGGGTGGTGGCCTCGAAGTCGCACTGGCTTGTGACATCCGCATTGCTGAGACACAGGCGCAACTGGCATTGCCAGAAGCTAAAGTTGG
>CAMLRA010000226.1 GCA_946482325.1 uncultured Chromatiaceae bacterium | reverse complement strand
ATCTTTTAAATCTTCTGCAGCAGCGCAGTATTCGCTGTCATCATCTTCTTCCCAGTTTTTCATAAACAGGCCTTCGACCTGATAACCTTGCTGCATCAGCAGGTAGGCTGAGACTGAGGAATCAACGCCGCCGGACATACCGACAATGACTTTTTTGCTGCTGTTTTCTGACATAACCTGCGCTTTGTGGAAAAAATGAGGCGCGGATTATAGCATCATTTCATGGCCAACACAGCCCGCACGCAGCATGCAAAAACTCAACGCGGATCTGTCATCGGCTGCAGAGTTGTCAGCGGCAAGCGGATGCCTTGCAGATAAGCATCTATCGCTGCAGTGACCAGCTTACTACGCACCGGCAATTCGGCTTGGGCCAGTTCTGCCGCGCTGAACCAGTGCAGCGCCAGAATATCCGGGTCTTGTGGCGCATAGCGGGGTGGTAATGAGACGGGTTCAAAAATAAAATTCACCCGGTAATAAAAATGACCGTTGGCGGCGCGTAACTGCGAGATGCCAAGCCAGCCAGCAGGCGTTAATTCGAGGCCGGTTTCTTCGCGTAACTCCCGCAGCATGGCATCAACTAAATCTTCGCCGTGCTCAACATGGCCGGCAGGCTGGTTCAGCACTAAAGCGCCGCTGATTTTGTCGCGCTCTTCCACCAGTAAAAAACGTTGCTGATAGCAGACCACAGCGGCCACTGTCAGATGTAAAGATGAACGGTCCGGCACCGGATGCCTCCTGTAGACTTTTCATTGTTATACGGATTCTGCACAGGTCAGTCCAGAAAAGGTTTTGCCATGCGCTTGAAAAGCGTACACTGAGCCGCCATTGCCTGAATTCTGCAGCAGCAGCTGTGGCAACATGACGGTATCAGTGCAGGCACTTCTGCTGCGTGGCCTGTTGCTGATACACTGTAACTGATGTTTCGGACCCATTTTTATAGTGACCGGTGTTTCGCTGCGACGTACCGCTGGATGTGCGTTGCGGTTGGGATAGCGGTGCTTGTCGAAAGCTAGCCAGGACCTGATATGACCACTGAAATTTCTAAAATCATCTACACCAAAACCGATGAAGCGCCAGCGCTTGCTACTTATTCTTTTCTGCCGATAGTCCAGACTTTTGCCAAAGCCGCTGATGTGGTAGTGGAAACGCGCGACATTTCGCTGGCAGGCCGCATTATTGCTGTATTCCCTGAATTCTTAAAACCTGAACAGCAACAATCCGATGCGCTGGCAGAATTAGGCGAACTGGCGACTAAACCTGAAGCCAATATCATCAAGCTGCCAAATATCAGTGCTTCAGTGCCGCAATTAAAAGCGGCGATTAAAGAACTGCAGGCGCAGGGTTATGCGCTGCCGGATTATCCGGAAGAAGCCCAAACCGAACAGGAAAAAGACATCAAAGCGCGTTACGACAAAATCAAAGGCAGTGCGGTAAACCCGGTGCTGCGTGAAGGTAACTCCGACCGTCGTGCGCCACTATCAGTCAAGCAATATGCGCGGAAAAACCCGCATTCAATGGGCGCCTGGTCAAAAGATTCAAAATCTCATGTCGCGCACATGAGCCATGGCGACTTTTATGGCAGCGAGCAATCGGTCACTGTCGCCGCTGCGGGTCCGGTAAAAATCCAGCTGGTGCAGGCCGATGGTACTGTTAAAGTACTGAAAGAAAAGACTAATCTGTCTGCCGGTGAAATCATTGATGCCGCGGTATTAAGTAAAGCGGCGCTGCGTGAATTCCTCGCCGCAGAAATCGCGGATGCCAAAGCTAAAGGTGTACTGTTTTCGGTGCACCTGAAAGCGACCATGATGAAAGTGTCGGATCCGATTATGTTCGGCCACGTCGTCACAGTGTTCTTCAAGTCTGTGTTTGATAAACACGCGGCTTTGTTTACCAAACTGGGTGTTGATGTCAACAACGGCCTGGGTGATTTACTGGCGAAGATCCAGCAATTGCCGGATGCACAACGTGCTGAAATCGAAGCTGATCTGCAAGCCGCATACGCCGTGCAGCCAGGCGTTGCGATGGTCAACTCAGACAAAGGCATCACGAATCTGCACGTACCAAGCGATGTGATTATCGATGCCTCTATGCCTGCCGCTATCCGCAGTTCTGGCCAGATGTGGAATGCCGCGGGTAAACTGCAAGACACCAAATTCGTCATCCCGGACCGTTGTTATGCGGGTGTCTATCAGGAAACGATTAATTTCTGCAAAGAAAACGGCGCTTTTGACCCACGCACTATGGGTTCAGTACCAAACGTCGGCCTGATGGCACAAAAAGCCGAAGAATACGGTTCACATGACAAAACCTTCGAAATCCCGGCCGCTGGCACTGTGCAGGTATTGGATGCTGCCGGTACTGTGCTGATGAGCCATGCCGTGGAAGCCGGTGATATCTGGCGTATGTGTCAGACTAAAGACGCGCCAATTCAGGATTGGGTAAAACTGGCGGTTAGCCGCGCGCGCTTGTCCAATACTCCCGCGATATTCTGGTTAGACGCCAAACGTGCCCACGATGCGCAAGTGATTGCTAAAGTTGAAACTTATCTGAAAAACCATGACACAACGGGGCTGGATATTCAGATCATGTCGCCGGAAGCGGCGACCCGTTTCAGTCTGGAGCGGATCAAGCAGGGCCTGGACACTATTTCAGTTACCGGCAACGTGCTGCGTGATTATCTGACCGACTTGTTCCCGATTCTGGAGCTTGGCACCAGCGCTAAGATGCTGTCGATTGTGCCGCTGATGAATGGTGGTGGTTTGTTTGAGACCGGCGCCGGCGGTTCTGCACCAAAACACGTTGAGCAGTTTGTTGAAGAGAACCACTTGCGTTGGGATTCACTTGGCGAGTTCCTGGCGCTGGCAGCATCGCTGGAACATTTAAGTCAGGTATCTGGCAATGCCCGTGCGCAGGTGCTGGCTGAGACGCTGGATGAAGCGACAGCCAAGTTCCTAGACAACGACAAATCGCCTACGCGCAAACTGGGTCAGCTGGATAACCGCGGCAGCCATTTCTATCTGGCGCTGTACTGGGCGCAGGCTGTGGCGGCACAAAGTAAAGACGCCGCATTGGCTGCCCGTTTTGCGCCTTTAGCGAAAACCTTAAGTGAGCAGGAAGTGGCTATTGTGGCGGAGCTGAACACAGTGCAGGGCAAAGCTGTGGATATCGGCGGTTATTATCGTCCGGACGATGCCAAGGCCAGCGCTGCACTGCGGCCAAGCGCGTTGTTTAATGCGGCTTTAGCGGCAGTGTAAACAAGCCTATGGTTTGCTGAAAAAGGCACCTTCGGGTGCCTTTTTTCGTTCTGTCGAAATGAAGTTCTCGACTGCCCATGAGCGGCGAGTCTATGACAGGGCTTCAGGGCTGGAATACAATCAAATAAAGGGTGGAGGAAGATCGCGGCACAGCATGGAGCGCAGAAAAACAAAAACGGCCGTGATATCGGGGGTATCACTGACCGCTTTGACAGGCATGTTGCCTTGAACCGCACCGCTTGAGCCTGACGCCCTGCATCGTCAGCAGTTGGGGCGGCTTATTCAGGTTTTTCACCTTCTGGCAGTGCAATATTCACTGCGTGCAGGCCTTTTGGTCCTTCTGACAGTTCAAACGTCACGTCCTGACCCGCTTTGAGTGTCCGGTACCCATCCATGCTGATGGTGGAGTAGTGGGCGAAAATGTCTTCGTCACGACCCTCTTCACGGATAAAGCCAAAACCTTTGGCGTTGTTGAACCATTTTACTTTACCGGTAGCCATACTACTTACTTCCTTCTCTTCGTTAGCTAAAATCTGTATTCTAGGTCCGGAGCATTTGCCGAGCGCAAGGCTCCAAAAAATACTGTAGATAATTTGTCCAACTAGTCAAGTTTTTTAGAAAAGTACGACCACTTGAAATACGGCAGAATCAACACAACATCCTTTGATGGAAGCAACAGGCGTGACTATAGTCTATGAGCAACACTAAATTTGGTGACGGACAATCCGAAGGGCTGGCGGAGCTGATACGACAGAAAGTCGAACCTCCGCCGATGTATAAAGTGGTGTTGCACAATGATGATTACACCCCGATGGATTTTGTTATTGATGTGCTGACCCGGTTTTTTAATATGCAATATGAAAAAGCCAGTGAAGTGATGTTACAGGTTCATTACGAAGGTAAAGCGGTCTGCGGTGTTTTTACTGCAGGAATTGCCGAAACCAAAGTTCAGCAGGTCAGTGAATATGCCAGAGAACATGAACATCCGTTACTTTGCACTATGGAGCGTGCCTGACTGTAGTCTCTCAGCTTTTTATAACTCAGGTGGATTGGGAGTTGTCTTATGTTAAATAAAGATCTTGAGTTAACGCTGAATCTGGCTTTTCGCTTTGCCAGAGAGCGCCGCCACGAATATATGACTGTCGAGCATTTACTGCTCGCGCTGCTGGATAATCCGGCCGCAGGCGACGCATTAAAGTCCTGCGGTGCCAATAT
>CAMLRA010000225.1 GCA_946482325.1 uncultured Chromatiaceae bacterium | reverse complement strand
AATAATCAGGAACTGCTGACGCTCGTCGACGAAGGCCTGCAGATGTACAGGCTGATCCACGCAAATAAGCAACTGACCGCTCAGGTCGCCAAGCAAAATAAGCAGCTCACCGCGATGAATCATCAATTAGAAGAGATGGTCCAGCATCGCACCTTGCAACTGAAGAAAACGTTGGCCCAACTCAAAGAGCTGGTGCAGCAATTGGAGCTGGACCATAAAGCCGCATTGGAAGTTTTGTATAACATTTTGAGCAGTAATCCGGCGTTATCCGGCGAATTTGCTTTAAACGTCAGCCAGACCTGTGCTGCACTGGGCCGGCAAATGGGACTTGAGCACACACAACGTCAGCAGTTACGTCAGGCGGGACTGTTCTCTGAATTGGGTAAACTCGGGCTGCCTGTTCAGTTGCAAGGCACCCCTTATTACAAACTGTCGCCACAGGAACGTAGCCAGTATTTGCAACATCCACAGTATGCCGAAGAAATTCTGCGGCCGGCTGTACATTTACAGGCAGTCAAAGAAGCCATCGCAGAGCAATATGAGCGATTTAACGGCAGTGGCGAACCCCTACACAAAGTCGGTACTGATATTTGCCAGAATGCGCGGATTTTGGCAGTAGCCCGGGATTTTTGGCTATTCGTGTTTCAGCGTTTAAATCCGCACAAACACACTTTTAATGAGGCTTTAGAGCAAATCCGCCGGCAACAAGGCACCTGGTATGACCCTGAAGTCGTCATGGCCTTATCCATGCTGGTGCATACCGGTATGCGGCTTGGTTCTGATCAGGAACATCATGGCCTGACTGTCGCTGAATTACAGCCCGGCATGCGCTTAAAACACAATTTATACAACAGTAAAAAAATCCTGTTGTTACCGAAAGGGCAACTGTTGGACATGGCGATCATCGACAGTTTGGTGCGCTATGAACTGAAACATAAAGAGTGTTTGCAGGTACCGATCGATCAGGTTTCACCGCTGGAGCAAGTGGAAGAGGAATAAATCATGTTCAAATTGCTACAGGTCGATGCCACCAATAGTCAGACGCTGACCGGGGCTTTGCAATCAGCTTTTGCCAGTGAACCGGCGAGTTTATTAATAGCAAGTGGCAATGTCGCAAGTATGCAGGCGCTGCACGGTCTGGAAAGCCCACAACACTTTTCACAGAACTGGATTGCCTGCAGTTCCTGTATCGGTGCTGCGTCATCTGCAGGCGTAGATCAAAGTTCTGACCGCCGGCTGACATTACTGGCCATTACCGATCCGGCCGGTAGTTACGGCGTTGCCAGCATTGCGCAAACGGAAGGACGCATCGCCGAACAGGCGGCAGCGACAGTGCAAACAGCAATTATGCGCGCCGGGAGGCCGGCGGAGCTGCCGGCGCTCATCTGGTGCATGCAGGCCCCAGGCTTTGAAGAGCAGATTATCGCGGGTATTCAACAGGTTGTGGGCGATCAAGTCCCCATCCTCGGTGGTAGCGCCGCCGATGACGAGGTGACGGCATCCTGGTGCCAGTTCGATGGTCAGCAGCTTGCCAGCGATCTGTTGGTCATTGCAGTCTTGTATCCAACCGTTGCGATCAGCAGTTATTTCAGCAGCGGCTACAGCAACCAACCATTTAGCGGCACTGTGACGGCCGTGACTGGCCGGCGGGTTGTCGAAATTGACCATCAGAATGCATTGCAGGTCTATAACGGCTGGTTGCAACACTATGGGCTAGCGGCACAGCAACCCGGTCAGGTTATCAGCGATTGCACTTTTTATCCATTAGGCAGACAACTGGCCACCCGCGATATTCCGTTTTCCCTGCTCAGTTTACCAACCTGGATCCACCCGGATGGCAGCATCGAAACTTTGTCGGAAATCCAGCCGGGTGATACTGTCACTTTGATGTCAGGTTCCAAAGAACAAATCGTACGCCGTGCCAGCCACGTGGTCAGTGTTGCGGCCGACAATCTGCGGCTTCGTCACGATACGGAGCCTGCTGCTGCACTTTTGGTATATTGTGCCGGTTGTATGCTGGTGATCCGTGACCAAATTCAACAAGTGCAACAATCGTTGTCCGCGACTTTGCCGGACATTCCCTATCTGGTTGCTTTCACCTTCGGCGAACAAGGTTGTTTCGCTGACGGCTATAACCGCCATGGCAATCTGATGATTTCTGCCGTGCTGTTCGGCCAACAACAGCAGGAGCGGCAACTATGACGCTGCCGGAACTCTGGCAGGAAAAAATCCTGCAATTGACCTATGAAAAACAACAACTTGAACAATTCCGCCAACTCAATGAACTACTCAGCAGCGGACTTGCAGCCATCTTATCTTCGGAACAGCACGAAACTTTGTTTAGCAAACTGTTTGATGTGGTGGCCAATGTCATCGAATACGATGCGATCCTGATCCTGCAACTCGCGGAGGATAAGCAAACTACGCAAGTACTGGCCAGCGCGCCGTTGACGCAGGCGGCGTCGCTTAAGATTGACGCCAATTGTCCGATATTCCGGCAGGATTTAAACCTGTTTAACCTGACGATGCTGGACTGGTGGCAACAATACCTGCAGCCACTCTCTGCCGGATACCAGTCTGCCCTGACCTATCCGCTGCATACACCGCAATCAGCCTATGCGCTGATTTTATTGTCCCGGCGGGTCGGCGCATTTTCTTCCAACAGTGCTGCTATTCTGCGTTCGTTCAGTACATTTATCGCCAGTACTTTGTCACAGCTAGAAAAGCGAAAACTTCAGGAAGAGCGCGATACGTTAAGGGCGCAGCAACATCGCATCGAACAAAGTTTACTGCGACAGGAAAAAATGGCAGCGATAGGCCAGCTTGCTGCCGGGGTTGCGCACGAACTCAACAATCCGCTTGGTTTTATCTATTGCAATCTGAATACACTGAAACATTACCTGGCACAGTACGACAGTTTTATTCAATCCAGTTTGACGGCATATCCGCAGCTGGCAGCACAGGCAACGGCGTTGCAAATAGATTACATCCGGCAGGAAAGCCAGGACCTGATTGAAGAATCACTGGCTGGTGCCAGGCGCGCCCGCGATATTATCAATAACTTACGCACTTTCTCACATCCTGACGAAAAAACCATGCAGGATATCGACCTCTGTACCCTGCTCAGAGATACAGTGCGGATTGCGCAAACTCAGGTCAAACACAATGCCAAACTAATACTGGACTTACCGGACACACCGGCTTTCGTACGCGGCAATGCGACGCAACTGGGTCAGGTGCTGCTAAATCTGCTGGTAAACGCCAATCAGGCAATTAGCCATGGCAAAGGCGAGATCAAGCTGATTCTCCGCGCCGAGCAAGGCAAATGGCAACTACAAATCACTGACAATGGTTGCGGTATTGCTGAAGAACTGGTGGCGCATATTTTTGAACCATTTTTTACCACTAAACCTGTTGGCCAGGGCACTGGTTTGGGTTTATCACTGTCCAGAGCTATCGCAGAGCAACATGGTGGCAGCTTGACCCTGGCCAGTACCAGCAGTGCCGGCAGCTGCTTTGTGCTTCAGTTTCCGCAATTGGAGATGAGCTGATGCTGTTGCACAGTAAAGCTCTGACGCTCAACAGGATTAAATATTGGTTACTATTGGTTCTGCTCGGTTCTTTGGCCAATGTTACTGTCGTGGATTTACCCTTTGTCGTGCCTTTTAGTGTTGGCAATATCGCGCTGTTTCTAATCCTGTTGCGGCTTGGCCTGCTCTGGTCTATCCCTGCCGCATGCTTTATTTTGCTGCCGCTGCATCAAAATCTGGCATTTGCCGCCAGCCTGCTGCAGCTTGGTGTTTTGTTATGTTTTAACCGGACCATCCGGCAATACAGTCTCGCTGCCGTGCTCTTGTATGGCGCAGCCTGCGCTGTTTTATTTACGCTGCTTGCTCCGGCCAAAATCAGCGGCGATCCGCTTTATTTGGTTTTGCATTGCGGCCTCAGTACCGCCGTGTTCGCCTTTTGTTTGCGTGCCATGCTCATCCTTGACACTCTGACTCACACAAACCGGCTTGAGCATCAATCGTTGACACTACAGCTGTCTCACCGGGTGGCGATGTACAGCAGTATTCCATCCACGCTCCTGATAGCGCTGGTGCTGCACGGTGCCACAGCGCTGGATTTGTCCAGGGCGCTTTTGCGCTATCAAGCTGAACAACACCAATTGGCGCAGCAGATCAGTCAACGACTCATCAGCTATCAGACTCAGCTTGTGCTTGCTGCAAGCATGCTGGAATTGGCACCGCCAGCACAGGTGCTACCGCTGCTGACCGCACAAAGACCCGAATTTATTTCTACCTTAATCACCGATGCGCAAGGCAATGTCAGCCATTTTTATAAGGCAGACCTGCCAGAATCAGCCCGGTCCGGCACTAATGTGGCAGACCGGTCTTATTTTTCTGAACCGAAGAAAAGTGGCGTGCCTTTTATCAGTGATACGTTTTTGGGGCGCAACCTCGGTCAGGACCA
>CAMLRA010000224.1 GCA_946482325.1 uncultured Chromatiaceae bacterium | reverse complement strand
GTTTTCATCCTGCATCAGGCTGTTGATGCCGGATTTGTCACTGGTGTTCAGGTTAATAAAACGGTGGCGAGGCAGTAGTTCAGCGGCCTCTGCCGTTGTTATCGGAGAAATCAATAGCAGCCCGGCGTGGAGCAACAGACCAATCAGCAGAAAAAAGACCTGAAAGCGCTGCAAATTTTTTCCTCCTGACAGAGTTTTGCTCAAAGCGATCAACAGTCGCTGAAAGTGGCTGGCCGCGCGCATCAGGCCGCTCAAAGGGCCCGTTCCAATAACAGTGCAATACCCTGACCGCCACCGATGCACAAAGTGACGAGTGCAAACTGGCCATCGATGCGTTCCAGTTCATACAATGCTTTGACGACCAGCAGCGCACCGGTGGCACCGACCGGATGGCCGAGGGCAATAGCACCGCCATTTGGATTCACGCGCTTTGGGTCCAGGCCCAGCGTGTGGCTGACCGCCAGCGCCTGTGCAGCGAAGGCTTCGTTGGATTCGATCACGGCAATGTCCGCCAGTGCGACCCCACTTTGGTGCAGCACT
Organism: uncultured Chromatiaceae bacterium; assembly: GCA_946482325.1. The sequence goes on along the minus strand of CAMLRA010000224.1, from coordinate 3,951 downwards.
TGCCGCACCGCCGGTATAGGTCCTAATCCCATCATGGCCGGTTCGACCCCGGCAAAAGCGCAATGGCGCAGCCGGGCTTTGGCTTTAAGGCCATGCGCACGGGCATAATCTGTGGTGGTGAGCACCAGCGCAGCAGCGCCATCGTTGAGGCCAGAGGCGTTGCCGGCAGTGACCAGACCATCCGTTTGAAAGGCCGGTTTCAGCTGCGCCAGGCTATCTAAGGTAGTGTCTGGCCGCAGGTGTTCATCCTGAGCAAACATCGTTTCGCCGTGACGGGTGTGAAGGTGCACCGGCGCGATCTGGCTGTCGAACCACCCGGCTTGTTGCGCCCGCGCCGCGCGCTGTTGGCTTTGCAGAGCGAACTGGTCCAAGTCATGACGGCTGAATTGATAGTGTTTTGCGATGTTTTCGGCCGTGATCCCCATATGGCCACTGCCAAAAGGGTCGGTCAAAATGCCCAGAGTTAAATCAGTTATTCCACTGTGACCAACCCGCAAGCCCTTGCGAACGCCGGGCAACAGAAATGCGCCCTGTGACATAGATTCAGTTCCGCCGCATATGGCGACCGGTGATGATGTGGATTTGGCAGTTAACATCAGCTGCTGCGCCGCGCTTAATACCGCCTGTAAACCAGAGCCGCATAAGCGATTGACCTGAAAGGCGTCACTGTGCGCAGGCATTCCACAATTCAGGGCTATATGCCGGGCCAGATACACATCGGCCGGACTGGTGGTGATGATATGTCCAAACACGGACGAGCTGATATCACGGGCTGGTATCTGACTTCGGTTAATCGCAGCCTGGGCGGCAACGGTGCCGAGCTCGGCCGGGCTAAAACCGGATAACGAACCGCCAAAACTGCCAATGGCGGTGCGGGCGGCAGACAAAATCACGATATCGGAAAGGGGCATCCGCGGTCAGTCCAAAATACACAAAGAAACCGATTATGCGGTGCTGGTGGCTATAATCGCAAGCGTTGCAGATGATTGAAAAATTGCACGAATCAGACAGGACTGTGACGCTGCAACAGGCGAAAAAACCGGGAGCATTTGAGATTGTGTCAGGAACTATTGGTGCGTCCTAGTGGACTCGAACCACCGACCCCCACCATGTCAAGGTGGTGCTCTAACCAACTGAGCTAAGGACGCATCTGGGCGTGTTATCTGGAAATTTGGTGCGTCCTAGTGGACTCGAACCACCGACCCCCACCATGTCAAGGTGGTGCTCTAACCAACTGAGCTAAGGACGCAACCTGTGTCATCAGCTGTGCTGACAACGGCGGCTATAGTATTTTTTGCCTTCATTGAATGCAAGAGTTTTTTCGGTAAGCTGGTTTAACCGCTGCAATTTTGCGCGCCAGTGCTGCTGAAACGGCCCGCATTAACCCGGATGGTCGCATTGACGCCAACGTTGCCAGAACGCCACATGTTGCCGCAGTTGATGCTGTAGCGCTTGCTGTGGCGCCAATAGTCGTTGCTGAACTGTTGGCTGCAACGGATGTTGCTGATACAGCTGCAGCAGGGCAGCACTGAGTTCGTTCGCCATACCATCAAGGCGCGCCAGCTCGCTTTGCACCCGCGCAATAAAAATTTGCGTCAGTAAATTATCCCGGATGTTGCGATCGGCCTGACAAAGTTCGGTGTTGCTGCGCGTAGCCAGATCTGCATTCAACTGTAGGAAAAACTGCTGTGACAGGCGCAAACTATGCTGCAGGTCAGCGACAAGCTGCGTCTGATGCAAAGTCCCCAGCGCCTGATGAATATCGACTTTGCCTGCAGCCTGATAATCCCGCTGCAGGATAAGCTGGCGCAGTCTGTTCAGTTGTTGCAATGCTTGCAGCGTTTCGGCGTGGCCACCTTGATCCGGGGATACACCACGTTGACTGCCGCCCAGCTGCTGGCGCAGCGTTTGATCCCGGCTGAGTAGATTGGCAAATACTGCAGGGAGCTGTTGTTGTTTTTGCTGGTAGATCTGTTGCAATTTGGCGATAAGTTCTGCGTCAAGCTGATTGCTCCGCGCCGGTGTTGTCAGGCAAAGGCCGAGTTTATCCAGCAAACGCAGTTCATATTGCAGCAGCCCGGCGTCGGTCTGTACCTTGCCAAGACTACTATTACGCTCTGCAATTAATGTTTCTAAGTCGCAGACATCCAGCGCCAGCATGTCTGTCAGGTCAATAGTTGCGGTAGGGACAGACAGGCTCAACTTGTGCACGTCCGGCATTGCCGGTAGTGCAGCTTTATGCAGTTGTCCGGTCAACTGCGCCTGTGGCAGCACGCGTTGAAGTCGAGCTTGATAGTCGCTCAGCAGTGATTCCGGATAAGGCGTGCATGCGTTTTGCATTGCTGCAACAATAAGCAGCATGCACAAGCTAAACCAGTGTTTAATGCAACCGTGTTTAATGCAACCGTGTTTAATGCAACAAGTTGCTTTGATGCGGCTCTGCCGGTTGCCAGCTGCCATCTTCCATCCGCTTTAGTTGCCAGACTAATAACCGTCCGAGCAGTATGGCCGCGACGGTCAGACCAATGATGATGCCGACCCAAAAGCCTTGCGCCCCCATTGGTGCAACCAGCCAGTCGGTTAATCCCAATACGCAGCCAAGACCAAAGCCGATGGGCCAGTAAGCAATAAAAGTGATGTAAAAAATCGGTTTAGTGTATTTCAGGCCGCGCAGCGTACAGCTACAAATCACCTGCACTGCATCGGACAGCTGATAAAAACAGGCCAGAATGAGAATTGCCGCAGCCAGTTCCAACACTGCCGGATCTGTGCTGTATTGTGCAGCGACCAGATGCCGGGTCAGCAAGGTTAACAAGGCAATACCAATCGCCAGTAACAAACCAATCTGAATCGCAGTCGCGATGGCCTTACGCAGTTCTCTCACATCGCTGGCGCCTGCCAGATGGCCCACGCGAATAGTGGTCGCCAGGCCAATACTCAGTGGCAACATAAACACCATGGAACAGAAATTATTGGCGATCTGATGCGCGGCAACCACGGTCGGGCCTAAATGCGCAATCATCAACGGAATGCAGGTAAACAAGGTCACTTCAAAGAAGAAGGCAAAAGCCACCGGTGTGCCCAAAGCGACGATTTGCCAGATCTGCGCCAAGTCCGGCTGGTAGGATTTCAGCCTGGCCCGGATAAAACCGGTGCGCCGGCCAAAGGCGGCGTAGCCGAGCAAAGTCAAAAACATCGCCACAAACACCAGGCTGGTGGCAAGACCACAGCCCGCGCCACCCAGTGCCGGCATACCGAATTTGCCGTAGATAAACACATAGTTGGCGGGAATATTTACCAGAATACCGACAAAACTTATCCACATCGCCGCTTTGGTGTAACCGATGCCTTCGTACAGGTTACGCAAAATCATGTAACCGGCGGCCGGGAACACCCCCCAGGCGATATACCCCAGATAGGCCAGCGCTTTTTGACGCAGTTCATCGTCCATTTGCATCATGCTAAGCGGCAAATGAATAAACTGCATACCAGCGAAAATAATCAGCGCAAGAGCCAGTGCCAGCAAGCCCCCCTGATAAGTGGCTGGCAGAATTGCTTGGTGCCGGCCGGCGCCAAAATGCTGGGCAATAATCGGTGTTAACGCGAGCAGCAGACCCTGAAAAGTTAACAAAATCGGCAACCATAATGCAGAACCGATAGCGACAGCGGCCATATCGGTAACTCCAACCCGACCGGCCATTAGCGTATCGATGACGTACATCATGGTTTGCGTCAACTGCGCCACCATAATCGGGCCAGATAATTTCAGAATGGTTTTTGCTTCAAATCGGGAAAAAGGTAACATGGAATGCTCATTGGGCTGCAACAGCTCGTACTCAGAAGTGTAAATGTTAACACAACGAGGATTGGCATGTTTACCGGAATAGTTCAGGCACAGGTTGAGGTAAAGGATGTGGTGCAGCGCGACAACTTTGTCCGGTTGACGCTGCA
>CAMLRA010000223.1 GCA_946482325.1 uncultured Chromatiaceae bacterium | reverse complement strand
GTTGGTTTTAAACAGCGCCGCACCGTCATCATCGAGCCGTCGGCCCGGCACATGGCTGGTAAGTTCGGCACAAAGCTGATCGATGCGCTGGCCGCTGATAAATTCGGCGAGGCCGAACGCATGAGTACCGATGTCGGCCATACAACCGCTGCTGCCAGCCTGCGCCGGATCTGTGCGCCAGCTTGCTTGTTTCTGCGCGCTGGCTTCTAAATTGTCGGTCAGCCAGCCCTGCGGATATTCGACATAAATTTTGCGCAAAGTGCCGAGCACACCGTCGGCCACCAGCTGTTTAGCCTGCCACACCATCGGATAACCCAGGTACGTATGCGCCAGGCCATATAATCGGTCGCTTTGCGCCAGTTCGGCGGCAAGCGTTTGCGTTTCCGCCAAGCTGATACCGGCCGGCTTCTCACAAAACACATGAAAACCTGCTGCAATGGCGGCGCGACTGACCGGCACATGTAGCTGATTTGGCGTGACAATCACCAGCAGCTGCATCCGCTCGTGTTCCGGCAATGCCGCTTCCGCTTCTAACATCTGTTGCCAGCTGTCGTATACACGTTCAGGCGCAATATCCAGGCTTTGCCCGGTACGCTGATTATTGCCAGCGTCGCGGCTGAAAGCACCGCAGACCAGTTCCGTCTGCCCATCCAACGCCGCAGCGTGACGGTGCACGGCACCGATAAAAGCGCCTTCACCGCCGCCTAACATGCCTAATCGAATTTTCTGTGAACGCGGGCGAACGGATTGGGTCATTTGCTTTTCCTGCATCATCTTCAAACGGAAATCGGTCTTGTGCCTCGTCGTCCGATGTTTTTAGGAACACCAGCAGCAGGCACATTGCAAAAAATGTAACGGATTACATTTTAATACGTCAACCTAAAATCCGGCCAAAAGCAAAATATTTGCGGCATTTTTGCGCAAAACTAATTTAAGCCCTGCCCCAAAAACGAGCATTTGCACTAATTTAATGCCATATTTTGCCGCAACAGCCCTTCCCTGCACGGCAAAGATGGCTTATAAATGATACCGGTTACATTAAAAGCTATTGCATCCTCAGTCCTGCAACTGAGTAGAATGCCGGTTTGGATCCAACAACAAGTACACTTATGTCCAATATCCGCGAAGTGGCCCGTCTGGCCGAAGTGTCCGTGGCAACAGTGTCCCGGACTTTGCAGCAACCCGATTTGGTGTCGCTGAAAACCCGTAATAAAGTGCTGGCTGCTGTCAAAGCAGCCGGTTACAAACCCAATTTGATGGCGGTCAGATTCCGCTCCGGCAAAACGCATAATCTGGTGGTGCTGGTGCCGACCGTCGCCAACGTGTTTTTCGCCCGGGTCATCAGCGGCATGCAGGAAGCCGCACATGACAACCAATATGCGCTGCTGCTCGGTAACACGCTTGGTGATGATGAGATGGAAGCGGCTTATGCCCGCATGGTGCAAACCTCGCAAGCCGATGGCCTGATTCAGCTGCGTGCCCATAACCCATTTGATGCGCTGCAACAGCCAGACGCCGGCGACGACAGCCCGGCGCTGCTGCCAATGGTCAATGCCTGTGAAGTGCTGGACAAAGCACCTTGCCCAACCGTAGTGCTGGATAACCGTGCCGCAGCCTGCGCCATGACCGAACATCTGTTAGCCCTTGGCCATCGCCGCATCGCGATGATTAAAGGCCCGGCCAGAAGCCCGCTGACGCGCGACCGTGTCGCCGGTTATCGTGACGCGCTGCAAGCCGCCGGCGTGCCATTTGCTGCCGAGTTACTGTCACCGGGGAATTTCTCGCTGCAATCCGGTTTTGACGCCGCCGCCGATTTACTGGCACTGCCTAATCCGCCGACAGCAATCTTTTGTGAAAACGACGAAATGGCGATTGGCGCCATGCAACGTATTAAACAACAAGGCCTGCGCGTGCCGGCGGATATTTCCGTCGCTGGCTTTGACGATATTTCTTTTGCCGCCTTTGCCGATCCGCCGCTAACGACTATCGCCCAGCCGGCGGAGGAGTTTGGCCGCACGGCGGTACGCCTGCTGATTGACGTGCTGGAAGGCAAACTCAGCAAAGCACCCAAAGTCATTTTACCGTTTGACCTGGTGATCCGCGCCAGTACCGGGCCTGCTCCGGAACCGGCACAAAGCACGCAAAATAACCAGCCCGGTCAGCGTTAGCCAAACCAAATCTGAACCACCACCACAACAGGGAGCTTCATCATGTTCACGACCGAAAAACTGCCCTCACCAGGCCGCCGCCAATTTCTGCAGCACAGCAGTGTAGGCCTCGCCGCACTGGCCCTGCTTGGCAACTCGTTCCAGGCACTGGCTGCTAACTCAGGCAACTCCGCCAAAAAAGCCGGTCTGCAGCTTTACACCTTACGCGACATGATGGAAAAAAGTGTCGCTGACACACTGAAGCTGGTGGCTGGTGTGGGTTATCGCGATGTCGAATTTGCTGGTTATTTTGGCCACAGCGCCAAAGATATCCGCAAACTCCTTGATACCAACGGCCTGGCTGCGCCCTCGGTGCATGTGCCGCTGGAAGTACTCCGAAACGCGCTGCCGCAGCTGATACAGGATGCCAAAGTCATCGGCCATCACTACATTGTGCTGCCCTGGTTGTCTGAAGAACAGCGCGGTGACTCAGTCGACAGCTACAAAAAGCTGGCAGCGGAACTGAACGGTTTTGCCAAACCGATTAAAGACGCAGGCCTGCAGCTGGCCTATCACAACCATGATTTTGAGCTGACACCAGTCAAAGGCGGCCTGCCTTATGACGTGCTGCTCAATGAAACCGACAAGGATTTGGTGAAAATGGAGCTGGATTTATTCTGGGCGGTAAAAGCCGGCGTCGACCCGCTAAAACTCTTTGCAGCAAATCCGGGCCGTTTCCCGCTGGTGCATGTCAAAGATATGGCCAAAGACGGCGCTATGGTCGATGTGGGCACCGGTACTATTGATTTTAAAGCGATTTTCGCCAAAGCCGACCAAGCCGGTATTCGTCATCAGTTTATCGAACACGACAACTCCGCCAACCGCATCACGACCATTCGTCAGGGCTATCAGGCGCTGTCGCAGGTGCTGAAAAGCTAAATGCCACTGCCGGGGGCTACGCCTCCGGCCAATAACCTCAGTTGGTTACATACAGATGAGCCCCAGGCAGCAGCGCTGGGGCTGTCGCCGACCAAAGAACCGACTTGCGACGACACGCCCTGGCTTGATTTATCTGCCTTGCTCAGCCAGGTTTATTTTCCACATGACGACGGAAATTCTGCAAAATGCCCAGCCAGCCCTGCCGCTGCATTTCTGCGGAATTTTCATCTTCAGTATCAAAGGATTCTGTGACTTTAACTCCTTCGGGCGTGTTGATGAATTCCACATCCACCTGACGGCCGTCGCCGAGCTGGTAACTCAGCGCCTGATAAGGCTTGATAGCCACAAAGGTACCGGCGAAATCAAAACCAAAAGATCCATCTTTCGCTTCCATCCGGTAGTTAAAGCTTCCGCCAACGACCAATTCGATTTCTGCCTTCGGGCAACACCATTCGTCGATGGCAAAGTTCCAGCACACAATATCCTTTGGTGTGACAAAGCACTGCCAGACCAGTTCCAAAGGTGCGTTTATTGTTGTTTCAATTGAAATTTTCATCGTCACTCCATTGCTTATCAGTTCATATCAGCAGACCAGCATTCAGGTCCTTCCTTTTGGTCGAAGCGGCTTTGTGCAAATCGACAACTGATGAAAAATATTTTCTCAGAACTACTTGGCGTGCTCAGGCAGATACATGTTGGCGGCTGCCCATAGATACAAAATATTGCACAAGCCACAGGGCTACCCGCAATTGTTTTTGAACCGCGGGGGATATTCCCTAACTTAGCCGTGATGCCACCATTTTTGTGCCGGGATCAGCACAAACTTCCAAATCAGCGCTACGGCTATACCCGCCAAACCAAGCATCTGCTCGCGGTCAGCAGCAAACAACGCCAGAGCCGCAGCAGCAAGCAATAACAACGTGGACCATAACTGTTGGATTTTAATTTTTTTCAGCGTCTGCTCGTTGGTATTGTGGCTGAGCACCGGCGTCTGAGTTGCGTCAGGTTGACCTGGCTGCGCGGAAGTTATTGGTTGTGTGGCTGTTGTTGGCTGTGCAGTAGTTGTTGGCGCGCCGCTTGCTGCAATGCTGCTCTGCACAGTCTGGCGAACCGGCGCCAACACCCGGCTTTGGTCTGCCCCCAGATAATCTGCGACATAAGGATGCTGAAGCTTAGGCGTCACGCCGATTTGCCGGGCTGCAGTGTGATACCACTGCCGGCAATACTGCACCCAGCTCGCCGGATAGCGATCTTCAAAATCCAGCACAAAAGCAACGATAAAATTGCGTACAAAGTTACTGCTGTCGCTCAGAGTGACGGCACGCAAGACCTGCATCAAGCTGGTGTTTTCCGCCTGCTTGGTATGATCCCGAGCATTGTCTGCCAGCAGATTGTTTAATTCCAGCACAGCCACCAGCCGGGTGACTTCCAGCGGTGCCTGCTGGGCTGCATGCTGCAATCCATCGATGTCGCCGAGCGAC
>CAMLRA010000222.1 GCA_946482325.1 uncultured Chromatiaceae bacterium | reverse complement strand
GTGGTATAGTCAGTGCCATCAACTGTACTGAGCTCTGATTCACCGGACGCCAGATCATAGTACTGCTTATATTCCGGCTTCTGCATGACAGTGTTCAGAGAAGTGCCCGGGTTGCCACGTTTCGCTGTGGTTGGCTGTACAAAAGCGCCGGTGGATTCCAGCTGATAGCTGACAAAGCGCAAGCCCAGGTTGCCTTTGACCGGGATATCGCGCTCGGGCATTTCAAAATCACCACGCAGATAAAATTCGGTGCGTTGTTCATTCGATTTGCTAATATTGTGCGCGGCAAATGGCCCTTCGACCCGGTTTGGCTTGTCGGTATAAGGCACATAAGTGCCGGTACAAACGCCGTTATTCGCTTTACTCAGCGTGGCATTGTGCCAGCCCTCTTTACAGCCCTGACGCAACGACGCGGCATAGTTTTTCACTAGATCCATTTTCGGGAACAGGAAATTATTTACGCCGCCAATTAACACCTGGCCGTTGTAATAATCTGAAAAATCGACCCGCTCAAATAGACCCGGCTGATTCACTGCCGCCGCGGCATTGCGGTCTGCCATATCCCAGGGTGTGCCAATTGCCGACCAGCCTTCATAGGCGGTATCGCGCACCGTCAGGTCTTTATCTGAGTAATAACCGCCAAACTTCATGCTGGAGAACACACCATCGAGCTCATAAGTGGCGTCGAACTGAAAGCTGTCGGCTTTTGCTGTGTTGTGTTCTTCCTGCTCCATACCACTGCCCAAAAACAGATTGGGTACCGGGCCGTTCCAGTCATTGTTCGGTGACCAACCTGCGGTCTGAATGTTATTACTTAAAAATTCGACCGTGGGACGCTCGCCGCGCATATCGAGGAAATAGGGCGAAACCACATGCACATGGTTACCGCGCGTTTGACCGGACATGCTGTAGTTGTGCACCACTTTGTCTGAATCAATATGCTGATAATCCAGTTCCAGCTTCAGGCGGTCTGTGGCTTTGATTTTCAAATTAAGTGAGGTGTCCTCGACGGTATTTTCGTTGTAGTTCCAACGGCTACGGTAGAAAAACGGCGTTTCCGGACTCACCCCCAAGGCCACACCCGAGGTGACAAAGCCATTGTCGGTGGTCAGCGGTCGGCCGTTCGCTTTATCATCCCGCCAGTTTTGTGACGAGCCCATAAAACCGCGAAAGCCCTGTGCCGCCTGGCCGATTTGGCGCTCATTCCATTCGAGTGAGGCATCCGAATTAATGTGCTCCAGTGTGGCTATCACTGTGTCGTCTTTGTTGGCCCATTGCAGCGATGAAGTAAAACCGGTGCGTTTGCGATCGTTATCCGCCGTACTTAAATGGATAGCCACTGGCACATGCCAGACAGTACCGGCCGGTTGCCCCGGTAACGCCGGACCATCCACCGGCGATTTAGGATCTACGCCGGTAATGCCGCCCCATTGGTCGGTCGTTGGTTTAAATGTACTGCCACGAGAATGGAAATTGCCCAAACCGACGCCGTCACCGCGGGACTGATACTCTGAAGTCGAGGCCGCGATGAGAAAACCGAATCTGCCATTGTTGGTTTGCCACTGGTCGGAAAACAAGCCGGATAAAGACGGCGTCACTTCTTCGCGATAATCGCCATAATTTGCTTTGCCGCTCAGAGCGAACATTTGTTTTTCTGAGTCAAACGGCTTACGTGTCACCAGATTGACGGTCCCGGCGATGCCGCCGGAAATCAGATCTGCCGTCTGGTTTTTGACCACTTCGACTGACCCCAATAACTCAGCCGGGAAATCTTCGTAGCTCAAACCACCAGCCGGATTGGCGCTAAAGGCACTGCGGCCGTTGACTTCGGATCGTACCCGGTCCAGACCACGCACTAATACGCCAGTGCCTTCATCGGCATAGTGTTTCGGGTCATCTGACGAGGCAAAACGCTCAATCGTCACGCCAGGCACGCGCTGCAGCGCTTCGGTCACAGATTTATCCGGTAATGCGCCGATATCAGTGGCGGTGATCACGTCTTTGACGGTATCAGCAAAGCGTTTTAAATCCTGTGCGGACATAATACTGCCGCGAATGCCTTTAATCTCGATCACTTCGACCGTTTCAGTTTGGGCTTTCTCTTTGGCTGTGACAGCGCTGTCATTTTTTGCCAAATCTTGCGCTTGTAGTGCGAAAGGACTCAGCCCCAACAAAGCGGCGGAGATAGCCAGACTCAGTCTGGCCTTTGATATTCTGTACTGCTGGTGGTGATTGTTGTTGAAATGCGGCATAGTCAAAATCTCATTTGTGCTTGTTTTAATTTGTCTGACCCGGACGCCGCGTTACTGCTTTGAGCACATCCAAGTCGTTCCTGCGTTCCCTGTACAAAGCCATTTGCATGCGCAACATGCCAAGCTGTGTTGTTACTTTTTACCACATAAAATTTAAATTGCACATTTTTTCCCAGAAAAACTGACATTTTTGTGATTTTTAGCCTTTAAAGGAACAGGAAGATAAATTACAGATGTGTTAGTAAGTAACATGCCATGCTTTATGCTGCACAGAGTTAGCCGCGCAATCTGCTTGCCCCGCGATATTGCGCTGTACTGCACAACCAGGGGGCATCACGCTGAAACAAATTAGATTTAATCGTTCAGGCAAGAAAACTGCTGAGAGCCTCAGCAGTTTTTTATGACGTCAGCCAAGTGTTGTGTTTAGTTGCTTTGCCAGTTGACGTTGACCCCGCTGAAACTGCTATAAGCCCGCACCCCGACTATCCAGCTGCCGGCGCTCGGGTTTGTGATCACACAGCTTTCATTGTTGCCGGTTTTGTAAGGCCGGCACTGATAGCTACTGGTCGTTGGGTTACTGCCAAAACGCAGATATAAATCAGCGTCGCCAGTGCCGCCGCTCATCGTGACATTCAGCTGAGTTGCGCCTGCTGGCACCACAATGGTCTTGTAGACCCAATTGCTGGTTGTCGCGGCCAAATTGGGAAAACTGCCGCTGGTCCCACCCGGTGTACTGGTCACTGCATTGCCAAGCTCGAGCACAAATGACAAACCCAAACGGGCGAATTTTAATGCATGTAAAGCCGTTGGGTCAGAATTAGCCAGAGTGTCATTGCTGGTATGGATTTTTTTGTTGCTGCCGGCAAAACGCGCTTCAAACGGCATCGATGCAGCAAATCCGGCATTGTGCCAGGAGGCGTGATCGGAGCAGCCGTAACCGCATACGTCAGTGCTGTGGCGCAGAGTCGGCTGGTAGGTGCTGATTAATTTTTGCAGATAGCCGTTCAGATTGGCATTGGTATAGTCTGTCATCAGCACTATGTCTTCTGCTGAGCCTTTAAAGTTGGTCATATCCAGCTGCATCGCCGCGATAATATTCTGTGCGGAGCTGGCAGCGGCGGTGGCGATATCTTTACTGCCACGCAGGCCAACTTCCTCCGCAGCATAACCATAAAAACGAATGGTCCGTTTCGGTCTTAAGCCCGCACTACTGATCACACGGATAATTTCACTAAGTGTGGCGATACCGGATGCATCGTCATCAGCTCCGGGAGCCCGGGTCGTTTCGCTGGTGCCGCCACTATTGATGGAGTCGAGGTGACCGCCCAGCACCACAATGTCGTTTGGGTTTTCACTACCGGTCATCTCCAGCAACACGGAGCGCTGCGGATAACCGCTGTGACTGATGCGGCTGACCTTGATCCAGCTGTGGCTATTACTCAGATTTTGCCACTGCGTAGCTATCCAGTCTGCCGCCTGCACCCCGGCATTGGTGGTGTAATATCTGTTGGTGAATTGACTTAAATCACTGATAAATTGTGCAATATTCGCCTGATTGAGCTGCGGTAACTGGCTATTAACTAAAGTCCCTTGTGCCAACGGCGGCGCAGTGAAACTGGCAGCCAATAGTGGCTGTGTCAGTACCCTTAAGGCTTGCTCCAGGTTGTCGTAAGCGATGTAGCCGCCGCAGCGGTGTTGCTGCTGATGAATATAAGCCGACAACGCCGGCAAATCCGCACTATCAACCTGCACTAACACCGGTTGCTGATGACCACTTTGCAACACAGCGTCACCGAATGTAACGGGCTGACGCTGCAATACTGCCACCTCAGGCAGCGCCTGTAGCACATTGGGTTCTACACTGATCCACACCGGTTCAGCCTGGGCGGCAAGACAAAAAAGCGCGCCGGTCAGCGCGCCGTATAAGGGTGTTTTTTTCATGTCATGTTCCTGATTTTATTATTTGGATGATCGGATACAGCTTGAATGTGGCTGCACAACAACCATGGCGGCCAGGAACAGCTCTGCCGGATATCAGTGTGACATTTTTGTGATATTTGCCTGACAAGTGGGAATTAGCAGCGCGCTGCACGCCGTAGGCACCAGCGCTGCTAACAGCATGTCAATCGGCGGAAAGTTGCGGCTGCATTTTCCCCATCCTCCCCTTGCGCGGATATAAAAAAACCGGCGCAAGGCCGGTTTTTTGGGGATGTACAGCTGGAGAAGATCAGCTGCGGATCAATTGCTGGCGCTGAAATTCGCGAATTTTCTCCACATAATGCCGGGTGGTTTGCACTGTCAGCACACTGCGGGTGTTATCCAGCACCTGACCACCAAACTCATCTGCCAG
>CAMLRA010000221.1 GCA_946482325.1 uncultured Chromatiaceae bacterium | reverse complement strand
GTTGTGCAGCTTTACACTCAGGACGAATTGCTTGAAATGATCCGTTCTAACACGCACTTAAAACGGGTACAGGCGGATGAATGTCAGCTGGTGAAAGACATTGAAGCCCGGGCGGATATCATGAAACTGCCGGCCTACCAGTTTTTGTTTGGCGACATGCTGGCTTTTGGCGTTTGTGTACCGAAAAATGCCGAACGCGGCTGGGACCTGATGCTGGCCTCGGCGTTACAAGGCCTGCCGGAAGGGCTGGAGCAGGTTGGCCGTTATTATCAGCAAGGCAAGCTGGTGCAAAAGGATCTGACCAAAGCGCAGCATTATTTATATGAAGCCGGCGCTATGGGCAATATCAATGCTCAAGTTCGGCTGGCGGAATTGTTTCTGGCCAATCACGGCAGCCCAGCCGATTATGAGACTGTGTACCGCTGGCTGCATCATACCGTCACGGCCGACAAGGACTTGCACGCCCGCATCGAAAAAGCGTTAAAAGGACTGGCGGGCCGGATGCCCGAAGCTGTGCTGACCCGGGCGAAAAAGCCGCTTTGATGACAGTTTGCTGAAGTTTTCCACAGTAACCGTGAAAATTCGCGGTCAGACTGTTAAACTGAGCGCAGTTATTCAAAGTAAGAGTCTCCATGACGATCAAAGATCCGCATCTTGCGCGTGAGCAAGAAAAATACGAAAACCCCATCCCCAGCCGGGAATTTATCCTCGAACACATCAAACAACGGCAACAACCTGCCTATTTCGACGAACTAGCGGCAGAACTTCACCTGAGCGACGAAGACGCGTTATTTGCGCTGAAAAAACGTCTGCGTGCCATGGAGCGTGACGGTCAGTTGTTATTCACCAAAACCAAACGCTATGGCCTGGTCGACGATCTGGATCTGGTAAAAGGCACAGTGCTTGGTCATCGGGAAGGTTTCGGCTTTTTGAAGCTGGAACAAGGCGGGCCAGACTGGTATATCCCCAATTTTGAAATGCAGCGCTTGTTACCAGGCGATGTGGTGCTGGCCAGTGCCGGCGAAATAAAAGGCAAAGACAAAGTCGAAGCCCGGATTGTCCGGGTACTTGAACCGCGTAAAGAGCCGATCGTCGGCCGCTATTTTAAAGACTTCGCCCTTGCCGTGGTGGTGCCGGAAGACCCGCGGATTGCACAGGATATTGTCATTCCGGTCGGTGAAGAGAACGGTGCCCGCCATGGTCAGATAGTGCTGGCAGAAGTCACGGCGCGGCCATCGAAGCGTGTTAATGCCGTGGGTAAAGTGGTGGAAGTGCTGGGTGAACATATGGCGCCTGGCATGGAAATCGAAGTGGCTATCCGTAACCACAACATTCCACATACGTTTTCACCGGCGGTAGAGCAACAAGTCAGCCAGTTCGGCAGCGAAGTGCCGGCATCAGCGAAAGCCGGCCGGGTCGATTTAACCGATATTGGTCTCATCACAATCGATGGTGAAGATGCCCGCGACTTTGACGACGCCGTGTATTGTGAGCGCAAAGACGACGGAGGCTGGCACTTGCTGGTTGCTATCGCCGACGTGACTGCTTATGTCCTGCCGGATACTGCGCTGGACCGCGAGGCATTGGACCGCGGCAACTCGGTGTATTTCCCGGACCACGTGGTGCCGATGTTACCGGAAGCTTTGTCAAATGGCTTATGCTCACTCAATCCACATGTAGATCGGCTGTGTTTTGTCGCCGATATGCATATCAGCGCACAAGGCAAACTCGGCAGCTATCGCTTTTATGAAGCCGTGATGCATTCCAAAGCCCGCCTGACTTATAACAAAGTGCACGCAATACTGCAGGGGGAGCCGGAGCTGCGCCAGCAATATGCAGAAAATCTGACCAATATCGATAATTTGTATTCGTTGTATAAACAAATGGCGAAAGTTCGGGCAGAACGCGGCGCTATTGAGTTTGAAACGGTAGAGACCCGGTTTATTTTTAACAGCCACCGGAAGATTGAGCAGATAGTGCCAATCCACCGCAACGAAGCGCACAAGATCATCGAAGAATGTATGATTCTGGCCAACGTCGCTGCAGCGAAACTGGTAGAAAAAAATGAAGCGGCAGCCCTGTATCGGGTGCACGAACAGCCGGATGGCGACCGTTTTGCCAACTTTAAGCGTTTCCTGCTGGAGCTTGGCATCACGGCGGATTTGCCGGTTGAACCGACACCGCTGGAGTTGACGCAGTTACTGGCGAAGATTGGCGACCGGCCTGACAAAGAGCTGATTGAAACAACGCTGTTACGCTCTCTGAAACAGGCGGTGTATCAGCCGGATAATCAGGGCCATTTTGGTCTGGCGCTGGAGGCTTACGCGCATTTTACCTCGCCGATTCGCCGTTATCCGGATCTGTTGTTGCACCGCGCTATCAAGGCCGTCCTGCACAAACAAAGTGAGGCAGTGACTGGCGCTCGTGGTTACAGCCATGAACAAATGGTGCCGCTGGGTGAACAATGTTCGATGACTGAACGCCGGGCTGATGATGCCACCCGCGAAGTCTCCGACTGGCTGAAATGCGAGTATATGCAGGACCACTTAGGCTCCACCTTCCAGGGCGTGGTGGCGACCGTCACCAGCTTTGGTTTATTTGTCCGGCTGGTCGACTTATATATCGAAGGTCTGGTGCATGTCACGTCATTGCCAAATGATTACTATCACTTTGATACTGAACGGCAAATCTTGCTTGGTGAGCACAGTAAACAAAGCTATCGGATGGGTGATTTGCTGGAGGTCAAAGTGCTGGCGGTCAATTTGGAAGCCCGCAAAATTGATTTGGGCGTAGTGACCACATTACAAAGTGGCAAAGGTGCGCCAAAAAAAGCACTTGTGACTAACAATGGCAAAGCGCAAAAAGGCCATTCAGGTAAAAAAGGCCGCGCAGTCGCAGACCCAACGCAAAGACCGGGTAAAACCAAAGCTGGGCGAGGCGGGAGCAAGTCAGGGGCTAAACCTGGTGCGAAATCCGGTGGTGCGAAGAAAGCCCCGCGTCGAAGCAAATAAGCTGCGGTAAAGGACGGCAAGCTGAAATGGAGCGTGATTTTTGCTACACTGCCGTCCATCCCACTGACCACTATTGGTCAACGACCACAACAGGCGCTTGAGCGCCTGTTGCACTTTGAGATCTCATATGAGCACAGATTTTATTTTTGGCCTGCACTCGGTCAGCGCTTTTCTGGAACGTAATCCGCAAGACGTCCTCGAGTTATTTGTTTTAAAAGACCGGGAAGACCAACGCATGACGCCGCTGATCCAGCAGGCGCGTAAACTGGGGATCTCAGTGCAGTTTTGCCAGCGCAAAACGCTCGATGAAAAAGTCGAAGGCGCGCAGCACCAAGGTGTGGTTGCCAAAGCAAGGTTGTCTGATGCCGGTGATGAGCATGACTTAAAACGGATCCTAGACACGCAGTCGCAGCCGTTCTTGTTGATTCTTGATGGGATCACTGACCCGCATAACCTAGGGGCCATTTTGCGCAGTGCAGACGCAGCGGGCGTCCATGCGGTCATCGCGCCG
This sequence comes from uncultured Chromatiaceae bacterium, assembly GCA_946482325.1. The sequence goes on along the minus strand of CAMLRA010000221.1, from coordinate 1,229 downwards.
AAAGATCGGGCTGCCAAGCTGACCGCTGTTGTGAGGAAAGTTGCCTGTGGTGCTGCTGAAGCAGTGCCTTTTATTGCTGTGACGAATCTGGCCCGTACGATTCGAGAATTAAAAGATGCCGGCGTCTGGGTGCTTGGCGCTGCCGGTGAAACCGAAACGACGATTTATCAGGCCAGTCTCAAAGGCCCGCTGGCGCTTGCGATGGGGGCAGAAGGCGACGGTTTGCGTCGTCTGACCAAAGAGCTCTGTGACGGACTCGTGAAAATCCCAATGTTTGGTGCCGTATCAAGCTTAAACGTCTCAGTTGCCACAGGGATTTGTTTATACGAAGCGGTGCGTCAGCGCACCAGCAGCTAAAACTGATGATTGGCCGGCTGATTTATGCCAAAGCGGATTAACTGCTTGTATTTCGGCCGATCGATCCGTAAAATACGCGACCTTCGACCCACATCCATGTTCCTTGCCTCTATGCGAGTCTGGTCGAGCTCACCCGAGGCTAATTAACCGTAAGGAGCTACCATGCGTCATTACGAAATCGTGTTTATGGTTCACCCTGATCAGAGTGAACAAGTTCCAGGTATGATCGAACGTTACACTGGTGCTATCAAAGAAGCTGGCGGTTCAATCCACCGTCTGGAAGACTGGGGCCGCCGTCAACTGGCTTACCCAATCGAAAAACTGCACAAAGCCCACTATGTTCTGATGAACGTAGAAGCGCCACAAGCAGTGATCGATGAACTGGAAACTAACTTCCGCTACAACGATGCTGTGCTGCGTAATCTGATCATGCGCACCAACGGCGCTGTCACTGAGCCATCACCAATGGCTAAAGTTCGTGAAGAACGTCGTGACCGTGCTCCACGTGATGCTGAAGAGCAGGTAGCAAACGACGAGTAATCTGATGGACAACTGTCTGGTCCTCACTGGCGTCGTATGCCGTCAGCCTGACCGGAGCGAGAGTCCCGCCGGTATTCCGCATCTTTACTTCGTGCTTGAGCATAGGTCGATGCAACTGGAAGCCGGTTACAACAGAGCCAGTTACCTGCGCATTCATGTGGTGGTAACCGGTGAGTTGAGCAGACAAAGTCACAATTTGATGCAGGGTAGTGTGGTCAGTGTGCAAGGGTTCTTAAACAGGCATCAGACCCGGAGCGGTCAGGCAAAGCTTGTGCTCCATGCCCAACAGATTGAAATATTAAGTTAGGAGAAATTTCATGGCTCGTTATTTC
>CAMLRA010000220.1 GCA_946482325.1 uncultured Chromatiaceae bacterium | reverse complement strand
AAGAATTATCGATTCACTTTAAAGCCAAAGGCGCTGCCAAAGTGCTGCTGACGGCACCAGCCAAGGGTGAAGTGAAAAACGTGGTGTATGGCGTGAATCATAAGATGATCACGGCAGATGACCGCATTGTGTCGGCAGCAAGCTGCACCACCAATGCCATCACGCCGGTATTAAAGGCACTTAATGATGAATACGGCATTCGTAATGGTCATGTAGAAACAGTGCATTCGTACACCAACGACCAGAACCTGATTGATAACTATCACAAAGCCGAGCGTCGTGGTCGTGCCGCTCCGCTGAACATGGTCATTACCTCAACTGGCGCAGCATCTGCGGTGGCCAAGGCTCTGCCGGAATTAAAAGGCAAGCTGACTGGCAACGCTATTCGTGTGCCAACGCCAAACGTGTCGATGGCGATTTTGTCACTGAACCTGAACAAAGCAACTGACCGCGATGCATTAAATGCATATTTGCAAAAAGTGTCGTTATTCTCTGATTTGCAGGACCAGATTGATTTCACCAACTCGACCGAAATCGTCTCCAGCGACTTAGTCGGTTCCCGTTATGCCGGCGTTGTTGATTCACAGGCCACTATCGTTGATGGCGACCGCTGTGTGTTGTACGTTTGGTATGATAACGAATTTGGCTACAGTACTCAGGTTATTCGCGTAATGAACGAAATGGCCGGTGTGTTGTATCCAACATTGCCTGTTGCGAAGTAACTCAGCATTCAGTGAGATAAAAAAGCCGCCTGTGGGCGGCTTTTGTCTGTCTGCAGCCATGGATAAACGCGCTGGCTGCTGTTGATAACAAGACAGGCATGGCGCTGTTGTGATAGGCTGCGCCGGTCCTTTTTACCCTGCGCGGAACTCAAATAATGAAAATTACCTGTAACTTTGACAGTGGCAATATCGACGTGATCTCAGCAGAACGCATTGACGACATTCGTCTGGCGATCCGCAAAGACCATCAATCTGATTTTTATCAGTGGTTTCATTTCCGCCTGCACAGCGATAGCTTTGAACCTCATACCATTCGCCTGACCAACGTCAGCACCTCCGCTTATCCAAAAGGCTGGGCGGATTACAAAGCCGTGGCTTCGTATGACCGCGAAACCTGGTTCCGGGTAGATACAGCTTATGATGGCGAACATCTGGTGATCACCCATTATCCAGAGGCCGAATCCTGTTATTTCGCTTATTTCGCACCTTACAGCTATGAGCGCCATATGGATTTGCTCAGCCAGGCGCAGGCCACAGGCCTGGCACAGCTTGTGGACCTGGGGAATACGCTGGATAACCGTGATATGAGTTTGCTGGTGATCGGCGAGCCGGCGGATGGCAAGAAAAAAATTTGGATCACCGCCCGCCAACACCCGGGTGAGACCATGGCAGAGTGGTTCGTCGAAGGTCTGCTCGATCGCCTGTTAGATCAGGATGACGGCGTGGCCCGTGAACTACTGAATAAAGCAGTGTTTTATGTAGTACCGAATATGAACCCGGACGGCAGCGTACGGGGCCACTTACGGACCAACGCCGCCGGCGTTAACCTGAACCGTGAATGGCAGACGCCATCTATGGAGAAAAGCCCGGAGGTCTATTTGGTCCGGCAAAAAATGCTGGAGACCGGCGTCGATATGTTCCTCGACATTCACGGCGACGAAAATCTGCCGTACAACTTTGTCGCCGGTGCTGAAGGTGTGCCGTCTTACAATGCCAAGATGGCGCAGTTAGAAACGCTGTTTAAACAAACACTGTTGGCCGTGACCCCAGAGTTTCAAACCGAATTTGGTTATGAACTGGACGCGCCGGGGCAGGCCAATCTGACGATTGCTTCGACCTGGGTGGCTGAACAGTTTAAATGTCTGGCTTATACCTTTGAGATGCCGTTTAAAGACAATGCGAATCTGCCAGATGCACAGTTTGGCTGGTCGGATGTACGGTCGAAAAAGCTGGGCAACGACACCCTGATTGCAGTGCGCGCCGTGGTTGATCTGTTGTGATTTGACACGGGTATAATCAGAGCGGGCCGGTTTGCAAAGCCGGCCTTTTGTTTTATAGTGCCGTGGGTTTTTCAGGTAGGTAATTATGGCGATAGTGGCGTGCCCGTTTTGTGGCAAAAAAGTCTCCAGTAAAGCAGCCAGTTGTCAGCATTGTGGCAAAGCTCTGGCAGAAATCTCTCCTCAGCAGATCGAGCGGATCGCCCGCGATAAACATCTGGCGCTCGGACAAAGTATCAACAATCATGCGATGATTTCGATTCTGCTGTTCCTCGGCAGCTTCGTCTGGTTGTATTTCCGTGCGCCGGAAGATGGCACTTGGCAGTCCTGGCTGACTTACGGCGTGATGGGGCTTGGTGCGGCCGGTTATGTCATTTCGAAAGTCCGCATGGTGATGTACAAGAGGAAATAACGTGGATTTTATTGCGATGGTCAGCGTGATGTCGGCTGACACCTATCAAAAGCTGTTGGACGCCGTCGGCACCGGCCGCTGGGCTGACGGCACGCCGTTGACGCCGCAACAGCAGGAACAAAGCATGCAGCTGGTAATGGCCTATCAGGCTCGTGTGCTGAAATCAGCAGAGCCATTTACTATCGGTGCCGATGGCCAGATGGTGATCAAATCAAAAACGGAAATGAAAGCACAATTCAGTGCTGAGCAGTCAATCGCAAGGTTTGCACACGATGATCTTTAAGCGCTGGTTTAAGCCAAAATGGCAACACGAAAATCCTTCGGTCCGGCAAGCTGCGATTGCGCAGTTGGACCAACAAACTCCGCAGCAAAAAGAGATCCTGCACGAGCTGGCATTTAACGATGGCACTGAAGCGGTGCGCCGTGCCGCACTGGAGCGCCTGAACGAATTTTCCTTATGGTGGCAGGCCAGTAAACATGAGCCGGCCGAACGCTTGCGCCAGTTTGCCGAGCAGCAACTGGTGCAAATGTTGTTGGATAACCGGGTCTCAGCGCAATTAAAACAACAGTTTATCGCAGAATGCCACCGCAGTAGTGTGTTGGAAAAGCTTGCGTTGCATGAAACCGATGCTGCGTTAAAAGTTATGGTGCTGCAACGTCTGCAGCGTCAGGATTTATATTTAGCAGCGCTGACCGATCCAGTGTTATCGGTCGAACAAAAACTGCAATTCATTGGTTTGGTGACTGATGATAAAGCGCTGGAAAAAGCCGGCCGGCACTGCGAACCGCAATTACAGGTGTCGATACAGGCTGAACTCGCCAACCGGTCCGAGCAAAAGCAAAGACCAGAACGCTTGCGTAAACAGTTGGTGTTACTGCTGGCCCGTCTCAATGCAGTGCGGGAGAAAACTGACATCCAGCAGGCACAGCAACAATGGCTGGAACTGCAGCAGCAATGGCAACAGCTGGAACCTGAGCTTTGTGTATTGCCGGCCGACGAAGCCAGCGAAAGCATCAGCAAGTATCAAAGAATTGTGCAGCTCACTGAGGCGATGTTCGCCCCGAGGCTGGCAGCTTTAGCCGCCGAGCAGGCCAAACAGCAGCAACAACAACGGCAGCAAAAGTTGCTGCAACAATTTAATCTGCAATTACAGGTGCTGCAGCGTGATTTAGGTCAGTTGCTGGCGTCCGGCGAGCTTGATGCCGCGAGCGACCTGCAGCAGGCATTGGATACCTTGCACGCACAGATCCGCAGCGAACCACTTGATGCATCAACGCAGCGTCAACTCGCACAAACCGCGGCGCAGCTGCAGCAACAGCTTGACCAGATCCCGCTGCTGGCGGAGGCATTGGCACAAGCGGCGCGCTTACTGGCAGAGTTGTCTGCGCAACCATTGCCGGACGCTGCAGAAGCCGAAGAGGCATATCTCGGTTTTAAGACCTGGCAAAAAAACTGGCAGCAGATCAGTCGCAGCGCTGGCTCTTTACTGCCGGTGCAATTCTCTGATAGTTATACCGCGCTTGCTAAACAATGGCAGGAGCACTGTGAACCGTTGTTAGCGCAGCAGCAAAAACAGCTGCGTCAGCTGCGCAGTAAAGTTGCGGAGTTTAAGCGTCTGCACGGCGAAGGCCGTTTTAAAGTTTTGTTTGGATTATGGAAAGGTATTCAGCAAGACCTGGCTCTGTTGAGCCCGGCACAACAGGCGCAACTTGAAAAAGATGTGCAGCTATGTGCGGAACTTATTGCCGAACTAACGGATTTACAAGCTTATATTGCCACGCCGCGCAAACAGGCTTTGATTGCGGAACTGCAGGCGCTAATTGCGGATGAGACGATTTCTATCAGTGCCAGAGCCAATCAGATTAAACAGGCACGTGCGCAGTGGAACACCTTAGGACGTGCCGATGCTGAACTGGATGAAGCGCTCAATCAGCAGTTTAATCAATTGTCTGAGCAGGCATTTGCACCTTGTCGTGAGTTCTATGCGCAGCAGGACCAACAGCGGGCGCAGGCGGCTCTCAGTCGTCAGCAGATCATCGATACCTTATTAGAGGTGCAGGCTAATCCGCCACAGGGCCGGGCTTTAGATACCTTGTTGCAACAGCAACAACAAGCCTGGCAGCAGGCAGGCGCTGTAGGTCGCGAACAGTTCGGCGCTTTACAACAGGCTTATAAAGAAGCGTTGGCGCCGCTGAAACAGTTGCAACAGCAGGCCTATCAGCAGGCTGCCACAGCAAAACAACAGTTGATCGCCCAGGCGACAGCGCTCGCTGCCGAGGGCCTTGGCCCTCAGGTTGAGCAGGTGAAACAGTTACAACAGCAATGGAAGCAAATTGGTTTCGCCGGCAGTAAAATGGATCAGCAACTGTGGACGGAATTCCGCAGCGCCTGTGATGCGTTTTTTGCCCGTCGCCAGCAGCAGCGTGATGCTGAATCGGCGCAGCTGGATGCCTGGCGTTTGAACATCAGTGCGCTGTTGG
>CAMLRA010000219.1 GCA_946482325.1 uncultured Chromatiaceae bacterium | reverse complement strand
CTGGCGCCGGCCTGGCCTTCCTGCATCTGCCGATGCTGCTGATCTTCGTCTACGTGATGAAAATGAATCAGTTAGACCAGAAATACAACGTCCACGAAGAATAAGGGGCGCGCCATGGATTTACAGACTCTCACTTATATTATCGTCGGCGCGACCTTTCTGCTGTACATCGGTATTGCAGTCTGGGCCCGTGCCGGTTCTACCCAGGAATTTTATGTCGCCGGCGGCGGCGTTTCGCCATTGGCCAACGGTATGGCAACAGCAGCTGACTGGATGTCTGCCGCATCCTTTATTTCGATGGCCGGCCTGATTTCGTTTATGGGCTACGACGGCTCTGTCTATCTGATGGGCTGGACCGGCGGTTATGTGTTACTGGCACTGTGTCTGGCACCCTACTTGCGTAAATTCGGCAAGTTTACTGTGCCGGATTTTATCGGTGACCGTTACTACTCCCAAACTGCCCGGACTGTGGCCGTGGTCTGTGCCATTCTGGTGTCTTTTGTCTATGTTGCCGGTCAGATGCGTGGCGTCGGTGTCGTGTTCAGCCGCTTCCTCGAAGTGGATATTGAAACCGGCGTTGTCGTTGGCATGGCCGTAGTGTTTTTCTATGCGGTATTAGGCGGCATGAAAGGCATCACTTATACCCAGGTGGCGCAGTATTGTGTGCTGATTTTTGCTTATCTGGTGCCAGCCGTATTTATCTCCCTGATGATCACCGGCAATCCAATTCCACAATTTGGCTTTGGCAGCACGATTGAAGGTACTGATGTGTACCTGCTGGACAAACTCGATGGTCTGTCTAAAGAACTCGGTTTTGCGCTCTATACCGATGGCACCAAATCGATGATGGACGTGTTTGCTATCACCGCCGCACTGATGGTAGGTACTGCCGGTTTACCGCACGTGATTGTGCGTTTCTTCACTGTGCCACGGGTCAAAGATGCGCGCATCTCTGCTGGCTGGGCGCTGATTTTCATCATGATCCTGTACACCACAGCCCCATCTATCGGCGCCTTTGCCCGCTATAACCTGATTGATACCATTAACGGTCCGGATCATCAGGGCACACTGGTCAGCGAAACACCACAGTGGATGTCCAACTGGGCGAAAACCGGTCTGATTAAACATGAAGACAAAAACGGTGATGGACGGATGTTTTATTCAGGCGATGAGCGCAATGAAATGACCATTGACCGCGACATCATGGTATTGGCGAACCCGGAAATTGCGAAATTACCAAACTGGGTCATTGCACTGGTGGCGGCAGGCGCGATTGCGGCAGCATTGTCCACCGCAGCGGGTTTGTTGCTGGTGATCTCGACGTCGATTTCGCATGACTTACTGAAGCGAAATCTGATGCCGAACATTTCCGATAAAATGGAGTTGCGTTATGCCCGCGGTGCCGCAGCCGTTGCCATCCTGGTGGCAGGTTACCTTGGGATTAACCCGCCGGGCTTTGTGGCAGAAGTGGTCGCCTTTGCCTTTGGCTTAGCCGCTGCAAGCTTCTTCCCGGCGATTATTCTCGGCATTTTCTACAAGAAAATGAACAAAGAAGGCGCAGTGGCAGGCATGTTAGCCGGGATGGTATTTACTATCGGCTACATTGTTTACTTCAAGGGCATTTTCATTACGCCGATGGCCGCCAACGTACCAGCGAACTGGTTCCTGGGAATTTCACCGGAAGGCATTGGTACCGTCGGCATGCTGGTGAACTTTATCGTGGCCTTTGCAGTGAGCAAAGTGACCAAAGAAGTACCGGCTGAAGTACAGGACATCGTCGAATCGATCCGTTTCCCGAAAGGAGCTGGTGCGGCCTCGTCCCACTAAGCTGACGACAGCGGTAATATACCGAAATACAGGTCAGCGTCCCGGCGCTGACCTTTTTTATGCAGGAGCTTGTGATGCAAATTCAGGATGTTGTGCAGTTTTTAACGCAGGTTCCCCCTTTTGCCGATTTACCGGCGGCTGATCTGGCCGCCTTAAGCCAGCAGATCACCGTGTATTACGCGGTCCAGTCCGAGCAACTACCATTTGCCAATCAGTTGCTGCTGGTGCGGACCGGTTTATTTCTGATGCAACAACAGCAACAGCTTTATCCACTGCAAAGCGGGGATTGCTGGGGTTATCGTCAGTTATTGGCACAGCAGGACCAACACGAACAACTGCATTGTCAGGAAGACGGCCTGGTGTACCTGATCCCACAGCCGGTGTTTGTGCAGTATCAGCAGCAATTCAACAACTTTGCCTTGTATTTCCAACGCCTGCTCGGCCGGTCACTGCACTTGCATCAACAAAGTGCCACAGACAACCGGCGGGTCGGCGATTTATGTGCGCCGCAAGTGATCAGGATTCAAAGCCAGGCCACCATTCAACAGGCTGCCCAACTGATGACACAGCAGCATATCTCGTCCTTGCTGGTGATGGATGAGCACGAGCTTAGCGGCATCCTGACCGACCGCGACCTGCGCAGTAAAGTACTGGCACAGGGCAAATCGGCGTCAACCCCGGTGGCTGAGGTGATGACGCGAAACCCGTATCGGATCGACGCCGACGCTTTTGCCTTTGAAGCGCTACAGCTGATGAGCCAGCATAATATTCACCACTTACCAGTCGAACGCTCTGGTGTGGTCAGCGGCGTGCTGACAACCAGCGACCTGGTGCGCAGCACCCGGGAACATCCGTTGTTTTTGATCAGTCACATCCATCGCCAGCGCGACAGTGCCGGCTTAAGTGCCTGCTCAAACGCAATCCTTGACCTCACGCGCCAGCTCGGTCAGCAGCAGCTGCCGTCCACAGAAATCAGTCAGATTTTAAGCACCTTGTATGATGCGCTGGCGCAAAGTTGGTTGAAGCTGGCACAGCAGCATTTAGGGCCAGCGCCCTGCGCCTTCAGCTGGCTGTGTTTTGGCTCGCAGGCGCGTCAGGATATGTTATTAAGCGCCGATCAGGACAATGCGCTGTTGCTGGAAAAAGAACCTGTTGGCGATATCGGGCGTTATTTCAGCGCCCTCGCCCGGTTTGTCTGTGATGGGTTGGCCAGTTCAGGTCAGATTTTATGCCCGGGTAATGTGATGGCGACCAACGAAAGACTTCGCTTAAGTCTCGCGGGTTGGTCGGCACGTTTTGCCGGCATGATCCAAACCCCGACGCCACAGGCATTGCTCGACAGCACTATTTATTTTGATGCCCGCGTCGTCGCCGGCAGTCAGGCACTGTTTAACGCACTGCAGTCAGATATTCTGAGCGCCAGCCATCAGCAACTGTTTATCTGGCAATTGGCGAAAAATGCCCTGTCGCATCAACCGCCACTGGGTTTTTTTAAACACTTTATTCTGGAGCAGGACGGTGCCAAACGGCGCGGTCTGGACCTAAAAAAACGCGGTATTGCGCTTATTCATGATGTGGTGCGGGTGCATGCACTGGCACATGGTATTGCCGCAGTTGGCACTCCGGCGAGGCTCACGGCGCTGGCCAAACAACAAGTGCTGACCGATAGTCAGGCGCGCGATTTAACTGCCGCTTTTGCACTGCTGCATCAACTGCGCTGGCAATTGCAGCATACCGCCCTCACGCAAGGCGGCAGTTTCAGCAATTTGCAGGACCCGTCGACACTGAATGTCTTGCAGCGCCATCAACTGAAAGACGCTTTTGCGGTCATTAGTCAGCACCAGCAAATTGTCGCACAGCGTTATTGCCGGGAGCTGTGACGATGAGCTGGCAACACTGGTTTCGGAGGCTGTTAGGCACAGCACCACAACAAGCATTTGCGGCGTTGCAGCCAGTATCAGGTCCATTGCTGGCACGACAGGCAAATTTTTTGGTATTGGATTTAGAAACTTCGGGCCTTGATGCCAGGCAACACCATATCGTCAGCGCAGGCTGGGTCTGTATTGATAAGCTTCAGCTGCATTTGAGCAATAGTTTTTATTGTACCGTGCGTCCCTCAGAAGCGGTCACATTGGGGCAAAGTGCGGTGATCCACGGCTTGCACCAGGCAGATTTGGCTGCAGGCATCGCTGAAGCGGAGCTGCTGCGCGAATTGCTGCAGGCGGCAGCAGGCCACGTCTTAGTATGTCATCACAGTGCCATTGAAAGTCGCTTTTTACAGCAGGCTTTTTTACGGCATTTTCCGCAAAGCCCGCAGCTCAAACTGGTCGATACACTGGCTTTAGAGCAGCAGCGGTTGCAACGTCAGGGCACAATAGTGAAAACCAACGCATTAACTCTGAATCATTGTCTGATCCGCCATGGACTACCACAAATCCAGGCTCACAACGCACTGGAAGATGCTTATGGCTGCGCATTGTTGTTACTCAGCATCATCAGACAGCGTAGTAACGACCTGACGGTGAAGGATTTACTGAATCCACATCCCCCCTGACACCAGGGCTTCAACAGGCAGATGTAAACACAGCTTGCCCCTGATAAGCACTGCCAAGTCGCAGGCAAAAAAAACCGCCAACAGGCGGTTTTTTTTAGCAGAACCCCAATTACTTGGCGCGGCTGCGGTACTCGTCAGTACGGGTATCGATTTCGATTTTGTCACCGATCTCCACGAAAGCTGGTACAGACAGTTCAAAACCAGTTTCGATTTTGGCGATTTTCATCACTTTGCCTGAAGTATCACCACGGGCCGCTGGCTCAGTGTAAGTCACTTCACGCACAACGATCGTTGGCAGGTCAACAGAGATAGCGCGCTCGCCGTAGAATACAACTGAACATGGCATTTCTGGTACTAAGTACTTCAGTGCGTCAGTCATATTGTCTGCTTCGATTTCGTACTGGTTGTACTCAGCATCCATGAACACGTACATTGGGTCAGCGAAGTAAGAGTAAGTCACTTCTTTGGTATCCAGCATCACCTGCTCGAACTTGTCGTCCGCGCGGTACACTGTCTCCGTGCCCTGACCAGACAGCAGACCTTTTAATTTCA
>CAMLRA010000218.1 GCA_946482325.1 uncultured Chromatiaceae bacterium | reverse complement strand
CAGCATATTCAGGAACGGCTGGCCGACGAGGCTTATATGCTGTCGCAAATTCAGCATCCGAATGTACCGCGATACATCACCTATCAGCTGGTAAAAAAACAAGGCATTCTGATGATGGGGCGGGCGCGTGGCATTGACCTCGAGCAATACAGTCTGCGTCACGGCCGGTTGCCGGTGCGGCTGATTATTGATATCGCCGCGCAGCTGGCCAGTTTGCTGAAGTTTCTGCGCAGTCATCACAAAGACGGCGAGGCCTGTCCGATAGTCCATGGCGACATCAAACCCTCCAATCTGGTGTATGACGAAGACAGCGGGCAAATCAGCCTGGTCGACTGGGGCAGTTCTGTGTTTGCACAGACCGATGAGTATGGACATTACCTGAGTAATAACGTGATGAGCCTGATGTCTGCCGATTTGCAGCACTCCAATGCGCGGCTTGGTGACGTCTATTTTATCGGCGCTGAGCAACGTGCCGGTGCCTTGTCGAGCCCACGTTTTGACGAACAGGGTGTGGCCGGTACTTTGTATGCGCTGGCGTCCGGGCAAAGCTGTCGATTTGGCCGTAAAGCAATCCCGGCGCGAAGCCTGGGCCTGCCCAATGAATTCGCCACTATTCTGGACAGTATGTTGGCGGACGATCCGGATTTGCGGGCAAATGCCGGTGATTATTTCCTGAAAGCTATGCCAAGACTGGTCCACCTGGTGTTACCGCCTGTCACAGTGCTAGACGATACTCCCTTGCTGCCATTTGGTATTAATCAACAAAGCCGTGAACTGGACACTGTAGTCTATTCATCGCGCAAGTCGTTTTTGCGTGAGCACAGCGACGAAGATGGTATTCAGTACATCGACGATGTGCAGTTGGAGCGATATTACAAAAACTACCTCGAAGGTATGGGGGAGACCGAAAAAGCCTTTGTCGCCGCGGTAAGCCGGCTTGGCCGTTATCCGGTGGTAGGCGGTTTAGCCATTCACTGGCAGGCGCAAGGTGTATATATCGACTGCCATTTTCATTTATATCAGCAGCAGCTGACAGCTGCGTTCACCCTGGCATTAAACAATGTGGTGACATTGGCGCGTGCCATTGCCAAAGTTGGGACTTTTAAAGCCTGTTTGTTTGATGCCCGCCAAACCATTCACTTATCCCGCGACCACGCCGACGATGCCTTTACCATGCCATCGGGCATCACTATCCCTTATGAAGTTAAAGCGGTCAGCAACGCGGAACTCAGCAGTAAACAACATTCTTACTTCGAAGATGGTAAAGACCCCGATGAGCAGCTGACGCTGCCGGACGCCATTATGGACGACCTGGCTCAGCTAAACCTCATTCGTCACACCGGCTGTATTATTTTTGAAGTCACTCGTTTTTATATGAAAATCCACAGCTACTTTCATTTGCTCGATGCCGATGCTGAACCGCGATTCGCTATTTTGTTGGCTAATATCGTACGGAAAATCCCGTTAATCAGGGGCGAAGGTGTCGGCGGCTTTATGAAGCTGCCGCATAAAGACACCCGTAAGTTTAGTCACCAGCTGGTGCAACCTCCTGTGGTCTACCCGGCAAATCCGAATATCAGAAAAAGTTAAAACAGCAAGCAGTTGAGCGTGGATTTGCTATTGTTTGACATAAGAAGCAGCGGCAGGGGGTTGGTGTGGACTCTTCGTTTTTTCAACAGCAAATTGCGATCTTACAGGCCATTGCGGACCATTCGGGCGCCGTGATTGGCGCCAAAGATCTCGACGGCCACTACCTGTACGTCAATCAACAATACGGCCGTTTATTCAGTCGGCCGACCACCGATTTTATCGGTAAAACCGATGCTGAATTGTTTCCGGCAGAAACTGCATTGCAATTTCGCCGCGCGGATATTCTGGCGCAGCAGTCTGCCGTTGCTATCAGCGTCGAAGAACGGGTTGAGGTAGATGGCGTCGAAAAAGAGTTTTTGTCGTTGAAATTCCCGATCACGAACCAACAAGGCGAGCTGTTTGCCACAGGTCTGGTCGCGGCGGATATCAGTAAATTAAAAGAACTGCAGCGCCAGTTACAGAACCTGGCAGACCATGACCCGCTCACCCAGTGTTTTAATCGCCGTCGTATCCTGGAGATCGCCGAATTGCACCTGAAAAAGGCCCGTCGTTATCAACAGGATTTTAGTATTTTATTGTTTGACCTCGACCATTTTAAGCATGTGAATGATCAGTATGGGCATGCTGCCGGTGACAAGGTATTGCAGGGTTTTGCCAGCAAAGTGCAGTCTGAATTACGTAAACCCGATGATTTTGGTCGAATTGGCGGTGAAGAATTTATCGCACTATTACCCGATACCAATGCTCATTCTGCCGTGGCGCTGGCGGAGCGCATCCGCACTAAAATTGCCGAATGGCAGTGCCCTGTGCTCAATGGCAGTCAAATCACGACCTGTATTGGTATCGCTGAATTTTCTTTGCAATTGCAGCGTATGGATGAGCTGACGGCTGCGGCTGACCATGCCTTGTATCAGGCCAAGGCCCAAGGTCGGAACTGCGTGCGGATGTATTGATGCGATTTAGGCTAACTCTTTGATTTAAAGCTCTGAGCAGTTAACATGCTGTGCAATAGATAACAAGAGTTTGCGCGGTCATGGTCAAAAAAATTGGGTTGATGCTGTTGTTTTGGTTCTGCGGTACAGCAGGCGCCCTGACGCCATTACAAGCGCCGGACCCACATAGTTTCGCCAATTTTAACCAGGTGCGTAGTCGTCATCTGGTGCTGGATCTGGCCGTGGACTTTACCCGACAACAGCTGACCGGTTATGTCGAGCACCGGCTTGAGCGCGTGGATCCTGCTGTCCAACGCTTGGTGCTGGACACCCGTCATCTGAAAATTGCTGCAGTGACAGCAAGCCAGGATGGTCGGCACTGGCAGAACACCGCTTATTTGCTCGGCATCGCAGATCCGCTAAAAGGGCAACCGCTGACCATTCAGCTTCAGCCAGATACACAGGCGGTACGGGTTTATTACCAAACCACACCACAGGCAAATGGCCTGCAATGGCTGACTGCCGACCAGACCAGCGAAAAAAAACAACCATTTTTGTTCTCACAGTCTCAGCCAATTCATGCCCGCAGCTGGTTGCCGCTGCAGGACACGCCGGCCAATCGGGTCACCTATCAGGCGCAGATCCAGACATTACCGGAATTACTGGCGGTGATGAGCGCAGATAACAGCGCCAATACCAAACGTGATGGCCACTATCGCTTTGATATGCCCCAACCGGTGCCTTCGTATCTGATTGCACTGGCGGTAGGCGACCTGCATTTTAAGGCGATGTCGCCGGATACCGGTGTTTACGCTGAGAAAATCTGGTTGGACAAAGCCAGTGTCGAATTTGCGGACACCCAAAAGATGATGGACGCCGCGAATCGGTTGTTCGGTCAATACCCCTGGAAGCGTTATGACTTATTAGTTTTGCCTTCGAGCTTCCCGTTTGGTGGCATGGAAAATCCCCGGCTGTCGTTTGTCACGCCAACTATTATCACGGGGGATAAGAGCCTGATTAGCCTGGTGGCGCATGAACTGGCGCATTCGTGGAGTGGTAATCTGGTCACCAATGCCAGCTGGAATGATGTCTGGCTGAATGAAGGCTTCACCAACTATGTCGAAAACCGCATCATGCAGCAGGTTTACGGCCAAAATCGCGCCGACATGGAATTGTTGCTGAACGTCCAGGAGTTGCGAGAACGTTTAAAACAGCTGCCGTTGGCAGATACGCGACTGCAACCCGATTTTTCCGGGCGGGACCCGGATGATGCTTTCCATCAGGTGCCTTATGTCAAAGGCCAATTGCTGCTGACTACGTTGGCGCAACATTTTGGTCAGGACAAATTTGATGCATTTTTGCAGCGTTATTTTGCTAAATTCGCTTTTCAATCGATTGATTCTGCGACATTTGTGCGATTTTTTTCCGAGGAATTGAATCAACAACAGAGTTTCAGCGTCGCATCCTTGTCGCAGTGGCTGTATCAGCCTGGTCTGACCGATGAAATTCGGTTACCGGCATCCGATGCTTTTCGTCGTATTGATGAAAGCCAGCAGCTTTGGCTGCGCGGTGAAACCAGCCTGAGTTTGCTGGCCACCAATTATTGGTCAGTACACGAGTGGCTGCATTTTATTGAACAACTGCCACGCCAGCTCAGTCCACAGCAACTCAGCGAGCTGGAGATGGCATTTTCGCTATCTCAAAGCAGTAATGCGGAGATTTTTACTGCCTGGGCTAAATTGGTGATCCCATTAAATCATCAGCAGATTATTCAGCCGCTACGCCAGTTTTTATTAAGTGTGGGCCGGCAGAAATTTATCGTGCCGCTTTACACAGAACTGAAAGCCAATCCGCAGTGGCGTAGCTGGGCTGCACAGGTCTACCGCGAAGCGCGGCCTGGCTATCATCCGCTGGCACAGCAACAACTGGACCGGCTTGGACTTTGACATTTGGTCACAGTCAGTAAATAGCGCGCTCTGTTAGACTGTTGCAGTGTTTAACAAGGAGATTTTGATGAAATACCCTACGTTGTTCTTACTTGGCGCTTTGCAGAGTTTTTGTATTGTTGGAGCAGCTCAAGCCGCTGAAACGGATTATGTATTGGTCAACGGCAGTGGTGCCGTCGCAGTGACACCAACACAAGCGCGGTTGACGCTGGTGTTTTCCGCACAGCAGGCTGATGTCGCGGCCGGGAAAAAATTGGTGGATCAGCAAAGTGCAGCTTTTGCCGCAATATTGCAGCAGCACCAAATCAAAGCTACTGATATCAACAATGCGCCGCTGGTGATCTATCCCGAGCAACGCGCGGAAAAACTCGATCAGTTTCGTATTGAACGCAGTACCACAGTGCTTATCCGCGACCTGAAAATCTACCCGGCTTTACTGGAAGCGGCAACTAAGCTCGGTGTCAGCCAGATCCAGCCGGTTGAGCTGCAAACCGCCGACAGTGAGCAATATTACACCGAAGCA
>CAMLRA010000217.1 GCA_946482325.1 uncultured Chromatiaceae bacterium | reverse complement strand
ATCCGATAAATCAATCACAGTAGTGTGGTTTTCAGCAATGATGCCGCCGTGCAAAATGACATCAACCTGACGCTCCAGCTGGTCACGCATTTCTTCCGGATCGGATTCAGCAAATTCACGGCCTGGCAAAATCAGTGAGCTGGACATCAGCGGCTCGCCTAACTCAGCTAAGAGTGCCAGCGCAATTTTGTGGTCCGGAATACGCAAGCCGACCGTTTTTTTCTTTTCATTCAGCAGACGCCGCGGCACTTCTTTGGTGCCACGCAAAATAAAAGTGTAGGCACCAGGGGTGTTGTTTTTGATTAACCGAAACGCGGTGTTTTCGACTTTGGCATACAGAGATAATTCGCTGAGGTCGCGGCACATAATGGTGAAATGGTGCTCGCCGCTGATGTGGCGGATTTGCAGGATACGTTCCAGCGCAGTTTTATCACCAAGCTGGCACCCCAGCGCATAACCACTGTCGGTCGGATAAATCACCACCCCACCTTGTTTGATGATGTGCACGGCCTGCTTCATCAACCGGCTTTGCGGCGTTTCCGGATGCACGTAGAAAAACTGGCTCATGCTTTTATCCTTATTGCCTGCGGCAAGCATTGAAAATGACTGAAGATCAGCAGCTTAAAACGAATTTGCTGCTTGTTGCTACAGCTTAGCTGCAAAGTTGTGGCTTGTCAGAGCTTTCAGCGGACGAACCGGCTTGCGGTGCTGGTTGTGGAAAAAGTGCCGGAAATTGTTGCCAGACAGTGCGGATATCATCGGTCAGATACAGCCCCCGGCCTAAATCGCTCCAGTCGGTTGGCTGATGGAAATCCGAGCCCTGCGAGGCCACCAGCCCAAATTGCTGGCACAATGCCCAGACATCACGTTTTTGAACCGGCGTCAGCTGACAGCTGGCCACTTCGGCCGCATCACCACCGGCGCTGGCAAATTCGCGCATCAACTTCGTCAACCATTTGCCATTAAGGTTGTAACGCAGCGGATGCGCCAGCACCGCAATACCACCGGCGTCATGGATCCATTGCACCGCTTCCGGCAGGCCGACCCAGTTGTTTGGCACATAACCGGCTTTGCCGCGTGCCAGATAATGTTTAAACACCCCGGCCATCGAGTTGGCTTTGCCAATATTCATCAGATGGCGGGCAAAATGGGTGCGGGTCACAGCGCCGCCGTTGGCGAGCGCCAAAACAGCTTCGAGACAGTCCGGCACATTATGTTTGGTCAGCCGGCGTGCCATCTCGCGGGCACGGTCCAGCCGGCGTTCCTGCTGGCTGGCCAGCCGCTGTTGCAACTGTGGATCAGCCGGATCGATGGCAAGACCGACGACATGGATCTCAAATTCATACCAACTGGTTGAGATCTCCACGCCGTTGATGAGCTGCAGTGCTAACTGTTCTTCAGCAATCGCAGCATGAGCAGGCGCGAGGCCCAATAAAGTGTCGTGGTCGGTGATCGCCAGCACATCGACTTTGCGTTCAATGGCCCTTGCCAGTAATTCGGCAGGACTGAGCATACCGTCGGAGTAAAAGGTGTGACTGTGCAGATCAAATTTCATTTAAAGCTCAATAGACGTGAAGAGCGCGCTCAATTAGTAGCGCTTAGCCGTCTATTTTGCCACAGAAGCGACGCTGCGGCTATGTGCGACGTCCAGGGCCAATCAGGCACAATGCTGACAACGTAGCGCAAATGGCAGCAGTTTCAGCCGCGCCGGTGCAATCGCCTCGCCACATTGCTCACACAGCCCATACTCACCGCGCAGCTCGCGATCTAAAGCCAGATGCAGTTGTAATAGTTCGCGCTGCAACTGTTGCTCAAGCTGCTGTAATACTTCGTCATTTTCTCGCTGCTGCGCCTGTTCGACACTGTCAGCAGCATGATTCTGGCGCAAATCGCGTTGCACTGCAGTTAAACGCTGCTGCAGCTGTTGTTGTAAATCAAGTAAAAGTTGGCGTTGCTCGGACATGATTCAGCTCCATGGCTATGCTCGATAATCTCCAACTCACTGTATACCTTGCCACAGCTGCCATGTTGATCCAGCGCAAAAGGTGCGACTGCTACCAACCGGACAAGATAGACTTTCAGACGTCTTTACGCTTTATTTTCAATTCCTGCCGATTTCTACTTGACGCCGGCAGGCAAATTGCGGTTTTATAGCCGCAAGACTTAATGTCACACAGATAACCGGATACATCATGCACCTCAACCTCATTCAGCTGACAACTCAGCCAATCATCTGGTGGTGGCATACTCCTTAACGGGCGTGTGTTGGTGGTGTATGCCAAAAAACCAAAGGCCCGTTTTCCCAAACGGGCCTTTGTCGTATCTGGACAAACAAAATTTTAAAGCGTGGAGTAAATAATGAGCACAACAGCATTGATTTCCTGGCGATGGTGGCAATTTTCAAAGGGCAATTGTGGCCCGGCTTTGGATTATTGTCGTTTTTATTAAGGTCAGTTGACCGCCCGCACCACTAGACGCGGGAACACAGGAAATTCCGGATGATTTTCAGTCATATCACACAAACACCGGGCGAAGTTGCATCTATTGCCACCGCCATCCCCTACCAAAGCGACGCTTTGGGCTGTTATCAGCAACTCAGTCGCCTGAGCCCACACAGTCTGCTGCTTGAATCGGCCGAAATTGACAGCAAAGACAATTTAAAAACTTTGTTATTACTGGACGCGGCGCTGCGCATTGAATGCCAGGATTTAACTGTTCAGGTCGACGCTGTGTCTGACAATGGCCTGCCACTGCTGCAATTTCTGCAGGACAAACTGCAAGGCCTGGCGCAGTTAGCACGCAGCGCCAATAGCCTCAGTGTCAGGTTCAGCCGGCCCGACCCCCTGTGCGATGAAGCCACCCGATTATTAGCGCCAACACCACTGTCAGTACTGCGCACTTTACAACAAAGCTTATGCAGCCACAGCGACGAGCCTTTTGCGGTGTTTTTGGGTGGCGTGATCGGTTATGACTATGTCGCCAGCGCCGAACTGCTGCCGGACGTCCCCGTCGGCAACAATGCCTGCCCGGATTTTGTGTTTTATCTGGCGGAAACGCTGTTAGTACTGGACCACCAACGCCAACAAGCGCGGCTGGTTGGCAACGTATTTTGTGGTGAACAGGCGATGCAAAGCTGCTTTGGCGTCGGCAAACGCCTGGAGCAACTCAACCGCGTGTTGCAGGGCGATTGTCAGTTTAATCCGGCTCTGGAAGCGCGTCAGGCGGTCAGCGCCGACATGCTGCAAGTGGATATCAGTGACGCTGCCTTTAGCGCTCAGGTTGAGCAGCTCAAACACAACATTGTTGCCGGCGACGTGTTTCAGGTGGTGCCCAGCCGCTGTTTTAGTCTGCCCTGCCCGTCACCGCTGGCGGCTTACGCCCGGTTAAAGCAGCAAAACCCCAGCCCCTATATGTTTTATCTGCAGGATCCGGCTTTTGTGTTATTCGGCGCTTCGCCGGAATCGGCGCTGAAATTTGACGCGGCCAGCCGGCAGGTTGAGATTTACCCGATTGCCGGTACCCGCCGCCGTGGTTTTAATGCACAAGGCCAGCTAGACCGCGACCTCGACAGCCGGATTGAGCTGGAACTGCGGCAAGACGAAAAAGAAAAAGCTGAACACCTGATGCTGGTCGATTTGGCCCGCAACGACGTGGCGCGTATCAGTGTGCCGGGCAGCCGTTATGTCAAAGAGCTGCTCAAAGTCGACCGTTATTCTTATGTGATGCATTTAGTCTCGCGTGTGGTCGGCACGTTAAAACCGGAACTCGACGCGCTGCATGCTTATCAGGCCTGTATGAATATGGGCACTTTAGTCGGCGCGCCCAAAGTACGGGCGGCAGAGCTGATCCGTCAGGTTGAAGGCAAAAAACGCGGCAGCTACGGCGGCGCCGTCGGTTATTTATCCGGTAACGGCGATTTTGACAGCTGCATCGTCATTCGCAGTGCTTACGTGCAAAACGGTGTCGCCTCAGTGCAAGCCGGCGCTGGCGTGGTGTTTGACAGTGTGGCACAGGCCGAAACTGAAGAAACCCGCAGCAAAGCGCAGGCGGTGTTAAGCGCCATTCTGGCGGCGCATTCGCCCGACAGTTTGCAAACGCAAAGCACAGGAGGTGCCGTATGAGCCTGGTGTATTTACTGGATAACAAAGACTCTTTTACTTACAACCTGGTCGACGAACTGGCGCAGCTCGGCTGCACGCTGAAGCTGTATCGCAACACGGTGCCGGCGGCTTATATCTTCGACAAGATGTGTCAGGAAAGCGAACCAGTGGTGCTGCTGTTATCGCCAGGCCCGGGCGCCCCCAAAGATGCCGGCTCGATGCCTGAATTGATTCGTCTTTGTGCCGGTCGTTTTCCGATGCTGGGCATTTGCCTCGGTCATCAGGCCTTAGTTGAGCATTATGGTGGTGTGGTTGGCCGTGCCGGTGAAACTGTGCATGGCAAAACCTCGTTGATTGACCTCGCCGACCACCCGCTGTTTACCGGTTTGCCGCGGCCTTTTGCCGTGGCGCGTTATCACTCCTTGATGGCAACTGAAGTGCCGGCTTGCCTTGAAGTCATTGCCAACTATCAGCATATTCCAATGGCCGTGCTGCACAGCGAACATAAAGCGCTGGGCTATCAGTTCCATCCGGAATCAATTCTGACCACGCAAGGCAAACCGCTGCTGGCGCAAAGTCTGGCGTTTCTGACACAAGGGGCAAGCGTATGACTGCAAGTTTAACCCCACGTGAGCTGGAGCTGGCCACAGTCAGCCAATTGCTGAACCGCGAGTCTTTAAGCGAAGCACAAAGTGAAGTCTTTTTTGCCGCCGTCGCACGCGGGGATATTGACCCGATAGTGCTGGCGTCGGTGCTGACGGCGCTCAAACTCAAAGGCGAAACCGCTTTAGAAATTGCCGGTGCCGCCAAAGCCTTTCGCGCTGCCGCGACGCCATTACCGGCAACCGGCCTGCCTGTTATCGACTGCTGCGGCACTGGCGGTGATGGCAGCAATACCATCA
>CAMLRA010000216.1 GCA_946482325.1 uncultured Chromatiaceae bacterium | reverse complement strand
GCCTGATGGCCTGACGGATTGAGTTTTAAATATTGCTGAAAACTGGCGGTAGAAGCATCAAACTGCGCCAGGATGTTTTGCAGCTTGGCTTTTAACAATAAGCCTTCACGGAACAAAGGATTATCAGCAGGAATGTCGTTCAACGCAGCCAGCGCAGTATCATGTTTACGGTCCATAATCTGCAGCTGAGCTGAGGCCATAGCTTTAATACCGGCGTCATTATTTGTCGACAGGGATTGCAGTTCAGCTTTGGCGTCGGCAGCTTCTGATGCTTCAATAGCTGACAATGCCTGATATAAGCGGATGTAATCCTGATTTAATGGGCTCAGACCGGATTCTTTGCCAAGGCTTGCCAGTTCAGGGAATTGTCCGGCCAGGAAAAATGCCTGCGCCATTGGCAGCGCCAACTCGTTCAGGTCAGCGCCAAATTCTTTAGCTCTTTGCAATTCTTTGCTGGCCGACAGACCATCACCGACCTGAAGATAAATCAGACCCAAGGTCAACCGGACTTTGGCATTTTCCGGTTCTTGCTGCAACGCAGACTTCAGTTCAATCACTGCCGCAGGATATTCTTGTTTATTGATAAAGTTTTGCGCATCTTGCAGATGTTGTGCTGCGTCTTTTTTGCCACAACCCTGTGTGACCAATGCCGCCAAAATACAGCTGACCAGAAGTGTTTTTTTCATTTGTTTAATCCTTTATACAGCGACGACCGGCCCCGGGTGTCGGTCTTATTGTTGATTGTCAGTTGGACGAAGCCTAATCTAGTTTTTTCAGTAAAAATTGGTAGAGCGTAGCAGTGCTACTGAATAAGTCTGCGCTGAGTTCGTCATCGTCGAACACGATGTCAAACTGGTCTTCCAGCAAGGTCAGGATGGTCATAATACTGCTGGAATCAAATTCAGGAATGGCACCTAACAAAGCGGTTTGTTGGGTGATCTGCTGGTGTGGCCCCAGTACGCTGCGCAGAATTTGTTCAAGCACCTGCCAGGTCTGAGTTTGTTGGTCCCTCATAGTGAACTCCAATGGACATCAGATATTTGCTCAATGTACTCTACCACAGATTATTTGTCGGCAAAGTGTTTTGCCGCCGGAAAAATCTTGCCATTAATCAGTGAAATGGCTTGTTCCGGAGTGATGGACTAACAGGACGCAGCATGGTGCAAACGGATTCTCTGCCTGGCTTATTGA
Organism: uncultured Chromatiaceae bacterium; assembly: GCA_946482325.1. The sequence continues at coordinate 3,867 of CAMLRA010000216.1, read as the reverse complement.
TGCTGGCTGCTCAGCGCTGGCCAGACCATCCGGCGCTGGAAGATTTGACCGGCAGCCTGAACTTTGCGCAAGTGCTTGCCGCAGTGCAGCTGCGGCGTCAACAGCTTTTGATGGCAGGGCTTGCAGCCGGAGACCGGCTGGTGTTGTTGTTACCTAAACAACGTGACATGGTGATAGAACTATTCGCGATCTGGAGCCTGGGTGCTATAGCAGTGCCGGTGCACCAGGGGTTGAAGCTGCAGCAGTTGCAGCATATTGTCGACGATTGCCAGCCGAAGCTGTTGAGTGTTGCGCCGATGCGCCGTCAGCAGCTGGAAGCTGATTTAATCTTGCCTGCAGGCGCAGCCTGGGCCGGGCCTGCCGGACTTGACACCAAGACAGCTGGTGCCGGCTTTGAGGGCTTGCAGTTGACAACGGGAGCTGGTTTCAGCACTTATCCTGCCGCTATTTTATATACATCGGGCAGTACCGGCCTTGCCAAAGGCGTTGTGGTGACGCAGTTGAATCTGCTGTTAGGTGCAGTGTCCGTCAGCCAGTACCTGCAATTACAGCAACAAGATGTGGTGTTGGCGCTGCTGCCATTTAGTTTTGACTATGGTCTGAATCAACTGTTGAGTGCCTGGGCGGTGGGTGCGACTGTGGTGCTGACCGATTATTTATTAGCACAGGATGTGGTGCGGTTAGTGCGCCAGCATCAGGTTACTGTGTTGGCAGCTGTGCCGCCGCTATGGTCGGCATTGGCGCAAGCGAAGTGGCCGGACAACAGTGCTGATAGTCTGCGGTTATGGACAAACTCCGGTGGCGCTATGCCCCCGGTGTTGCTGCATCGCTTACAACAGCTGTTTCGCCAGGCGCGGCCTTATTTGATGTACGGCCTGACCGAGGCGTTTCGCTCCACTTATCTGGCGCCTGAAAAATTGGCAAGCAAGCCTGATTCTATTGGTCAGGCGATCCCATTTGCCGATGTGCGGGTACTTCGGCCCGATGGCAGTGAATGTGATGTTGATGAACCCGGTGAGTTAGTGCATCGCGGGCCGCTGGTTAGTCTTGGCTATTGGGGCCGGCCAGATGTCACAGCCGAACGCTTTAAGCCAGACCCGTTATTGCCACCGTCAGTGTTGCAAAGGCCTGCCGCTGTGTGGTCTGGTGACCAAGTTCGCCGCGATGCCGAGGGCGATTTGTATTACATTGGTCGGTTAGATGAAATGCTTAAATGCTCCGGCATCCGCATCAGTCCTACGGAGATTGAACAGCAGTTTTATGCATCGGTACAGCATGTCACAGACGCGGCCGCAATAGCGGTGCCGCTTGCCAACGCAGATAATGCAGTGTTGTTGTTATTCAGCTCTGTGGTTGTACAGGACTGCACGGCCATTCTGGCCGCACTGAAGCAAGCTTTGCCGGTATATATGCAGCCCAAAGCGGTATTGCAACTGGAACAATTACCAAAAACCGTCAATGGTAAACTGGATCGCAAACAGTTAAGTCTCACTTATAAGGATTATTTCAGTGCCACGTTGTGACCACATTGATAGCAGCCAATTGAGTGCGCAACCACAATTAGCTGCTGCCGTCAGTGCATTATCCTGTATGGATGGTTCGCTCTGTATCGGTGGTAAAACGCCTGCTCAAATCGCGGCGCTGCTCGATGCAGAGGTGTTTTATGCTTATGACCGCATGGCCATTCTGCACAAAGTGCAGCAGTTACGCCACGCGCTGCCGGTAGCAGTGAAGTTGCATTATGCGGTGAAGGCGAATCCTTATGGACCTGTGGTGCAGCAGATGGCAGCTCTGGTCGATGGTATGGACGTGGCGTCCCGACGTGAACTACTGCTGGCTTTGCAAAGTGGCATGGCGGCTTCGCACATCAGCTTTGCCGGCCCGGGTAAAACCGATGCCGAACTTGCTGCCGCTATTGCTGCCGGTTGTGTGGTACATCTTGAATCGGTTAATGAAATGCGCCGGTTGCAGCGGCTTTGCCTGGCAGCAAACACCAGAGCGCAGGTGGCACTTCGCATCAATCCGGAATTTGAACTGAAAGGCTCTGGCATGAAAATGGCCGGTGGCGCCAAAGCATTTGGCATCGACCAAAGTCAGGTTTTTGCGCTGCTTACTGAAGTCCAGCAAGGCCCGTTGCAGTTGATTGGTTTTCACTTGTACTGCGGCTCACAGAATTTGCACGCCGACGCTATTTTGCAGAGCCAACGGCAAAGTCTGCAGTTGCTCACGCAATTGCGGCCTTTATGCCCTGATTTGCGCTTTTTTAATCTGGGTGGTGGTTTTGGTGTGCCGTATTTTCCGGCGGATAAACCACTCGATCTTAATGCCATCGGTGCCGGCATGTATAATCTGCTTGATGAGTTCGCCGACACTATCGCCGGATTGGAGATTGTGCTGGAACTGGGACGATATCTGGTGGCCGATGCCGGCGTTTACTTCAGTAAAGTCATTGATATCAAATCATCGCACGGCAGTACTTTTGTCGTGACCAATGGCGGTCTGCATCATCATCTGGCCAATTCAGGTAATTTTGGCCAAGTGGTGCGGCGTAATTACCCGGTGCTGCTGGCTACTAAACTCAATCAGCCGGTGGCCGGGCCGCTGCAGGTGGTGGGGCCATTGTGTACACCCTTGGATGTGTTAGCAGATAAAGTGCTGTTGCCTGAGCCTGCCGTCGGCGACTGGTTTGCCGTGTTGCAATCCGGCGCTTATGGCGCCAGTGCGAGCCCCCAGGCTTTTTTAAGCCATGGTGCTGTCGCAGAAATCTTGTTATGAAACACTGTCTGAATGGCATGTCAGCCTTCAGCAGCGGAGTCTTTGATGCGTAAGTATTTTTATTGGAGCGGGGTTGTCGCTAATCTCGCCTTGTTTGGCGTATTGCTGATTTGGGCGCGCAGTATTTATTGGCTTGGTTTGCCATTGCCGCTGTATAGCCAAAAAGTGGCGGCTGACCTGAGGGTGAATTACCCGAGTGTGGCTTTTGTTGCTCCACTGTTTGATTTTTTTGGTAGTTTTGAGCAAAAAAACTATTACTTCCGTGAACTGGATCCCACCCAGTGGCACGGTGCCGGTGCGCATCCGGATTTCATACCAGCCCAGCATGGCGAGCTTGTTTTTGTGTCTGATGTCGCCAGCCTGAAAACAGCGCTGAGCAGTGCCAAACCCGGGCAGCAGATTATGCTGGAACCCGGCGTTTATGCATTTGAACGTACTTTTGAAATGCGCCAGGCCGGCACGGCAGAAGCGCCGATCCGATTGACTGGCCGACGCATGCATCAAGTGCAGTTGTTGCTCAAAGGCGAGGGCTTATTGTTACTGGCCCCGCACTGGCAGTTTGAAAACCTCAGTTTTGTCGGCAATTGCGACACCCATGACAGCTGTCAGCATGCGCTACATATCAGCGGCAAAGCCAGCGATGTGGTGATCCGTAATAACAGCTTTCGCGATTTTAATTCTGCGATTAAGGTCAACGGTTTGAAGGGGAATTACCCGGATCGTGGTTTATTAGTAAGCAACACGATTTACAACACCAGCCCGCGCAAAACTAAAGGACCGGCTACACCTGTGGACATAGTCGCCGCCAATGACTGGAAAGTCAGTGCCAATTTTATCTTTGATATTCAGAAAAATGCCGGTGATGAAGTCAGTTACGCAGGCTTTATCAAAGGCAATGCCAGTGGTGGTGTATTTGAACGCAACCTGGTGATGTGTGAAGCCAATTTAAAAGGCGGGCGTCATAATGCGCTCGGTCTGTCATTTGGCGGCGGTGGTACTGGTGCGGCTTACAATCGCGATGGCGTCACTGGCACTGAAACCACTGGCGGTATCATGCGTAACAACATCATTCTGCATTGCCCGAATGATGTC
>CAMLRA010000215.1 GCA_946482325.1 uncultured Chromatiaceae bacterium | reverse complement strand
CAAACACCATACTGCGATTCTGCACCCCCGGTCAGGCGGACACTGAGACCAGCAAACTCGTCGCGCCGATTAAATTCTTCAGCGAAGGCAGCAAAACCGTTTTTTTCAAAAACCAGCAAAGATGTGATTAACTCCTGCTGCAACACAGCGATCAGCTGATTCCGGTTTACTGGACTCTCGACCTCCGTCGCCAAGTCCGTGAAAGCCTGGCTAATCATTGAAGCGCCTGATGCTGGCATTTGAGTATTCAGACCAATCCCGATTACAACATCACAATCGGCATGGGTCTGTCCCGTCAATTCAACCAAAACGCCACCGAGTTTTTTATGGCCGGCATATAAATCATTCGGCCATTTCAGCTTGATCTCACAACCATAAAGACGTTCAACAAGTCTTGCCACCGCAATGCCGACCACCAGGCTTAAACCCATCGAGGCCTGAATTCCATGCTGCAATTGCCAGTACAGAGAAAAATACAGATTGCAGCCAAAAGGTGAATACCACTGATTCCCCCTACGGCCTCTGCCGGCCGACTGCGCCTCTGCGACTATGGCCTGACCTTTTTGTAAGGCCTGCCCGTCTTGTAGTCGTTTCAATAGTTGTGTGTTGGTTGAATCCGTCAGGTGCTGCAGCAAAATTTCTGGCATGCCTGCACCTTGCCACTGCTTAATCTGCGCCATATCCAGTAACTGCAACGGCTGAGCCAGCCGGTAGCCTTTACCGGATATGGCAAAGATATCCAGGCCAACTTGCTGCAATTGATCGATATGCTTGGCAATCGCCGCTCTGCTGATGCCGGCAAGCTGAGCTAAGGCCTCGCCGGAATGAGTTTTACCATCGGATAACTGCTGTATTAACAGACGTTGTAAAGCCAGCGTTTGCGGCTGTTGCTTAGCGCTCATGCAACATCCTTACTTCCGGCTCTAAACAGATTCTGAAGCGTTGTTGCACCGTCGCGATAATCAAACTCATCCACTGTTCAAGCTCTGCCGCTGTGCCATGCCCGTAATTGACCAGTACCAGAGGCTGCAATTCGTAACAACCAATATCGCCCAAGCGTTGCCCTTTAAAACCAGCTTGCTCTATTAACCAGGCAGCTGCTGTTTTGATGTGGCCATCTGCTTGCGGATAAGCCGGCATTTTTGAGTGTTGTTGTTGCAGTTCGTCATACTGTTCGACAGTCAGCAGCGGGTTTTTGAAAAAGCTTCCACAATTTGCCAGTACCTGAGGATCCGGCAGTTTACTGCGTCGCACCTGTAGCACAGCCTGATACACATCACTGACGCTGCAATCCGCGGAAAGATGATCTAGTCCTTTGTAATTCAGCTTTGGTGCGCCGTCTGCATGAAGTCTCAACCCGACTGCGACGATGACGCCTTTACCTTCCAACGCGTGTTTAAAGATGCTGTCCCGGTAACCAAATAAACAGTCTGAGTTGCTCAGTCGCTGAACTTGACGACTCCCCCAATGGAAAAAGTCGACATAGACACAGCAGTCGTTCAGCTCTACACCGTAAGCACCAATGTTTTGTACCGGTGCAGCGCCAACTGACCCCGGGATCAACGCCAGGTTCTCCAAGCCCCACCAACCTTGATTGACGGTATAGCTGACCAATTCATGCCAGTTTTTGCCGGCTTCGACATGGAGCAATACACCGTTCGCCTCTGGTGTTACAGTCACCGACTTTGCGATATAGCGTACAACAGGCCGACGTATGTCCGTCAGGAAAATACTATTGCTGCCCTCACCAAGAATGAGTGGCGCTGTTGCAGCATCAATTTGGCGGAGGTCGTCTTCAGTCTCGCACAACAAAACCTGATGCAAAACCGCGGGTAAGCGGAATGATGAATAGAGGCGGGCATCCTGCTGCTGCAGCTTTTGCATGGTAAACACTCAACAACCTAAAAGCGCTATTGTAATGCAAGCACGCAGCAGGCAGAAATATTGTTACAACCAACTTTTAAGCATGGCAACTACAGATCGCCCCAAGGCACTGTGCTCATAACCACCCTCCAGGCATGCCACTATCCGACCATGAGCACTTTGTATCGCTATCGTTTTCAGCTGCTGCGCAATCCAGGCGTAATCCGCTTCATGCCATTTCAAATTAGCCATGTCATCTTCATAGTGCGCGTCAAATCCGGCAGATACCAATACAAGTTGCGGCGCAAAATCAGCAATTTTTTGCAACCATCGAGTAGTGACGCCCTGGCGAAACGCCAAGCCATCGGAACCTGCAGCTAACGGCAGCTTCAGGATATGCATGGTCTCGGTTAGATCAGGATGTGGATAAAATGGGTACTCAAATGACGAACAAAATAAAATCCGTGGGTCATTTTTGACTATTTGTTCAGTACCGTTGCCATGATGCACATCAAAATCCAGAATCAGGACACGGCTTAGCTGATATTGTTGCAACGCATATTTAGCAGCGACAGCAATATTATTGAACAGACAAAATCCCATAGCCTGTGCGCTTTCGGCATGATGTCCCGGCGGCCTTACCGCACAGAATGCCTGCGCATTTTCCCGTTGCATCACCCAATCAACAGCATTGATCGCCGCGCCAGTGGCAAATCGCGCCGCCTCCAGTGAACGGTTCATGATCGCAGTGTCGTCGTCGAGCCATACCGAGCCCTGCTCCGGGCTTTTGTCGATGACATGACGGATATAAGCTTTATCATGTGCCAAAGCTAATTGATCGTCTGTTGCAGCAGTCGCAGTCTGATGGCTAATCGCATAATCCAGACCCGAACTTAGTAGCTGGTCAAAAATAGCGTGTAAACGCCCGGGCTGTTCAGGGTGATCTGTACCCAGGTTATGTTTATTGCAGGCCGGGTGACTAAAAATAACCACTGACATAAAGTTATTGTCCTATTGGCTTTGCGGCCGGCTCAGATTGCAGCTCTAATTGCAGATTTACTTCATCTGGCTCTTCACTACGAACTCGACGAAATCCGGCGCGTTCAAACACGGTCAGCATAGGCTTATTTTCAGCCCGTACATAGGCGACCATAGTCGCAATACCACGGATACGGGCAATATTAATCATTTCCTGCAGCAAAATAGTGGCCATCCCTTTGCCTTGATGGCGCTCCCGCGTTACAAATGCGACTTCACAACTATTGTTGTTTTCAATGAGGTAATAGCGGCCTACTGCCTGGATTTCCAAAACAGACCCATGCTGGCGCACGATACACAAAGCCAAATCACGGGACTGATCCACACTAACCAATGAACAGGATTTTTCTCTGCTCAGTTGTTTAGGATGATGGTTGTACCGCAGTAACAACGTTTCTTTGGTATGTGAATAAAAGAATTCCTGCAGCCGACGCTCGTCAGCCGGATTTAACGGGCGCAGGTCAAAGGACTCGCCACCAATATGTAAAATCTTCAGGCCGACGTCACCAAGTTCAGGCACATCCATTGGGCGCATCACCTGATAATTCGGTACCCAATAATGTTTACGTACCTCATCGAGCAGTGCCGGACGGAACTTGGGATGCGCAACACGTATCAGTTCCAGTGCCCGCTCGCGGATGCTTTTTCCGCGCAGTGAAGCGACGCCGTACTCAGTCACGACATAATGCACATGCCCGCGCGAAGTCACGACACCACTACCCTCAGAGATTGTCGGCACGATGCGGGATACGGTACCGTTTTTGGCGGTCGAAGGCAGAGCAATAATCGGCTTACCGCCTTTACTCATCGATGCACCACGACTGAAATCTACTTGGCCACCGATACCACTGTAAAACTGATAACCCAGCGAATCCGACACCACCTGACCGGTTAGATCTACTTCAAGCGCACTGTTGATTGATACCATATTGTCGTTACGGGCAATATTCGTAGGCGAATTCACATATTCGCTGGGATAAAATTCAACATGCGGATTTTGATTCACAAAATCATATAGTTGCTGTGTTCCTATCGCAAAACTGGTGACGGTCTTACCCGGATGAAAAGTTTTTAGGCTGTTATTGATAACGCCCTTTTTCATCAAATCAATAATGCCATCACTGATTAATTCACTGTGGATGCCTAAATTTTTATGATTGCCTAAATACCGCAGTACTGCCTCCGGGATCTTGCCGGTACCAATTTGTACAGTGGCCCCATCTTCGATCAACATCGATACGTACTGACCAATCCGCTCAATTCTCTGTTCAAAGCCAACGGGGGAAACCTCGGGCAATGGTTGAGATTGCTCAATCCAGGCATCAATTTTACTGATATGTACATAAGCATGCCCGCTGGTACGGGGCATCAGCGGATTAAACTGAGCTATGACTTTTTTGGCATTGCGAATAGCTGCGGAAACAACATCAACTGAGACACCAAGCGAACAATAGCCATACTCATCAGGTGGGCTCAGCATGACTAAAGCTGCATCGAGGGGCAGTATATTTGAGCTAAATAGGGTTGGTATTTCCGACAAAAAACACGGCGTATAGTCAGCACGCCCCTCTGCAACAGCAGCCCTGATTTTCTCGCCTGCGATAAAAAGGGTGTTTACTTTGAACAGGTCTTTGTATTGGGGCTCAACCCATTTTTCGTCAGAAATGGTCTGAATATGCACAACTTCAATATCATGCAGTTGTTTTGCATTGGCAATCAGGTTGTCAATCAAAGCATTCGGTACTGCAGCATTAGAGCCGACGAAAATCCGGTTGCCGGATTTCAGTAAATTACTCCAATCTAGCGCGTGTCGTTCCGGTAACACCATATCCTTAACCTGATAACGTTCATTTTTCTCAGTATCGCGCACGCGGTTTTTTAGCATTTGATCTGCAACAAACAGTTGGAATAACCAAGAGTCTAAAATGCGTTTCCGTAATTAGCTATCAGACTTTTGTGCAGGGAATAAGCTCAGTGTTTATTTTTCTAAAACGAGACTGGTGGATTGATTAGGGTAGATTTGGATGGCGCAAGCTATGTTGCAGAACTGCAAAAGCGAAGTTGTTGGCATCGTAAATCCCTGAATACGGGCGATTCGGGATGCATAATTAGGTGCAGACGGCCTCAGCATCGCGGTTTCTTGAGAGTCTGCACCCTCGCAGAGCTTCGGGTGTGTTCAGCAGCTGTGTGACGGCCAGAAGAGCCAAACTGTTGGCTCTGAAGACTTAAAGCTTCACCATCGCGGCTTCGTGGGAGTCTGCACCCTCGCAGAGCTTCGGGATTTTTCAGCAGCTGTGTGACGGCGAGAAGAGCCAAACTGTTGGC
>CAMLRA010000214.1 GCA_946482325.1 uncultured Chromatiaceae bacterium | reverse complement strand
GGTAGTGGCGGGCTTTATCGTATTGAACACAATCAGTTAGTCAGAATTCGTGACTTCGGCGCACAAGCCATCAATCAATTGCTGCAGATCCCAGGCCGCGGCGCCTGGCTCGCCGGTGACCTTGGTTTATGGCGCTGGGACCGCCAAACCGATAATTTCCGCCAGCAGCCTTGTCAGCCAGACGGAGGTCTCTGGCAATTAGTCCAGCCGCAGCAACAACCAGAGCAAATTTTGGCACTGGGGCCTGATGGTATCTGGGAGGTAGATCCCGCCAAAGGCAGTTGCGAGCGCCTGCAGATCAGTGGCTTACCGGCAGACAGCCGGGTTGAACGACTAAGTTTCTTTCACAACCAACTGATTATTGCCATACGTGAACAAGGTTTATTTCAGTGCACGCTGCCCTGCCTGCAGGCAGTCAGGTTTGCACCTGAATTGGCGACTGTGCGCTTTCGTGCCCTTAAGGAACATCAGGGCAACCTCTTTGCCGGCAGCCACAAACACGGTTTTTATCTGCTGGACAGCGCCGGCAATATTCTTCGGCATTGGCATAAAGGCCAGGCCAATACCTTACCAGTCAACGGTGTGATGTCGCTGCTAGCCGTAGAGCAAGGTTTATGGGCCGGGCTGTGGGCCGGTGGGCTGGTTGAATTCGACGCCACAGGTGCACAACGCAGCCACAGCAGTTTGCGGCCAACTGACCCGACCGCTATTGGTGGCAATAATATTAAAACGTTGTTCGCCGCCCGCGATGGTACTTTGTATGTTGGCCACGAATATGGCGTCAGCGCCTTATTGCCAGCCATCAATCAGTACGCATGGCTGGGTCAGGCGCAGGCCGACCAGCCGGGATTCAGTCAGAGTAAAGTGCAGGCTGTGCATGCGACCGGGCATGGCGATGTCTGGCTAGGCACCAGCGGCGGTGGCCTGTACCGTTTTGACCAGACTCGCAAAACTTTGCAGCGTTTTGCGCCCGATGAGACCGCCGCGCACCATTTCCCCAGTCAGGCCGTGTGGGCTATTCGCCCCGATCACGACGGCAGCCTGTTACTTGCAACGTCGTCCGGCCTGGTCAGAATGCAGCCTGATACACAACAATGGCAACTATTGACCTCGGACCTACCAAGTCAGGATGTGTTCCGGCTGAGTGTGGCGCCCGATCGCAGCATCTGGATCAGTATGTGGTCCGGTGGCATTGCCCGGCTGAATCCACAGGGCAAAATCGAAGCCCATTGGCGCAGCGGCGATGGTCTGCAACTGGACACCAATCTGGCGGTAGAGGTAAGCCCTGCCGGTCAGGTATTTGCTTTAAATACTGCCGGACTTTTTCAGCTCAACAACCAACGTTTTAGCCCTGTGGACCTCAGTGACCATGGTAAAGCACGGCAGCTTTGCAAAGACGCACAAGGCGTATTGTGGTTATTCACCGATAGCGGCGTGTTGCTGCGCTGGGATGACAACAGTGCCCGGTTTTTGCGGCAGTCGCAGCATGCAACTCTTGGCGATGCAACCGAGCTTTTTGCTGCCAGTACCAGCGGACCGGTGAACATCTGGCTACTGGCCAAACAACAAGTAAGCGGTTTTGCCGCCGATGGCCAGTTAGTTCAGCAGTTCACGCTGACAGGGTTGATGCCCAATACACGACTCAATACCGCCCGGATACAAGCAGCGCAGATAATCCTTGGCGCCGAGGACGGCCTGTATGTTGCGCCTGTGCAACAGCCCAAAGTTGTGTCTGTGCCGCAACCGCAACTGACCGGAATGCGCTTATTTAACCAGCCGCTTCGATTACATCAACCTGCCAATGGCGGTAACGACACCTCTGAGCTGTTTGGGGCTGCGCTGACTTTACAGTATCACCAGGATTTAGTGACTTTTGAGTTTGCGCTACCCGGCATCGTGATCCCATCAGCAGCGCTGCCGTCAGCAACAGACCAGGCGCCATTATTTCGTTATCGCCTGTTACCCTTTGACCGCAACTGGCTGAGCGCTGCTGCTGACGAACCACGCGCCACCTATACCAGATTGCCGCCAGGCCAATACCAGTTTGAACTGGAAGCCCTGTGGCCGGATGGCCAGATCAGCGCCGCAAAGCCGTTTCAGCTGACGATTTTACCGCCCTGGTGGCTGACCTGGTGGGCTAAAACAGCTTTGGTGGTCTTGCTGTTATTGCTGTTCAGCAGCGTGATGCTGCTGCGTACCCGCTCGCTGAAAAAACGCAATCTATGGCTGACACAACAGGTACGCGAGCGCACTGAAGCGCTGCAACAGGCCAACCAGCGTTTACAACAAGCGGCTTATCGGGACGCTTTGACCGGTTTACTGAACCGGCGTGGCCTGCGCGCGCAAACCGAAGCGCAGTGGTCCGGCTGGCAAAACCAGCGGGTACTGGTCATCGCCGATATCGACCATTTTAAACAGTTTAACGACGCACACGGCCATCAGGTTGGTGACGAAGTCTTAACAGCGATCAGTGCCAGATTACAAAGCCTTTGTTTGCCAGATGACCTGCTCGCCCGTTGGGGCGGTGAGGAGTTTTTGTTCATCTTACATGGCGCCGACGCGATGCAACGCGCCGATGCGCTGATCCGCTCTGTTGCGGCCGACCCTATGCCACTGTCGATTGGCCCGACGCCTGTCACTTTGACGGGTGGTGCAGTATGGCTGAGGGGCGAGTCGCTTGATGTAACACTGCAACAGGCCGATGCCTTGTTGTACTCCGGTAAAAAGGCCGGGCGCAACCGCTTGGTACAACAGGCTTGATCCAGTCAACCGGCATTGGCCTGCAGCTCAAATTGCTGTGCACCGGAGAAATACCAGTGATCAGTGCCCCGCCCGGTCCAGCGCACAATATAACGACCCTGCTGCAGAGCGGGCAAAGCGAGCGTCAGGCGGGTTTTATACAACTGAGTGGACGGCAGCACCAAAGCTGTCACCCGCCCGTCCGGCCATTGCAGGCTCAGCGCCGTCAGGCGGGTTTTGCGGTCAAACTGCAAGACCATCTGCGACGGTACGAGCTGTAATTGGGCGCCATCAGCGGGAACGCTGCTGAGTAAATGGTTTTTCGCAACAGCCGCCGGCCCCCAACACCCCAGCAGACACAACAGCAAAACACGCGTCAGGTACCAATAGCGCCACCTCCCCGTCATCAAAGTCTGACGCATCACAGCACCTCCAGTGGCAAACAATGTCCGTGTGCCAGCACGGCAGCCAACACATAATGTAGTCGGCCGGTTAATTGCTGCTGCGCTAATTTTGCAAGGACCAACTGCGCTTCGTTTTCGCAAAGCAGTAGCTGAAATCTGCTGTTAACCTGCCGCCCGGCAACTTGTTCAGCGGTCGACATCGCACTGGGCCTGCGGCTAAATCCAAGTACCCTGTCCTCAGTAAAACCCTGCACCAGCGGAATTTGCATCAATACATCCGCTAAGGCATCCGCCAGACATTGCGGCACTATCAGCGTCAGCATTATTTGCTGGGTTTGTTGTTCTGCATTAACCATTGGTAAGCTCCCGGCATTAAAAATAAGGTAACAATAGTTGCGGTGAATAAACCGCTGATCACCACGACTGCCAGCGGACGCTGGAGTTCAGAGCCGGGTCCACTGACAAACAACAACGGCAACAAACCAAGTAACGCCGTGGCGGCGGTCATCAAAATGGGCCGCAGACGGCGCAGCGCACCGGCACGGACTAATTGGTCAAGCGGTATACCGGCACGCCATTGATCGTCAAAATGACTGATCATCACCACGCCGTTCAGCACAGCAACCCCCATCAGCGCGATAAAACCAACTGAAGCCGGCACCGACAAATACTCCCCACTGATCAATAAACCAAAGATGCCGCCGGTCAGTGCAAAAGGAATGTTTGACAGCACCAGCGCAGCTTTTTTGCTGTCGCGAAAGGTCGCCAGCAACAACAGAAAAATCAGCCCTAATGACAGCGGCACCACCAGCAGCAAACGGCCTGCTGCCCGTTGCTGGTTTTCAAATTGTCCGCCATACACCAACCGATAGCCTGCTGGCAGTGGCAGTTTTGCCGCCAGTTGCTGTTCAATGGCACTGACAAAACCGACCAAATCGCGCCCCGCCACATTGGTGCGCACCAGCGCAAAACGGCTACCGTTTTCGCGTGAAATCGCTACCGGGCCGTCAATCCGCTCAATCTCAGCCACAGTGCCAAGTGTGGTCTGCACACCACCGTCGAGCAGCAATGGCAGCTGCGCCAGCGTCGCAGTGCTGACATCGTGGCGTTGGCGCAGTAACAAAGGTAACGGCCATTCCCCATCCATCATCTGGCCGACTTCAATGCCAGCCAGGCTGCTGCGCACCTGCTGCGCGAGTATGGCGCTGTCGATGCTGTACAAATCAGCGGCTGCGTCATTTAAGCGAATATTCAGCAGCTTACTGCCTGCGGTAACGGCGGTTTGGGTATCGACAGCGCCGGCTTCCCGACTCACAATCGCCGCAGTTTTCGCTGCCAGATCTGCGAGTACCGCAAGGTCCGGCCCAAAGATTTTGATCGCCACATCACCGCGCGCGCCGGTCAGCATTTCCGACACACGCATATCAATGGGTTGAGTGAAACCAAAATTCACGCCGGGGAATTGCTGCAGCACTTTGCGGATCTCTGCCTCTAAGACCGCTTTATCCGGCTGTCGCCACTGACTGACCGGCTTTAACTGCATAAATAAATCAGTTTCATTGAGGCCCATCGGGTCCATGCCAATTTCATCAGAGCCGGTGCGGGCGACGATTTGTTGAATTTCCGGCACTTTAGCTAACAGCTCAGCCTCGATGCGCTGGTCCAGCGCAATACTGGCGTCCAGGCTGATAGTGGGGATTTTTTCAATTTGCAGCATGATATCGCCCTCATCCAGCGTCGGCATAAAAGTACGGCCGAGTTGGGTAAAGGCCAGCGACGACAAAGCAAATAACAGCAAAAGACTGACAACAAAAAACCGCCAGTGCGCCAGCACCCGCTCCAGCATGGCGGCATAACTATGCTGCAGCTGACTAAACCAATGCGGATGTTGCTCTGCCGCCGGCTGCAGCAGCCAGCCACATAAAGCCGGCAGTAAAGTTAACGACAACACCAAGGACGACAGCAGTGCAAACACAATGGTCAGCGCGACCGGAACAAACAACTTGCCTTCCAGCCCATCCAGCGTCAGCAGCGGTAAAAACACGATGACAACAATCAGCGTGTCTGAAATCACTGGCAGGGACA
>CAMLRA010000213.1 GCA_946482325.1 uncultured Chromatiaceae bacterium | reverse complement strand
GTAGGTGATCTGAATCACGGCTTCGCCAGTAACAGCAGTGGTGTCACAACTGGCACCTGCCGCCAGACGAAGGATGATTCAAATGAAAAAATTTACAGCATTCCTGTTGGTTTTGTTGGTACAAGCCGTTTTCAGTCAAGCCGCGTCAGCACAGGACAACAAAGCCGCTTTAGTGCCGTTGCCGTCGGTGGACGACTTTTCCAGGGGCGAGGATGGCTGGAGTTTAGGCCTGGGCTTGGGTGTTGAATATGAGACAGCCTACGAAGGCTCAGATGAATTCGGCCTGGAAATTGAGCCTGCCGGCGGCCTGCAATGGCGCCGCGGTGATGACGTGTTCTTTTTTGCCGGTGAAGCGCTTGGCTGGCGTGGCGTTCGTGCCAATCACTGGTTGTTCGAAGCGCTGGTCGGCTTCGATGAAGGCCGGAAAGAAAGTGACTCAGACGACGGTCATTTGGCCGGGCTAGGTGAGCAGGAAGAAGGCGCTGAAATCGTACTGCAGGCACGCCGCGCGCTCGATGCAGATTGGCGTTATTGGCTGGTCGGTCGTATCGTGACAGGCGGCGACGGTGACCTGGCCCTGTTTGGTGCCGGTCGCCGCTTTGGCAGTCAGCACGACGGTTCAGGCTCTGAACTGAACCTGGTGGTGGTTGTGCACGACAGTGAATACGCCAACAAAGGCTTCGGCATCAGCCAGGCCCAGGCCCAGGCTTCTGGCCTGAACGCAACCAGCCTGAGCGGCGGCTTACGCTCTGTCGGGCTCAATTACAATTTCCGCCATGTGGTCGATGACAACTGGCAGATTTACGGCGAAGCACTTTATGAGTATTTCAGCCGTGAGGTTCGGGATAGCCCTATAGCCCGAAGTCACTACGAAGCCGAAATCGGCGTCGGCTTTATTTACCTGTTCTGACCTGTGGAGCAGAGAAACAACCTTTGTGCCTGCCCGGCAAACGCGCCCCATCCGTGGGCAGGCGCATTGCAACATTGCCGGTTTTCCCGGACATTACCACGCCAGTCGGGCAACAACCCGTCGCTGATCTGTCACCAGCGAAAACGACCAGCCATGGCGTTCGCACAACCTTTGCACTATGCCAAGCCCGAGGCCATACCCCTGAGACGATGCCTCCTCGCCTGGCATGTTGCTGCCCTTCACGTCACGGTTTAGCTGATTGGTGATCAGCAGCTCGTGCTGTTGAATAAGAATAACGATTGGCCCCTGTCCGGCGTGCGTGTGCTCGAATGCATTTCGCACCAGGTTATTGACCGCAATCGCAAAAGCCTGTTGATGCCCGCAGACTTTCGGGTTACCGGGGTGTGCAATTTCAACATCGACAAATTTATGGCTCAACAAGTGGCGCTGCAGATCTATCGCCTGCCTTACCAGCGGCGCCACCAGGAATTGCTCTTGCTGCAAGCCATGACCGGTTTCGCGTGCAAGGCACAAGAACATTTCAATAGTGGTTTTCATGTCGAGCGTGGCACGCCGCACCCGATCCAGCGCCTGCAGATCTGTTGCAGACAGATCGCTCTGTTCCAGCAGCTCCAGTGCGCCGGTGATGACTGTGATGGGAGTGCGTAACTCATGACTGGCTGAACTGGTAAAGTCGCGCTCCCGCGCAACAAAGGCGCTGATACGCTCCAGGGTTTTCTCGATGGCTGATGCCAGCACGCCCACTTCATCATCGCCAAACCGGCCAGCGGCTATGCGTTTATGATCTTCAGCCGACAAATGTTCCAGGTCGATATCCGCGACCGCTTTGGCGAGTGCTGCGACAGGAGCAACAGCTCTGCGCATCACTAAAACCCCGAGACCAAAGCCTAATACCCCCAGCGTGCCGACCACCCCTGTGATCACCAGCAGCAACCACCAGTCTTCTGACGACGCCGCTTCAATGCCAGCGACGTCGAACACTACATAGGCATTTTGTTGTTGATGACCGGCAGCAATAACCGCGACATGCAGCTCTTCAGCTTCGAATTCGTACAGGCCCGCTGCAGGGTTCGTCCGGGCCCATGCCTGCAGCGCAGCAGGCAAGCTGGCAACTGAATCGTAACCGCGCAGGTTCATTGTTAAAACCGGGTAGCTTTTGGCAGCAACTGCAAGCTGCTGTGTCAGCACCCGGTCTTCAGTCAGTCTGATCGCCGCAAAGAAAGCAAATCCCCAGACCAGGCTCAGGACTGCAACACAGCCTGCAAAAGCAAAAGCGACACGCCTGCGCAAACTGAACCTGTACACCGTTATGCATCCTCTGAAATGCGATAGCCGATACGGTGTACCGTATGGATCAGCGGGATATCAAAGGGCCTGTCGATAGCCTGACGCAGCTTGTACATGTGCGAGCGCAGCGCATCACCATCGGGCACTTCATCCGCCCACAACAAAGTTTCCAGTGCTTCGCGATCCACCACAGCCGGAGCCTCCTCCATCAGGCGTTGCAGTAATTTCATCCCGGCAGGGTTGAGCTCAATACGCCGCCCGGCGCGATATACCTGCAAGGTCGACTTATTTAACGTCAGCTCCCCGACACTGAGCAGATTGTCGGTTTTACCGTGACTGCGTTTGTACAGCGCCTGCAGGCGCGCATGCAGCTCCTGTAGTGCAAAGGGCTTGACCAGATAGTCATCAGCACCTGCCGCAAACCCCTGCAGTTTATCGTCCAGCGTGTCGCGCGCCGTCAGCATCAGCACCGGCTTGTCGATGTTGGCCTCAGTGCGCAGCTTTTTGCAGAAACTCAGGCCATCCATGCCCGGCAACATCAAGTCCAGCACAATGACGTCAAACGGATTCGTCAGCACCAGGTGCATCGCGCTGATGCCGTCGTAGGCAAAATCCGGAATATAATGAAGTTTTTCGAAATAAGCGGCGATATTGGCACAAATGTCCCGGTTATCTTCGACAATCAACACTCTGACCGGCGTTTCACCAAGTTTGCGGATCATTGGCTGCGCTCCTTTACCAGGCATAATCCATCCGAAGGCCGATTAGCGGCTCGGCTTCACTGTCGTCTTTTACTTCCACGCCGCGGCGATAATCAAACTCGGTGTCATCGCTTGACGCTGCTGCCGTGACATTGATGACATCGAGAAAGGCTGTCACATCAACAGGGCCAAATGCCCGCCGATAGTCCAGGCGCAGATTCAGCAGGCTGTAACCGTTTTGTCGCCCCGTGTTACGCGCAATGATCTCTTTTGAGAACCGCAGCGGCTGACCGGGTCCCAGCACATCGGCGTGAATCACAAATTCCTGGCCTGGTCTGCCGGAAAGATATTTATAGCGTCCGGCCACTTTCCAGCGGTTGTTAATTTCCCAGGTCAGACCCAGTGTCGCAACATGCTTACGGCTGAAATCGGCTGCAACTTCACCACGGCCATCTTTCTGGTCGATGACAATATCGTTATAGGAGTATGTCGCGGTCGTGTAAATGCCTTCCGTGATGGTCCCCGTGACCACAAGATCGACGCCGTATGAGCGGCCTTCTCCTATGTTGGCAAAAGTGCCCCTGGCCCGGTCCAGGTCAACCACCAGGTCGTCAAGGTTCTGATAATAGCCTTCAGTCAGCACAGACCAATGGCTGTTCAGGAAGTATTTAAAACCGACACTGCCATGACTGATTTTTTCGGTTTTCAGCTGGTTGGCGGTGTTGGCAGCCAGCTGCAAATACCTGGGTGATTGATGAAAAAGGCCTGCGGTCGCAAAATACCGCACTGTTTTATCCGGCTGCCAGTTGGCGCTGAATCTGGGTGAAGCAAAACTTTCATCAGCAAATCCGTCCCGTTCAAGCCGCAAGCCTGTCCCAAAACTCCAATGGCCGCTGGTAAAAACCTGGTCGACGTAGCCGGCATAATTGGTTTTTTTCTGGTTGATGGCCGCATTGATGTTGCCTGGCTGCAGCACAATAAAACGCTGGGCGGGGTCTGGTCTGGTATCATTTTTGTCATACACAAACCGCTGCCAGTCGCCGGCTAACCAGGTGTTGTAGTCCAGTTCAATTTGTGTGATGTGCACACCGGAACTAAACAGCCCCCAATGATTCGCGGTTTTAAAGTCGCTGCGCCAGCCCAACTCCGTTTCGGCTTCAGCTATGGTGATAATGTCCTGCCGGACCGGAAAAGCCGATGCAGGTGAGCCGGCCGGAACCAAATCAGGAAATGCTTCGCCCTCTGAACTTAACTTGTCGCTGTTGCGATAGTACAGCTTATTGGTCCACACCGCTTCGTCACCGAGCAAAGACCGCAGCGTCAGGCCATACAAATCACTGTCTTGCTTAAAATCCAGCAATGCAGCATCTTCGAAATTGGGCGACGCAAATACATGGTCGACATCGCGTATATAGTCCTCAAAGGTATCCATCAGCAGAATTTCAAAGCTGTGGTTCTGATTGACAGGCACAACCGACTTGACGATGACGTCTCTTAACACCGGATCACCAATGTCCAGCTCTTCGATAGTTTCAAAAAAAGCACCGAAATCCAGTCGCCTGGCAGAAACAAGCATGGTTGCATCCTCGCTGATCCCGGCAGGGCCGTCGTAGCCTACTTCATAACCGGCCAGGTCATAGCGGAAACTTGCAGAAGGACTTGGATTGCCATCGGCGACTGCCAGCTTAAGTAACGATGCCGAACGGCCGCCATAAGCCGGCCCCCAGCCTCCGGGCGAGAACTCGGCAGCACTGATCACATTGGGTGCGAAAATCGAAAACCGGCCACCTCCGCCAATATCTTCGTCTTCACCCAGCGTGGCATCAAAGTGCACGGCTTTATCAAAAGGAAAGTCATCGACGAATAACAAATTGTCTCTTGGGCCCCGACCACGGACGCTAAAGTTGGCAAATTCACCTGTGGCGGCAAGGCCGGGTAATCCATCCAGCGACAACAGCGGATCTGCACCGCCCCCTACTGCGTCTGACAATGCCTCCCGGTCCAGATAACTGCTGGATGCGGATGCAGAAACATCAGCCTGCTGCGCCCGGACTTCCAGGATTTCAATCGCCTCTTCTCTTTGCAGTGCAAATTCAATCTGGATGTTTTTGCGGGTAACGACCCGTATGCCCGGCTCAGAGGACAAAGCAAAGCCGTTTTTTGCTGCGCTCACTGCATAGAGCCCTGGGTTGAGCTGGTCAACGATGATGCGACCTTGCCCGTCGGTTGCTGCAGTTGTGCTGGCAGCGGTTGCCCGCTCTTTTAAAGTGACCTGCACACCGGACAGTGGCCGGTCTGTTTGCTGATCTTTGACGATTACGGTCAGAGCACCGGGCGCTTCATCTGCGAGGCCCATAACCGGACAGGCCATCAGGACAGTCCAAAGCGTCAACCACGG
>CAMLRA010000212.1 GCA_946482325.1 uncultured Chromatiaceae bacterium | reverse complement strand
TAACAAGTAAGCGTTTCAACTATGGTTTCTTAAGTGTTTATGTCAAGAAAGTAACATTGGAACTCAAGGCAATAAGCAACTAGAGTTCGTTTCACAGCGATTTGGGTAATTTTTTGCAAACGCACTCCGCGCTCAGAAATTTGCACAGTGTTGTGCTGCTTTGTTCGGTGGGCGAAAGATATAAGTAACTTTGAACTAGCGCTGAAACTTGCCTTCGAGCGTGTATGTCACGACGTCGACTATCCGCATGAAACAGTCAGTGAGAATAATGCCGATGTGATTGAATAGCGTGCAGGCGTTCTTGATGACAAGCTTGTTCTAACGACTAAAGTGCCTGTGACTATTAGCACATGGCTCAAGAGTCTGAGGAGGGGGCTCAACAATCGCGATGACTCTTAGCTCAGATGTATGGGAGCGGATATCGAGAAGTGTGGCAAAGCAAACGTACTGTCTGCGATTGAATTACGATGGTTGAGAATTTAAGACAAAAACACTACGATGTTTGTAGCACAGGTGTAGCACAGAGAAATTGCTGTAACCTTGGATGAAGCTAAGTGCTTGATAAATGGTGGCCCCAGCTGGACTTGAACCAGCGACCAATCGATTATGAGTCGAGTGCTCTAACCAACTGAGCTATGGGGCCAGCGTGCAGACATGTGTCTGGTTGGTGAAGCGTTGGCAGTATATGGATTTTTTGTTGCCTTGTCACCGCACAATCGTCAGTCGAAACAGTTGATTGCTTAATTTTCCGGCAAAAAAACAGGCACCCTTGGGTGCCTGTTTTGCAAAATCAGCAGAAAGCCAATGCTATTCGTCCAGGAAGCTCTTCAGCACTTCGGAACGGGAAGGGTGACGCAGCTTACGCAGCGCTTTGGCTTCAATCTGCCGGATCCGCTCACGCGTGACGTCAAATTGTTTACCTACTTCTTCCAGCGTGTGGTCAGTATTCATGTCGATACCAAACCGCATACGCAAGACTTTGGCTTCACGAGCCGTCAGGCCAGCCAGCACTTCGTTGGTGGCGGCTTTCAGGCTTTCCATTGTGGCTGAATCCAGTGGTGATTCTGAAGAGTTATCTTCAATAAAATCACCCAGATGCGAATCTTCATCGTCGCCAATCGGTGTTTCCATCGAAATGGGTTCTTTGGCGATTTTCAGCACTTTGCGGATCTTATCTTCCGGCATGCCCATGCGCTCAGACAGTTCTTCCGGCGATGGCTCACGCCCCATTTCCTGCAACATCTGCCGCGAAATGCGGTTGAGCTTGTTGATGGTTTCAATCATGTGGACCGGGATCCGGATAGTCCGGGCCTGGTCGGCGATCGAGCGGGTGATGGCCTGACGGATCCACCAGGTGGCGTAAGTCGAGAACTTGTAGCCGCGGCGATATTCAAACTTATCAACCGCCTTCATCAGACCGATGTTGCCTTCCTGAATCAAATCAAGGAACTGCAGACCACGGTTGGTGTACTTTTTCGCTATCGAAATAACCAGACGTAAGTTGGCTTCCACCATCTCTTTTTTCGCCCGGCGTGCTTTCGCTTCACCAATCGACATCCGGCGGTTGATATCTTTGATTTTGAAAATCGACAGACCGGTTTCTTCTTCAATCTTGCGCAGTTTGTCGGTTGAACGCACCAGCTCTTCGCGCATATCGGCCAGTTTGGCTGAATATGGTTTATTCGCCGCGATTTCAGCGTCAATCCAGGCACTGTTATTTTCGTTGCCGGTAAAAGATTTCAGGAAGTTCTTCTTCGGCATTTTGGCGTATTCAACGCAATGCTTCATGACGATACGTTCCTGAACACGCACGCGATCCATCATCTCGCGCATGTTTTTGACCAGGCGGTCAAATTGTTTTGGTACTAAGCGGAAGCAACGGAATACTTCGGACAGTTTGTCGATTTCGATTTTGGTCTGCGCGTGTTCGCGGCCGTTTTCGATGATCGATTTGCGGGTGATGTCATATTGGACGCGCAGTTCGCCGAATTTTTCCCGCGCCAGTTCCGGATCCGGACCTGTGTCGGCTTCGTCAGAGTCACCGTCTTCGCTTTCTTCGTCGTCACCGGAAATATCAGCGTCTTCGTCAGCCAGTTCCTCTTCCGGTACATCAGAACCGATGTGCGTAGCGGTTGGCGGCAGGTCATCAACTTCGTTGGGATCAACAAATGCGGTGACGATGTCGCTTAAACGGATTTCTTCGGCTTCAAATTTGTCCCACTGTTCCAGCAGGTAGGTGATGGCTTCCGGGTATTCTGCGACCGACGTTTGCACCTGGTTGATGCCGTCTTCGATGCGTTTAGCGATGTCAATTTCGCCTTCGCGGGTCAACAGTTCTACGGTACCCATTTCGCGCATATACATCCGGACCGGGTCCGTTGTACGACCGAGTTCTTTATCCACGCTGACCAGCGCTTGTGCGGCTTCTTCCGCGGCGTCTTCGTCAGGGGTTGCGTCCGACATAATTAAGTCATCAGCATCAGGTGCAGTTTCGCAAACCTGAATGCCCATGTCGTTAATCATGCGAATAATATCTTCGATCTGGTCAGAGTCGATGATATCTTGTGGAAGGTGATCGTTTACTTCAGCAAAAGTTAAATAACCTTGTTCCTTACCTTTTAAGATAAGAAGCTTTAATTGCGACTGAGGATTTTGCTCCATAGAGGCTGCTCTTCCACCCGATATAGTTAGTTTCAAAAATGCGAATGCGGGATTATAACAAAGCGCGGCTTTTCTAGCCAGCAAAGGCCCACTGCTTCACGGTTATTTCGTCTTAAATGCCTTTAACAACATGGCATATTCCTGACGTTCGGCCAGACTGAGTTTAGTCAGCTGGTCTTTGCGTTGTAAGGCTTCCAGCCGTTGCTGCAGATACTGGTCTTCAATAGCTCTGAAAGTATCCAGAAAATCTGCGGTTAATTGTTCATCCGCCACCTGATGTTCCCATAACGCCAGTTTGCTCAGAATGTTGTACTCGACTGCGCCGCGCCAATGTTCCAGCAACTGTGCTGTGGTCAGATCTGGTTGCTCAAGTAACTTTTGCTGCAGTGCCAGTAAAATTTCAATGCCCGGCAGATTGGCCTGGGCCAGTTCCGGCGCTTGCGGCATTACGGCAGCCAAAGCCGGATGCTGCAACAGCAAAGCGATAGCCCGGCGCATTGGTGTGATTTTAGTCGCCGTCGTCACCGCCGGATTGGTTTTTGCTGTTTTTACTGCTGTCGGCGAACTGCGTGGTCTGCCAACTAAATTTGCCAGCCGCTCCTGCAAGGTGTCGCGATAAAACTCGCTGGGGACCTGTAAAATCAACTCGTTAGCCCGGGTCCACAAAGCGGATTTGCCAGCATCGCTGTTGACGTCGATTTCAGCCAGCAAATGTTCAAACAGATAGTTACTCAGTGATTGCGCTTGCTGCAGGCGACTGACAAATGCTTCTTTGCCTTCTTTACGTACCAGCGTATCCGGGTCTTCACCATCAGGCAAAAACACAAATTTCAGTTCAACGCCATCTTTCAGATGTGGCAGAGCACTTTGCAGTGCTCGCCAAGCTGCATCGCGACCGGCGCGGTCACCGTCATAACAGCAAACGACAGTAGGCGTATAACGGAACATCGTCTGCATATGGTCGCCGGTCGTAGCGGTGCCCAAGCAAGCCACGGCAAATTCGATACCGAATTGCGATAACGCTACTACGTCCATATAGCCTTCTACGACCAGCAACATCGACAAACGTTCCTGCTGCTGACGAGCCTCGTACAGACCATAAAGTTCGCGACCTTTGTGAAATAGCCTTGTTTCCGGCGAATTCAGGTATTTAGGTGTACCGTCGCCTAAGACTCTGCCACCAAAACCAATGACCCGGCCGCGTTTATCGCGGATAGGAAACATCAGTCGATCACGGAAAAAATCGTATTCCCGGCCGTTGTCATTGCGGTTGGTCAGTTTCAGCTCAAACAACTGGTCACGGCCGGCGCGCGTCGTAGCCAGTTGTTTGAGCAGTAAGTCCCAGCTGTCAGGGGCATAGCCAATGCCGTACTTCTGAATGGTGTCGTCCGATAATCCACGTTTTGCTACATAGGCGAGGGCAATTTCACTATTTTGCAGCTGTGCCTGATAAATCTTTGCCGCTTTTTCCATCTGGCTGTAGTCATCGGCACTGCCTTGCTGATAAGTCTTTTGTCCACCTTCGCGCGGCACTTCCAGATGATGCATTTTGGCCAGTTCCTCAATGGCCTCGACAAATTCAAGTTGTTCAAACGCCATCATAAAACTGATGGCATTGCCGTGCGCGCCGCAACCAAAGCAATGATAAAACTGTTTGTCGGCACTAACGGTGAAAGAGGGAGATTTTTCGCTGTGAAACGGACAGCAGGCCGCATAGTTTTTGCCGGCTTTTTTCAGCGGTACGCGCTGGTCAATCAGCTCGACGATGTCGGTTCGAGCCAACAGGTCGTCAATAAAGGGTCTTGGGATTTGTCCTGCCACCTTTTTCCTTCCTGCTTAAATGCTTATACCAGAAAAAGACAAACCGTGCGCGAAGGCACGGTATTGCAGTTTACAGCTGAGTATGGTGACAGACCTGGTTGTTTCGCGATTTAGCTTAATCGGGATTTGACTAAGCCGCTCAGCGCACCCATGTCGGTACGGCCTTGCGCTTGTGGTTTTAACCACGCCATCACTTTTGCCATGTCCTGCATGCCAGCTGCGCCAGTTGCGTTGATGGCCTGAGTTAACAGATCATCAAGCTCAGCAGCGGTCAGGGCTTGTGGCAGAAACTGCTCGATCACGGCGATTTCAGCCAGCTCAGTGTCGGCCAGATCTTGTCTGCCGGCAGCGAGATATTGCGACGTCGATTCTTTGCGCTGTTTCACCATTTTGGTTAATACAGCCAGAACGTTCGGATCGTCGGGTTGAATTTGCGCATCAATCTGGCGTTGTTTGATCTCAGCCAGTGCCATGCGGATAGTGCCAAGACGTACTTTGTCTTTGGCCCGCATGGCGTCTTTCTGCGCTTCCTGAAGTTGCTCGAGCAGAGCCATAGTCAGCGGTAACAGGTCTTAGTAAAGCTTGATGCGACGAGCGTTTTCGCGTGACAGCTTCTTCATGTGACGTTTCACAGCAGCAGCTTTTTTACGCTTACGAACCCAAGTTGGCTTCTCAAAGAACTCTTTTGCGCGAACGTCAGCCAGAACACCGGCTTTTTCGCAAGAGCGTTTGAAACGACGTAATGCTACGTCAAACGGTTCGTTCTCTTTCACTTTCACTACAGGCATTAAAATCTCACCTCGGTTGATAGGACACCGCGACCCGGTCAGCGGCTAACCA
>CAMLRA010000211.1 GCA_946482325.1 uncultured Chromatiaceae bacterium | reverse complement strand
CTGATTAAGCCTTTGGCATAGCCCATTTTATCCATCGTGTCGTCACAGGCATCGATACAGGCGCCACAGTTAATACATTCATATTGCAGGCCATTACGGATATCAATCCCGGTTGGGCAGACATGCACGCAGAGGTTACAGTCGATGCAGTCACCCAGTCCTTTGGCCTTATATTCAGTATCTTTGCGTGAACGTGGACCGCGATTTTCGCCTCTTGCCGCATCATAGGTCACGGTAAAAGTGTCTTTGTCGAACATGGCCGACTGAAAGCGGGCATACGGGCAAATGTGGGTACACATGATTTCACGCATCCAGCCGGCATTGCCATAAGTACAGAACATAAAAATCAGCACAAAAACGACGGACCAGAAGCTGGCTTGTGCAGTAAAGAAATCAATAAACAGCTGGTCAATCGGGGTGAAATAACCAACGAAGATCAACGAGGTCAGTAGCGAAAATGCCAGCCAGGCGAGATGGGTCAGGCCTTTTTTCATGACTTTCTGGCCGCTCCATGGGTCTTTATCCAACTTCATCCGCTGGTTACGGTTACCCTGAATTTTCTCTTCAAACCAGATAAAAATAAAAGTCCACACCGTCTGCGGGCACATATAGCCACACCAGACCCGGCCGTAGAACGTCGTGACAAAAAACAGCGCATAAGCACCGATCACAAAGATCCACGCCATGATAGTGAAATCCTGTGGCCACAGCGTCATCGCAAAGATATTGAACTTCTGCTCGTCCAAATCAAATAACACCGCCTGATGTCCCTCAAACTGCAACCAAGGCAGTAAAAAAAACATCGCCATAAAGACAAAACCCATATTGCGACGCAGACGTTGGTGCAAACCTTTGACCGCCCGCACATAGATACGATCACGCGACGGATAATGTTCCGGCGCTTTAGGGTTATGCATGTCAACTTTGACCGGAATTCGTTGTTGTTGGTCCAAGGGGTACCTCGTTAATGCTGAATATGCTGCAGTGACAGACGGGCAGGATCGCGAGTATAGCAGTTCCCATCCACGGCTTGTCCAAAGCCCATGCTGTTTTTATGGTTTCTACAGCTGTGACTTGAAAATGTATCATGCCTGAAGCAATATGCAGACCAATTGATATAGCTCAGTATTTCAATAACCTGCAGCAAATTCTAATACCAAGTGTTGTCATCGTTGACGCTGGTTAACAGCTAATGTGTCAACGATGTTGACAATTTTTTACCTGTTGTCAGTCGTATTGATCTGCGTAGAATAGTGACAGAACTAAGCGGAGGCAGTATGAAAAAAACCATGTGGCTGATTGTCGCGATTCTGTTGTTAGCGACTTTTTCTGATCACCCGACAATTCGGCCTTACAAAGAACAGCTGTATGCGCTGTTTTCTGAGAGTGCCGGTCAGGCTAGCCAGGTGCATGGTGAACAGGTGCTGCGGACTATTAGTGCGCGCTTTGCTGCTTTTTCCGGCGAACTTGGACAAAAACAGCAGGAAGAACTCAAACGGATCACCAGTGATAAAACTGAGTTACTGGCGTTTTATCAGGCGTATTGCGTAGAAAAACAATTTAATCCTTTGTTTTTTGGTGATACCCAGCGCCGGATTTGTGACGTCATTGGGGAGTTCGAACGCGGCATGCGTTAGTTTTGCCTGTTGATGTAAAAAAATCAGCGGCTTAAGCCGCTGATTTTTTTTGCTTACTCTACTTTTTTGACTACCACGGCATGGCCGCTCTGCAGCACTGCACTTTGATTGTGTGCATCGACATTCAGAATCAGCTGACGGATCAGTTTGGATTTGGAAACTCCGGTTTCCTGGCTGAGCTGGTTCAGAATTTCAATCGCTTCTTCACTCAAAGTAAAAGTGGCATGTCGCATCGGGCCTTTATTAATCAAAGGCTCCAATTCATCGCCGGCAACCTTACGGACACTGACGATTTGCGGTTTGCCCATCGCATAGTTTTCAGCGTCGGCAATAAATTCATCGACTGAAAAAGCGAGCTTATTCGATCGTGTTGAATTTTTTTTCAGATCGGTCAATGCCATCTTCTTGTATCGCCTTCATTGCCATTAATTCTTGAATGATGTCTTTGATTTCAGTCGCGGCTTTACCATCCGGCTCTGTATCCATCACCGACATACCTTTTTCTTCACTGTCGTCGTAGATGTTGCGGCTGAAAGTGACAGAATTCAGCACCCGCAGATTAAAGGAGCGGACGACATCTTTGGCTTCGAGAATTCGGTTGCTTTGATTGGGTAACGACGGGCATTGAGTGAGAACGCACGCAACGATCATGTCCGGGTTGACCACATTACAGTTGCTGACCAGGTCTTCCAAATGTTCCAGCGTTTTCAGGTCGCGGCGTTTTGGTCGCAACGGCAGCAACACGTGTGAGGCGACTGACATCGCTGAGCGCAACGCGACGCTATCCTGGCCACCGCAGTCGACGATCACATAATCGTAGTGGTGTTCCAGGCTTTTTAATTCGTAGCGGATTTTTCCGTACATTTGCACGCAATTGATCCACTGGACCTGGGGCGACAAATGACGCTCCTGAACCCAGTCAGATGTGGTGCGTTGCGGGTCACAATCGACCAGGATGACATTGGCATTTTTCATACTGGAAAAATACACCGCGATATTCTGCGCCAGACAGCTTTTGCCACTGCCGCCTTTTTCACCACCAACTAACAAAATCATGGAGCTTCCCTCTTAGTCGCGACCAAAACAATTCAGCACTGCTTTTGCAGAACTGCAGGTTGTGCAGACCACCCCGAAACAGGCAGTCCATTTATAGTGTAGGAGACTTCAGCACAATCAGCCACAGCCTGATGTTCAGAGACTGACTTTGACTTGTGCAATCGCCTGCAATGCTTTATCCACGGCCTGTTGCACTGAATCACCCAGTGCCAGCGCCACGCCGAGCCGGCGCTCGCCTTGTACTTCTGGTTTGCCAAACAAACGAATTTCAGTGTCCGGTTGGGTTAAGGCTGCGGCCAAATTGCCATATTGCATTTGCTGCGAATGCCCCGCGACCAGCAAGACTGCAGAAGCCGCTGGACCATACTGGCGGATCAGCGGTACCGGCAGGCCAAGAATGGCGCGTGCATGCAAAGCAAATTCGGATAAATTTTGCGAAATTAACGTGACCATGCCGGTATCGTGCGGCCTTGGGGAGACTTCACTGAACCAGACATCGTCGCCTTTAACAAAGAGTTCGACACCAAACAAACCGCGGCCGCCTAATGCTGCAGTAATGCGGCCGGCATAGTCACGGGCTTTGGCTAAGGCCGCTTCCGACATGGCTTGAGGCTGCCACGATTCGCGATAATCGCCGCGTTCCTGCCGGTGGCCGATGGGGTCACAGAACTGGGTCTGGCCATCGGCCGTGCGTACGGTCAGCAGAGTGATTTCATAGTCAAAATCGACAAAACCTTCAACTATGACCCGGCCTTTGCCGGCGCGGCCACCTTCCTGCGCATATTGCCAGGCATGGGCCAAATCGGCCGGGCTTTTCAGCACAGACTGGCCTTTGCCTGACGACGACATAATAGGTTTGACCACACAGGGATAACCAATTTCTGTCACTGCTGCCAGATAACTGGGGTGATCATCAGCAAAACGATAACGCGATGTTGGCAGGGCAAGTTCTTCGGCGGCCAGCCGGCGAATCCCTTCGCGGTTCATCGTCAGATGGGCGGCGCGGGCACTGGGGATCACACAAAAGCCTTCCTGCTCGAGTTCCAGCAAAGTGGCTGTAGCGATGGCTTCGATTTCCGGTACGATAAAATCC
Organism: uncultured Chromatiaceae bacterium; assembly: GCA_946482325.1. The sequence continues at coordinate 1,539 of CAMLRA010000211.1, read as the reverse complement.
GGTTTTTCTCTGATCACCAGCTGGCGTAATGCGGCGCCGTCGAGCATCGATATCACATAATGACGATCGGCGACCTGCATGGCCGGCGCGTTGGGATAACGGTCTGCAGCTATGACTTCGCAACCATATCGCTTTAATTCCAGACAAACTTCTTTTCCGAGTTCACCACAGCCCAGCAGCAAAACTTTGGTGCTGCTGGTGCTGCCGGGAGTTCCAATTGTGGGCATTAGCGGTCTCTTTTTCCGGTGACGGCGGTTCGCCGTAGTTCATGGCTTCAGATTACTGATCGGATTCGCTTTTTCAACCATTATTCCGGTGAATCAGCTGATTTTGCGCAATGAACAGCAAATTGGTGTTGTTCTGTCAGCAACCAGATTGAGTGCAGCGGAGAACGCGGCAATGATCTGACTTCAGATTGGTATTACACGAATAAAAAACGGACCCGCAGGTCCGTTTCTGACTAGGTTTTAAAACTCAGGCCATTTGCAGCGGTGACTGCACCTGAGCTGTCGAACGGCGCCGCATCCAGAATAATGCCGGAACTAATAATAACAACGCGGCCGGGCTAGGTGCATTGACGCTATTGTTTCCGCCCGGTGGGATGTCCAGTGGTGCCCAGTTGACTTGCTGATTGCCGCTCCAGGACTTCGCCATCACCTGACCCCAAATCACGCCCCATTCCGTTGAAATGGCTGCTTTCGGTGCCAGGATAGAACCGTAGACTGAAGAGGAAATACGCAGGTCATTGATGCCGTTGAAGTTAAACAATACGTGGTTGGCGATGGCCGCACTGTTGCTGTTCAGGTCGCCGACTTCATACCGTACTTGGGTCAGGGACAGACAATCAGTTTTGCCGGCTGCGCATTTCGCTTGTGGCGTCCAGTTTTTCGCTGGCGTGCCGTTTGGGTTACTGACGTTGAAGACCACCAGAGCATCTTTACTGATGTTGCTGTTATCCACGCGGATGGTATGGAAAGTATTCAGGTCATCTTGGGTGATGTTAAATACGTAAACATTGTCGGCAGTGACTTTGGCCGGCGTAAATACCAACACACCGTCCTGGGTATTACGGTTGATTCCGACTGCAGGGGTGGTTTTAGCCGCCAGTTGATCGGACAGCGCATTGAGTTGGGTAAAGGCATTGTTGAAGTCTACTGAACCCGGTGTTTTGGTCGTGCTGGCGGCACTAACGCCACCGCCAGTCACGTTATAACTGCCACCGTAAACCAGCTCGCCAAGGCGGGTATTGCCAGCGCCATCATAGACGTTCAGATGACCAGAACCGGTTTTGACCACATTGCCGCCGACAACGACTGTTGCGGCAGCACTGCTGTTCACATAACCAAAATCATAACCGCCATTGACCTGCAGATTGCCGCCGATGGCAGCGGCACCTTCAGTGTCTGATGAGCTGGCGCTGAAGTTTTCTTTAACGAATACGTTGTAATTGGCGGCCTGACCCAGGCTGATACTACCGGCCTGACTGGCCACACTGAACAGGCTGGCCGCAACCAGTCCCAACACTAATGCTAACTTCAT
>CAMLRA010000210.1 GCA_946482325.1 uncultured Chromatiaceae bacterium | reverse complement strand
AAGGCGCGTGCCTGGGATGCCATGATTCAACGGGACTATCGGTAGATAGCCCACAGCTTTTTTCCGACCTGAGCTACCGTGTACTTGCTGTTCCGCGAAATTATCAGATTGTATACAACAACGATGCGTTAGCAGGAACTGCGCTAGATAGTCTTGGCGTGGCAAGTCTTCGCAATGGCGCCAAAATAGCCACCGGTCAGCACGAGTTTTACGATTTAGGCTTTTGTGGACCATTCAGAACGGACTCGCTGTTTGATCCGACGCTATGCGGTGCATTCAGGGCCGCGCCATTGCGCAATGTTGCCCTGCGTAAGCACTATTTTCATAACGGCGTATTTAGCCAAATATCTGATGTAATTCGATTCTATGTTCAGCGTGATATTGAGCCGGGCCTCATCTACCAAACAATTGCTGGAGGGAGTGATGTTGCATACAACGACTTACCGAGTGAATATCACGGCAATATCGTACGCAATCGCAGCCCATTTACCCCTGCGGCAAATGGTAAGCCACGCCTTTCGCCCACTGAAATTAACGACATAGTGGCTTTTTTATGTAGTCTGAATGACGGTTACGATCCAACGTCACCTGAGACTTATCGGCAAAGCCAGGAATGTATAGCAAGTAAAAGATAAAACAGACCGGGATAAGAAAGGCCGCTACTGCGGCCTTTTCGTATAGAAAAGTAACTTTTACTTACGCACGCCTTCAACCACTAAATCCAGATATACGGTTTCTGATGCCGGGCCCAGGATATTTTTGATGGCGAAGTCACTCAGTTTGATGCTGGTGGAACCGTGGAAACCTGCGCGGTAGCCGCCCCATGGGTCTTTACCTTCGCCGGTTTTCGTTGCAGCAATAGTCACTTCTTTAGTCACGCCGTTTAACGTGAAGTTACCGACCAGATCAAATTTGCCATCAGCGCCCGGCACTACCTTTGTGCTAACAAAGCTGGCTTTCGGGTGTTTGTCGACATTCAGGAAATCAGCGCTGCGTAAGTGCTTGTCACGCTCAGCGTGGTTTGAATCCACTGATTTCGTGTCGATATCCAGTTTGATTTTGGCTGCAGCCAGATTGGCGCTGTCATAGCTAAAATCGCCACTGAACGTATTAAAACGACCATGCAACCAGCTGTAGCCTAAGTGGCTGACTTTAAACTGGACAAAAGCATGCGCGCCCTGGGTGTCAATAACATAATCTGCCGCCTGTGCAACAGAAGTAAAAGATGCAGCAAAAGCAGCGGCCAACAATAATTTTTTCATTTAGATCTCCGGGTTATCAATGGAAGACGCAGCAGCGTTACGACGGCCGAGCATCCGCGTCAGGGTGTTATCTTTGTCGACAAAATGATGTTTCAGTGCCGCACCGGCGTGTATAACCACCAATGCGATGAGCGTCCAGGCCAGATACAAATGGGCAGTGCCGGCAATGTCAGCCTGATCCGGGAAAAACTCCCCAAAACCCTGCACTTCAAATAAGCCAAATACAGGTATACCCCGATGGTCAGCCGTTGAAATCAGATACCCGGACAGCATAATTGCCACCAGCAGCACATACATCAGTGCGTGTACCACAACCGCTGCTTTATGCTGCACACCAGCTCCCAGTGCTGCCGGTTTGCCAAAGATCCGGATCGCCACCAGCCGAAACACCAACAATAAAGCCAGCAGAATGCCAAAACTTTTATGCAAATCGGGCGCGGTTTTGTACCAGCTGCTGTAATAATCAAGTCCGGTCATCCACAGTCCAACGCCAAACAGCGCCGGGATCACCAATGCCATTAGCCAATGTAATGCAATATGCAGTGGATGATAACGTTGCGTTTTTGTGGTCATAAGCCCTCCTGATTGCATTCTGGCTTAATCTACAATCGAAAAATAGTGGCAAAATTAGGCTTTATTATTCTAATTTATAAAAAGATTATGACAGTTTTGCTCCGATGAATCGCAAATTTGCCACAACCGCTTGCCCAGTCACAACAGTCTGCACTACCGCAAACTAAAACAGTCTGTCGCAGAGCATCAGACTATGCATCCAACAACACGACTCTTATATTCAGCGACGCCACTTACAAAATACTAATGAATTAGTTGATTATCGATTCAGCTTTCAGTAGAGTAAAAACTAATCAATTAGTTTTTTTAGCGGGGCACTGCCATGGCGAGGCCAAAATCAAATGAACTGACCACAGCTGAGCAAAAAATTATGCAGGTGTTGTGGCAACGTGGGCCTTTAACTGTCCGCGATATCGCAGGAGAGCTCAGTCATGACCAACCGGTCGCTTACACGACTGTACAAACACTATGTCGAATCTTACTGGATAAAGGCCACGTCAGCTGCGAAAAACAAGGCAAAGCTTTTTTATATCAGGCGCTGACTGTACAACAAGAAGCGCGCAGTCAGGCCTTATTGGCATTGGTGAAGAAGTTTTTTGCCGGTTCACCAGAGTTGTTGGCGCAGCATCTGATTGCAGAAACAACGCTGTCCGCAGATCTCGCCGCGCAGTTACAACAAAAGATTGACCAAACCGCGACAACAACACCGCTGGCTGACACAGAGGCTGGCACAGCGAAACAAGCGAGCAGCAAAGAGTAGCATCATGGTTGAAATCAGCTGGCTTGCCTTTTATCTGCTCCTGCATTTATTCCTGGCTATTTTACTGTTGCCGGCTTTATTACTTGCCGGTTGCAGCCAGCTCAGGCATCAAGCCGCTACCATGTTAAGGCTTTGGCAATTAGCTGCCGTGTTGTTGATCGTCACGCCAATACTCTTGCTACAACCCTGGGCGCTGGATCAGGAATTGATGCCATGGTTTCAGGCCAGCGTGCGCCACGTGATGCCACCACACGCCATAGCCGATGCTCCCCAAGCCATCGCTGGCACCAGTGATATCGTGCAGCAAGTCCGCTGGCCACTATCTTCGCAACTGATCTATTTGTTGGCTCCGGCTTTTTGGCTCTGGCTCATTTTGCCGCTCGGTACTTTGGTCCGCGCGGCAAAATTGTTGGGTGGATATTGTCAGGCGCGGCGCTTGCGACAGCAGGCCAGCCAGGCCCCGCTGAGCTCATTCACATCACCTGTCCCAGTGTTGCAGCATGCTGCGATCCACAGTGCGATGCTCGTCGGGATGCGCCGACCTCAGATCCTGTTACCTGAGCGTTATCTGACGCATTTATCACCGGCACAACTCGAATGTGTGCTCAATCACGAACTCTGTCATTTGCAACATCAGGACTTGCGCGCTTATCTGCTACAACAATTGGCTGGTTGCCTGTTCTGGTGGAGCCCGGCCTGGCGCCTTATCGCCAATCAATTAAATATTTGGCGCGAACTGCGTTGCGACCAAGAAACCGCCCTCAAACAGGGCAACCAGACTCTCTACGCACAAACCTTGCTTGATTGCGCCATCCATGCCACCCAACACAAAAACTCCGGGGCTTTTTTTGCTCAGCATTTCCTGCGTCAGGCCGTCCTGACCACCCGGATTAATGCGGTACTTCAGCGCCAGACACCAAGCCCGGCATGGTTGTCCGCAGCCATTTTTTCCGCATTTATGCTCTGGCTCGTTGCATCTTTATTGCTGGTTCAGCAATGGCAGTTAGCCGAGTTGCCTGCCAGACACGCTCAGGTACGGCTCAGTCAGTTAAAGCCTTTGGCCGAACTGCTGCAGGCGGTTCAGGCGAATAATACAACCCAAGTGATGACACTGTTGCAGCAAGGCGCACCATTGGACTTACCAATGCCAGGTGATGGCAATGCATTGATGGTCGCTGTCCGCCAGCAACTGCCAGAGATGGTCAACCTGCTGTTAGCACGCGGCGCAGATCCAAACATCAGTAGCCGCGGTGACGGAAACGCACTGATCATCGCCAGCCAGCTTGGCAACCTCCAACTTGCCGGCCAGCTGATTGCAGCCGGAGCTGATGTGAACGCCGTAGTACTTGCCGATGAAACTGCGCTGATTAACGCCAGTGCGCGAGGAGACCTGCCGCTGTTGCAACTATTACTGTCCCATGGCGCGTTGATTAATTTACAAGTCCAGACGCCGCTATCGGATGGACCTCAAATGCGATCAGCACTCAATCGGGCTGCCAACGAACAAACCCGGCAATTTTTGCTGGCGCGGGGCGCCCGCTGATGTCGCCCTAATCTAAACCTTTCCCGAATGACCACTCACCGGCTGGCAGCCATTTACAGGCGCTGTTAGGCCCGCTTTTGCCTAAAGGAAAATCAACATGTTGAAACTAAATAAAAATATTTTTAAAATTTTAGTGCTCTCCCCTGTATTGATGATTGCCATACCGGTCCTGTGGTACCTGAATATCGGCTGGCAACAGATCCCAGATCAGGTACCAGCGACACAACAGATTTATCAGGATGAATTCTCAAGCGCTGCACAGAACGCTTTCCGTTCACTGCAACATTCCAGGGCACAACAACAAATGCCAGCCTTAACCGCAGCTGTTGCCTGGAGGGGCAAGCTCATCTGGGCCGGCGCCGCCGGATATGCCGATATCAGCACAAAACGGGCGGTCAACACGCAAAGTCAGTTTCGCATTGGCAGCACATCCAAAGCAGTCACCGCGACCGCAATAGCACGAGCTGTCGCAGCGGGAACTATGCAGCTGGATGTTGCTATTGGCCGGTATAAATCCGATTTACCCAATCAAAAGTGGCGGGAACTTACGCTGCGACAACTGCTGTCACATACCGCAGGCCTGCCCGGATATGAACAAAATGACGACTGGCGGGGACTTATCCAGAGCTGGCTCAAGCAACGGCATTTTGCTGATGTAGATGACGCCTTACAGATTTTTGACGATGCCACGTTGCAGTATCAGCCGGGCCACAGTTTTTTATACAGCTCATTTGATGTGAATTTGGCAAGCAGTGTGTTGCAAAGTGCCAGTCAGACGCCTTTTTTGGATTATCTGACGCAGCAGCTCAGCAATCCCCTCCACTTACAAAGTCTTGGGGCTACACACCAGAGGCACAATGAGCAAGTGACATTCTATCAATCCAAGACCGGCAAGGTGAAACCACATTGGCCGGTGGACCTGAGTCAAAAACTGGCCGGCGGAGGTCTGGCTGCAAGTTCTGTCGATTTAGTCACCATCGGCTCAGCCTGGTTTGACCCGACTTTTATCCCACCACAGTTACAACAAGAATTCTGGACTCCACAACGCCTGGCGGATGGCAGCGTCAATCCACAAAACTATGCACTTGGTTTTCGACGCACTGTACATGGCAACTTGTTTTGTGACCAAGACCATCCGCTGAAAAAAAACATCCGCTACATCCATCATGGCGGCGTCTCTGACGGTGCACAAA
>CAMLRA010000209.1 GCA_946482325.1 uncultured Chromatiaceae bacterium | reverse complement strand
AGACCATTAGGCCGCTGTTGTAGCGTGTAATCGCAGGTGTTGTCGCAGCACATGCCGGGTTGTGCACCCACAGCGACATCGAATGCGCCTGCTGCACATAGGCAGCACCTGCAAGCTGCACCGGTGAAACCAGGCCCATTTCAAAGGATGTGTCCATGACACAATGCCAGGGTTTGTCCGTCAGCTGCAGGCTGATTGCGCTCGCGCCGGCATTGATCATCAACAGAATTTCCGCGTCGTTGCCATCTGTGGTGACGACAAAATAACAATATTGTGTCGCCGGTAAGTGCCAGTCGGCTTCGGTTTTTTCACTACCGTCTGCGTTCAGCCAATGCACCTGATGTTTATTGCCGTGGCGCTGGTACTGGTCATCTAAAAGCGATAGTTGCTGCAGACAAGGATATTGCTGGCGCACCGCAATCATCTGCTGAACAAAACTCTGAAATTGCGTGGCATGATAATCCAGCTGCCAGTTCAGCCAGCTCAGTTCATTATCCTGACAATAGGCATTATTATTGCCTTGCTGAGTGTGGCTCAGCTCATCACCGCCAAGCCAGTGGATCATACCCTGACTCAGCATCAGGCTGGCAACCAGATTACGCTTATGCTGGAACCGTTGCTGCAGGATATTGACATCACTGCTCGGGCCTTCCACGCCAAAATTCAGACTGAGATTATGGTCATGCCCATCGCGGTTTTGCTCGGCATTGAGCCAATTATGTTTGTGCTGATAACACACTACGTCATGTAAAGTAAAACCATCGTGGTAAGCCAGATAATTCACCGAGCAGGCCGCCGGCTTGTGGTGTTTCTGGAAGATATCGCGCGAGCCCAATAACCGCGTGGTAAATTCATTCAAACTGCCGTGGTCGCCGCGCCAAAAAGAGCGCATCGAATCACGGAATTTGTCATTCAGCTCTGACCAATGCGCCGGAAATTGGCCCAGCTGATAACCATAAGGCCCAACGTCCCAGGGCTCTGCGATGAGTTTGGCTTGCGACAGCACCGGGTCCTGCGCAATGATCTGCAGAAAAGTCGCCACTGGCGTAAAGCGTTTATGTTCCCGCGCCAATGTCACGGCGAGGTCAAAACGAAAGCCATCAACCTGCATCTCTGTCAGCCAGTATCGCAGTGCATCCAACACCAGTTTTTGCGTGGCGGGATGGGCGATATTCAACGTATTGCCACAGCCACTGTAATTGCAATACTGCTGGTAATCCGTGATATCTGCATGATTTTCAAAAAGATAATACTGACGATTGGCAAGGCCACGTAAACTCAGGTTATAGCAGTCAGCTTCGGCCGTGTGGTTGAACACCACATCCAGAATGACTTCAATACCGTGCTGGTGGTAAGTCCGTACCAGCGTTTTCATTTCAAGGACGGCATCGTCCAGTTGATAACGCGGGTCCGGTGCAAAAAAACACACCGGGTTATACCCCCAGTAGTTGGTCAGCTTTAACTTTTCCAGCCGTGGCTCCGTCATAAAAGCCGCGACCGGCAACAGTTGCAAAGTCGTAATACCGAGGTGTTTTAAGTGGGCGATCACCGCCGGATGATAGAGTGCCGCATAAGTGCCCCGCAGCTCAGCCGGAACGTCCGGATGCTGCATGGTCAGGCCTTTGACATGCGCTTCATAGATGATGGTTTTTTCGCGCGGAATTTGCGGTTTCCGGCTGTCCTGCCAGTCAAACGGGGTATCCGTTAACACTGCTTTGGCCAGCATATAATGGCTGTCACTCTGATAAAGCCGCTCATTAAACACCACAGCACGATTGAGTTGACGGGCATAAGGGTCAATCAGCAGATGCCGTGGCTCAAATGTCAGGCCCTGAGCCGGCAAATTGGGACCGTCGGCCCTTAACAAATACAGGCTACCTGCCGGCACGCCCTGCACCTGAAGATGCCAGATGTCACCGGTTCTGGCCGGAAAATCCAGTTCCGCCAGCGGCTCTTCGGTATCCGCGCAAAACAGGCATAAGGTCAAGCCTGTGGCATCAGGCGCATAGACGGCGATATTCCAGCAGCCATTGTCAAAATCAACACAAGTAGCGCCCAAAGGTGCCACAGAACCAAAATCAGTGCTCAGCACAACTTGCATATCAGTCTCGCTTTAACGGCATTGGCGCAGGTATAAAGTCGATAACGGCGGTAATTCCAGCCGCAGCTGTAAGTCTTCGCCAGCCTGTAACTGTGGTCCAACCGGGTAATTACTGCCCCAATAATAAGCCGAATCTGAGTTCAGAATGACTTCATATTGCCCTGCTGCAAGCACTGACAGGCTGAAGGCGGTTCTGGGTACCGGCGTAAAATTGCTCACGACGTACACCACATCACCGTCACTGTCGATTCGGCGGAACGACACAGTGCTGTGATCAGCATCCTGATGGTCAATCCAGGCAAAACCTGCGCCCTGATGATCCAGCTCATATAACGGCTTGCAGCGCCGGTAGGTGTGGTTCAGGTCACGGAATAACTGAGAAATACCGCGATGTTTGTCAAAATCGAGCAAAAACCACGGCAACGCCAGATTATGATTCCACTCTGTGCCCTGTCCAAATTCATTGCCCATAAAATTCAGCTTTTTACCCGGATGGGCAAACATAAAGGCGTAATAAGCGCGTAAATTCGCTGCCTGTTGCCACTCATCACCTGGCATTTTATTCAGAATACTGCCTTTGCCATGCACCACTTCGTCGTGCGACAGAGGCAAAATAAAATTCTCGTTATAGGCATACACCATCGAAAAAGTCAGGTCATTGTGGTGATATTTGCGATAAGCCGGGTCTTTGCTGATATAGCGCAGCGTATCGTTCATCCAGCCCATATTCCACTTAAAGCCAAAACCCAGTCCCCCCATATCCACAGGACGGCTGACGCCGGCAAAAGATGTGGATTCTTCGGCGATGGTCATGGCACGTGGATACTTGCTATAGACTTCCTGATTCAGCCATTTCAGCAGGCTGATGGCTTCGTAGTTGTGATTGCCACCGTCGATATTCGGGATCCACTCACCGTGTTCACGCGAATAATCGAGGTACAACATCGACGCCACCGCATCAACGCGTAAACCGTCAATATGAAATTTATCGAGCCAGAACAACGCACTGGCGACTAAAAACTGCCGGACATAGTCTTTGCCAAAGTCATAAATGCAGGAATTCCAGTCCGGATGCCAGCCACGGCGCGGATCGGCATACTCATACAGATGACCGCCGTCAAACCGGGCTAAGCCGTGACCGTCTTCCGGAAAATGAGCCGGTACCCAGTCTAGAATCACGCCAATGCCGGCCTGGTGGCAGGCATCCACAAAAGCTTTAAACTGATCCGGTGTGCCAAACCGCGAAGTCACCGCAAACATTCCCAGTGGCTGATAACCCCAGGAACCGGAATATGGATGTTCCAGCACCGGTAATAATTCAATATGGGTGTAGCCCATGTCTAACACATAAGGAATGAGCTGTTCCGCCAGTTCCGGATAAGTCAGCGCAGCACCATCGGCATGGGTGCGCCAGCTACCTAAATGCAACTCGTAGATGCTCATCGGGCTTTGATACGGCTTATGTTCGCGCTGTTGCCAGACACTGTCCTGCCACTGATAGCGGCTGTGGTCAAACACCAGCGAGGCATGCGACGGGAATTGTTCGGCAGCGAATGCCATCGGATCGGCTTTGTGAGGTAACAGGTGCCCCGCCGCATCTTTGATTTCGAATTTATAACGCACGCCGGCAGCCACTTCCGGCATCACCAGCACCCAATGACCACAAGCGGTGCGCTCCATCGGATGACAACGGCCATCCCAATTGTTCATATCCCCAATCAAACTGACACTGCTGGCGTGCGGCGCATAAACAGCAAAGCGGGTCGCATTAATGCGCTGTTTCCCGGCAGTTAATTCGACTAATTGCGCGCCGAGCTGCTGATACAAATTTTCCGGCCGGCTGTTGACATAATGCACGGCAAAAAAAGCTTCATCTTTAAACTGATAAGGGTCAATCAGGCTATAACTGTGATGGGTATTTTGTACGTCCAGGCGATACGGCAGTTGTTTTTTCCGCCGTGGTAGCTGCAGTTCAAATAAACCCGGTACGCCCTCCACCGCACTCATTTCCCCCAGTACCTTGCCATCATCCAGTGCTACAGCACTGACCTGTTGCGCAGATGGCAAAAAGGCCCGGATCAACAGGCCTTTTTCTGCAGTTTGCCAGCCAAGAACAGCAAAAGGCTGGGCACAACGAACATCGTTTAAAGCTTGTAGCAGCTGATCTGGCATAACAAATCCTGTGTCAGTAAAAGCGGGGAACTCGTATCGCCCCACCGTAAAACAGTGGGGCTTGATGCATTAAGATTAAGAATATAACCCTGTTCTGCGGTTGGCTGTCAATTGCTGCAGATGCGCAGTGATGTGTTGTTGCTGTTCCAGCTGCTCCAAAGTCATGCTCAGTTTGCGCCGCCAGTTTGGATATTCGTCACTGGTGCCAGGCACGTTGACAGGTTCAGTCATCTCCATCCAGTCTTCCAGCTGCAGACATAACAACTGACAACTGCCGCGCGCCAGATGCTGCTGCAAGGCAAAGCTGAGCGTGCGATCCATTCCCAGATGTTCGACGCTACGTGGATAATCGGCCGGTAACATGCCGTGGCCGTGTAACGAATCCAGAATGCGTTGCTTGGATTTGTGCCGGTCCGCGTACAGACCCGGTAAAATCTCTTCAGTATAAAGACCGAGCTGCAAACCGAGTTTTAAATCTGAGCAATGCCAGAAACCGATTAACGTTGGCATATCGTGTGTGGTCAGCGCTGACATTGCCTGCACCGGATAATGTGCCGTCGAGATATAACCGCCATCTTCAGCTTGTTCAAAGAAGAAGATCCGGTACGAGTACATGCCAAATTGCTGTAACAGCTCAAAAATCCCGTCTGGAACAGTGCCTAAGTCCTCCCCGATCACCACGGCTTGTTGACGTTGGCTTTCCAATGCCAGAATGCCAAGCAAATCCATGATTGGGTAATACAGATAAGCACCTTCTCCGGCTGATGCCGAGCCTTTCGGTACCCACCATAAGCGTAGCAACGCCATCACATGATCAATCCTCAGGGCACCTGAGTCCCGCATATTCGCGCGGAACAGGTCAATCATCGGGCGATATGCCTGACGGAATAACTCGTAAGGATACATCGGCGGCAGGCCCCAGTTTTGGCCTTTAGGCCCGAGGATATCCGGCGGCGCACCAACACTGGCGTCCCGGCAATACAGCTCAGGATTTGCCCAAATTTCGGTGGATGCTTCACTGACGCCGACCGCTAAATCACGGTATAGACCCAGCAACATGCCTTGATCTTTTGCTAGTTGTTGCACTGTTGCAAGCTGCTGCTGTGCGCAGAATTGCAGATAGCTGAAAAAACCGATGTCATGTTGATTGGCTGCAGCAAATTGCTGGACGGCCTCACTGTCAGCACTGCGGTATTGTTCAGGCCAGTTTGGCCAGCCCCAGGCGTGCGTGTCTTGTGCAATCAGGTGCAGATGCAAAGCGTCATACAGAGCCAACTGACGCAGGCTATCCCC
>CAMLRA010000208.1 GCA_946482325.1 uncultured Chromatiaceae bacterium | reverse complement strand
GCGCGGATCATTGCCGGTCGTTCGGTGTTTATTGATGTAGCTGATTTGCAGATCACTGGCGAAGCCATTCGCGACCCGGAGTTTCAGGCACTACAACGGCAAAAAGCACCGAAACAAGGCGAGCGGATGCACCATGGCAACTACGAAGCCTACAAAAAAGCGCTGCTGAGCCTGTCACACCGCAAAGGTTATTTTGATGCCAAATTCACCCGCGCAGAACTGGTAATAACCCCTGGCGACCGCCGTGGCAAAATGCATCTGCACTTTGAAAGTGGTCCACGTTATCGTTTTGGCGACATCAGTTTTAACGGCGGCCAAATCCGTGAAGCCCGGCTGCGCAGTTTACTGCCGTTTAAATCCGGTGATTATTATTCAGCAGCGCTGTTGGCCAAGCTCAGTCAGAATCTGGCCAATACGCTGTGGTTTGGCAGCGTCGATTTAATTGCAGATCCGGATAACCGCAAAGATGGGATGCTACCGCTGACCATTGAACTGCAGCCGGCCACCCGCAACAGCGTGGAAACCGGTATTGGCTACGCCACCGATGTCGGCGCACGCATCACCGCCAACTGGTTTAAACCCTGGGTCAACGACCGCGGCCATAGTCTCAGCGCCGATTTGGCCTTGTCGCAGCGTGAGCAAAATCTGGAAACGGCCTATAAATTTCCGTTGCGCGACGTTGCCAATGACTACTACCAGCTGTCTTTTGGTTATAAAAACAAAGACCTGCTGGATACCGACAGCACCAGCTACAACCTCAAAGGCGAACGGCATTGGTTACTCAGCAACCAGTGGCAACGCACGTTATCACTGCGCTGGCTGTATGAAGATTATGTGCAGGGCACACAACGTGACACCTCCAATCTGGTATTGCCCGGCCTCACTTTTAATCGTAACCGCGATTCTGGCGGCAGTATGCCACTGGATGCTGACAACTATCTGCTCAGCGTCGAAGCGGCGAATACCGGCTGGGGTTCGGATACTGATTTTGTCCGGCTCTATGGCCGGGCCGGCTGGATTGGCAGTTTCAGTGAAGATCAACGCTGGCTGGTGCGGCTTGACGCCGGTGCGATTTTGCAGGAACAAGTGGCGAATATCCCGCCTTCGTTACGCTTTTTTGCTGGTGGCGACAGCAGTCTGCGGGGTTATGGTTATCAGACGATAGCACCGCTTAACAACGAACAGGAATTGATTGGCGGTGTGCGTCTGGCCACAGTGAATCTGGAGTATCAGCATCGGGTCAAAGGCGATTGGTGGCTGGCGCTGTTTACTGATTACGGCAGCGCCTGGAACGACCAACCAGACTGGAAACGCAGTGTCGGCATCGGCGCACGCTGGGCCTCACCGGTCGGCCCGATCCGGCTGGATTTGGCTTATGGCCTGGATCACGAACCCAATGGCCGTTTTCGGCTGCATTTCACGCTGGGGCCGGAATTATGAGTGGAGCTGAAGTGAATCAGGTACAGGTTCCACCAGCCGTCGCCATCAGGCCGCGCCGAGCCCGCTCGGTTTGGCTCTGGCTGCGACTTTGTCTGCTAAGCATGCTGCTGTTACTCGCATCAACGCTGGCTTTGGTCGGTAGCAACGCCGGCCTGCAACTGCTGCGGCTGCTACAACCCCGGCTGCTGCCGGCGTTACACATCACTATGCTGCAAGGCGACATCTGGCAAGGCATCACGTTGCGTGAGCTCAGTTATCAGCAGCCGGGCCTTCAGATCGAAGTCGCTGAACTGCAAATACGGCTGGATTTAGCCTGTCTGTGGCGTCAGCAGCTGTGTTTACCTTTATTGCAACTGCAAGGGCTGCAGGTAGTCCAGCAAACTGACAGCACAACCTCTGCGCCCTCGGCTGCTGCACCGACTGGCAAGCCGGCCACGACTCATGCCGAGACATCTTCACCAGATAAAATCACTGCATTGCTGCCATTTGACTTGCTGGTCAATCAATTGATTATACAGGATACCGAGCTGCAACTACCTGGCCAGCATGTCCGGATCAGCAGCCTGCAGACGGGCATACAACTGACGGCCAACCGTTTGTCTCTGCAGCTGCCGGAGTTAAAACAAAGCCGTATCGAATTGATCAGGGCAACACATGCCGACAGCAGCACAAACCCGTTGCCGGAATTACTCAAACTCCAGCTACCGCTGGAAGTTGAGCTGCAAAGGCTGCAAGTCACTGATCTCAGGTTGCAACAAGGTCAGCAGCAACTGCTGATACTGCAATCCCTCAGCACCGACCTCAGCCTGCAAGCTGATCAGTGGCAATTACAAAATACCCGTCTGCAACTACAACAGCCGGCCTTGACGCTACAGGGCGAAATGGCATTGCAACCAGCCAGCCAGCAGCTATTGCTGCAGCTGCAACTCAACGCCCGCAGCGCCGACCTGCCACAGCCGCTGGACCTGAAGTTAAGCGGTAAAGGGCCCCTTTCGGCCTGGCAGCTGCATACCGAAAGCAAAACGCCATGGCCCTTGCAGTTAACAATACAGGCCGATTTAATCAGCCCGGATGTCGCCTTTGATGCAACTTTGCAAGCCGACGAACTGCGTTGGCCACTGTTAGCGCCCGCCAGCACTGTTGCCCAACAATCCCAATCAGCGCCTCTATTGCTGCAAAAACTGCAGGCCGGGCTGCGTGGCAATCTGCAGCAACAGCAATTGGAGCTACAGGTCACTAGTCAACATCCAAAGTTACCGCAGGCCGAGTGGCGTCTGAGTGCCAGTCAGCAGGCGAATCAAATCAAATTGCAACAGCTTGAGCTGCAGAGTTTAAACGGCCTGGCTAATGTCAGTGGCGAACTGGATCTGAATACGCTTGAGCTACAGGCCGCACTGAAGCTCAAAGGCATGCAACCGGGTTTATATTGGGCAGACTACCCGGGTGAACTCAGTGGCGAAATGCAGCTGGCCGGTAATTTCAGTGCAGATGCCAAGCGGCAATGGCAAGTGCTGGCCAAAGGGTTGAATTTTTATGGGGAGCTGCGCAATCAGCCGCTGACTTTGGCCGGCGAGCTGACACTTGAGCAACCGGCTTCCGGTCTGCTGCAGCTAAAAACGCCGGGACTGACACTGCAACACGGCCCAAATCAGTTGGGACTGAACGGTGCCCTCGCCGAGCAACTGACACTGGACGCCCAGCTGCACATTGTTGATCTCGGCTATTCGCTGGCGCTTGCTGAAGGGCAAATCGATGGCAGTATTCAGCTGCGCGGTGATGCGCAACAGCCCGATGTACAGCTCAACCTCAAAGCCAGTAACGTTAATTATCTGGATGATTACGCACTGGCGGAGCTGACCGCCAGCGCCTCGTTACCGGCCCTGGGTACCAAAGCCAGTCAAATCAGCCTGAACCTGAAAAACGGTCAGGCGCCCGGTTGGCAGTTGCAGCAGCTGGACTGGCAGTCCGAGGGCACTGTCAGCAAACACCAAACCCATCTGACGCTGGACAGCCATCAGCTTAAAGCGGTGCTTGCGATGCAGGCAGGCATGAACAAGCAGCGTTGGCAGTCGGATGTACAGGAACTGCGGCTGCAGTCTGATATGGGTGACTGGCAGTTGCAACAACCCTGGCTGGTTGTGTTAGATATTGGCAAACAACAAGCCGAACTGGGCGCCGCCTGCTGGCAGCAGGCCGACGCGTCGGTTTGCCTCAGTAAAACCTCAGCGCTGAGCACCCAACAAGGCGAACTCGCAATATCACTACAACAGCTGCCACTGAACAGTCTGGATCCGTTGCTTCCCGGTAAATTCAGTGCTGACGGCGATGCCAGTGGTCAGTTGGCTCTGAGCTGGCAACAAGGCCGGCTGGCGGCGCTGAACTGGGATCTCAAAAGTAATCAGGGATTATTACGCCACCAGCTGACCACAGTGTTGGAACTGCCATGGCATGATTTGACCTTAAAAGGTGGACTGAAAAATTATCAGCTGAGCACAGTGCTGCAGGCCACACTCGCCAGTGACAGCGCCATTGCCGCGAATGTCAATATCAGTCAGCTCAACACTAAAGCACCGCAACTGAAAGCCAATCTGCAGCTGGCGCCTTTATCGATGGCCTTCCTACAGCCGGTGTTTAATGAGTTCAGTAAATTTGACGGTCTGCTCAGTGCCAATCTGCGCGCGGAAGGCTTACTGTCCAATCCGGCAATATATGGCAATCTGGCTGTGGATGCGCTGCAGCTGACTGGGCAGCAAGCGCCACTGGAACTGACCAAAGCCAGCCTGCTCACCAGTTTCCGCGGTTTTGCCGCCAGCCTTAATAGCGACTGGCAAACGCCGGAAGGCCGGCTGAGTGTGACCGGTGATGCCAATTGGCTGACGCCGGATGCCTGGTTCAGTCAGCTCGAGGTGAAGGGCGATAAGCTGCAGTTACAGTTGATGGACGCCGACCTCACCGTCAGCCCGCAGCTAAAACTGACTGCCAGTCCGCATTCCGGCCAAATCAGCGGCAACATTGACATACCGGCCGGTTCCATCCGGTTTAACAGCCTGCCGGAAGATGCGGTGCGGGTCAGTGACGATGAAGTGATCCTGAGCAAGACCAACACGGCCAGCGCAAAGTCAGCCTGGGCATTCACTTCCGATATCCGCCTGAAGATTGGCGAGCAGGTGCGCTTATCCGCCTTTGGCCTGAAAACCCGCTTGCAGGGTGATTTACGCGTGCGCCAGCAGGGACTGGTGCCGACCCTGCATGGCCAGGTTCAGCTCAAAGACGGCAGTTTTCGCGCTTATGGCCAGGATCTAAAACTGCGTAAAGGCCGGCTAACGTTTAACGGCCCGGCTAATCAACCGCTGCTGGCGATTGAGGCTATCCGCAATCCGGAGAAGACTGAAGATAATGTGATTGCCGGGCTGCGCGTCAATGGCCTGGCGGACAGCCCGCTGATTGAAGTGTTCAGCGAACCATCTAAACCACAGGCCAATGCACTGGCTTATTTACTAATGGGTCGGGATATTGGCAGCAGTGCCGGCGATGGCGCTGTCACCACAGGTCTGATTGGTATTGGTATCGCCAATTCAGGCCAGCTGGTTGGCGCTATCGGCGAAGCCTTTGGTATCTCAGATTTGAGTCTTGATACCGCCGGCAGTGGCGATAAATCCAAGGTCACCGTCAGTGGTTATCTGTCACCACGACTACAAGTGAAATACGGGGTTGGAATCTTCAGTCAGTTTGGTGAATTTACCCTACGCTACCGGCTGATGCAGCAGGTTTATCTCGAGGCGGTCCAAGGCCTCGCGACCTCAGTAGACCTGCTGTATAAAATGGAATTTGATTAATCCCCCTGAGTTCAGGGGGTTCAGCTACAGTTTTTTTGTTACAGCGGTTTCTGCAACAGCAGATGCTGATAGCGACCCAACGAGGCATAAGGCTCTGTTCTGTTGTAACGCAGTTCGACTTCCAACAGCTTGTCAAACTCCGTTTCCTGCTCGGAGCGATCACGTAAATAATCGTGGAAACAACGCACCCCGGTTTTGCTGAGCTGAATAAAACCAGCCTGCTGACACCACAGGCTAACATCGCGCGGGTCCAGCGGGTTTTGCGGGCTCAGGCTGACTTTTTTCTTGTAAGCCAGATCACGTAGTACATA
>CAMLRA010000207.1 GCA_946482325.1 uncultured Chromatiaceae bacterium | reverse complement strand
TTTGGCAACAGCGGCGGTATGGCGATTGTCGGTAGTGAAAACTGGCACAACGGTCAGCGGCGTACCCCGGAGTTGATGCAGGAAATTGGTCAGAAGCTCAATAACCTGTCCGATGTGCGCGCCTTTACGAACATGCGTAGTGGCTTAACCGCAGGCCGTGGCGGCGGCGGTGGCGGCCGGCCGGTGCAGTTTGTCATTCAGGGCAATACCTACGAAGAGCTGGCGAAATGGCGTGATATTGTGCTGGCCAAAGCGCGGGAAAACCCGAACTTACAAATGCTTGATCACGACTACAAAGAGACTGTGCCGCAAATTCTGGTGGAAATTGATACCGAACGGGCAGCCGATTTGGGCATTTCGGTTGGTGTGGTTGGCCGCGCATTGGAAGCAATGCTGGGCGGCCGGCGCGTCACGACTTTCCTCGACCGCGGCAAAGAATATGATTTGATTTTGGAAGGCGCCGATTCGGATTTCAGCGACCCAACCAGTATCACCGGGGTTTATGTGCGCTCCAGCGGCTCAAACCAGCTTATTCCGCTGGATAACCTGGTCACGTTAAAAGAAGAAGCCACATCGTCGACGTTAAACCGCTACAACCGGATGCGGGCTATCACCATTATGGCCAACCTGGCACCAGGCTACAGCCTCGGCGAAGCACTGGAATATCTCGAAGGCGTGGTTCGCACCGAGATCAAAGATGTCGGCGGTATCGACTACAAAGGCGAGTCGCTGATGTATAAAAACAGCGGCGAATCGACGCTGCTGATTTTCGCGCTGGCGCTCATCATTACCTATCTGGTGCTGGCGGCACAGTTTGAAAGTTTTATCCATCCGTTTGTGATTATGCTGACAGTGCCGCTTGGCATGGCCGGCGCACTTGGCGGGCTATATCTTGCAGATATGACACTGAATATCTACAGCCAGATTGGCCTGGTGATGATCATTGGTCTGGTGGCAAAAAACGGCATTCTGATCGTCGAATTTGCCAATCAGCTGCGCGATGCCGGTGTTGAGTTTACCAGCGCTATCCATCAGGCGGCCGTGCAGCGTTTGCGGCCTATTACCATGACGGCTTTTACCACAGTGATGAGTAGTATCCCGTTGATTATCACCTCAGGCCCCGGCTCAGAAAGCCGCATGGTGATTGGTATGGTGATTTGTGCCGGTGTCGGCGTCGCGACATTGCTGACGGTGTACATAGTGCCTGTGGCTTATGTCGCACTGGCACGCAATACCGGGTCGCCGCAGGATATCGCTAAACAGTTACACAGTCTTGATCACAAAGCTGATCTGTAATTTTACCGGGGCACGGCGATGCTGTGCCCCGCTTACTCTTGCCATACCTTCTGCTGCGCTGTGACCCTATCAGCCACCCCGTTGCTAAACCCCACCTGAGCTTGACCTACGACTGCTGGCTTCGCTGGGCGGCGCCTTGAATATTTGTTAGTATTCAGCATCCTTCTCGCTATAAACTCCGGACTCGCCGGCAGTTGCGGTGAAAAAACGCATGTCAGATTTGTTGTTGCAGTGTGCACAGCTTGAATTACGCCAGCCCGACGGTTTTGTGTTAGGGCCACTGAGCCTGCAACTCAAAGCGGGCAAGCTTTACGGCTTGCTGGGTGCCAATGGCGCCGGCAAATCGACGTTATTGCAGCTGCTGGCCGGCTTGAAACAGCCAGACCATGGCGAGATCAGCCTGAAGCAGCAGCCACTGCAAGCATACAGCGCCACTGCGCGCGCCAGGCAGCTCGCTTTTCTCAGTCAACAACAAGCACCCACCGAAATGACTGTGCGTCAGCTGCTGCATTTAGGCCTGTTGCCGCATAAAGCGCTGTGGCAACGCGATAACCAAAGTGACCGCGATAGCATCAATGGTGTTTTGCTTGATACCGGGCTTAGCCAACAGGCCGACACCCTACTTGGCCGTTTGTCTGGCGGAGAACAACAACGTGCCCATCTGGCGCGGGTGCTGGTCCAGCAAGCGCAGTTGTTATTGCTCGACGAGCCGGTCAATCACCTTGATATCCGTTATCAGCATCAGCTACTGGCGACTTTGCGTCGCAGCGGCCTTTGTGTGCTGGCGAGTTTCCACGACATCAATCTGGCCGCGGCCTACTGCGATGAACTCATTCTGCTGCAACAAGGCCAGCTGATTGCCGCAGGCACGCCGGAGCAAGTGTTGCAACCAGAGTTATTGCAGCAGGTGTTTGGCCGGCCTTGTCTGGTTGACCAAAGTCCTGTTACCGGCAGTTGCCGGGTGACGTTCGCGCCGGAGCCGATATGAATAGTGCGTCGCGGCTTTTACTCTGGTGTTGCCTGCTGGCAGCCAGCATGCTTGCTGCGCTGCAGATCGGCGCTGTTGATGTGTCACTCCGTTCTCTGCTGCAAGGGAGCAGCAGCGATGGGTTGCAGGCGGAAATCTTCTGGCAACTGCGACTACCACGGGTGTTGCTGGCCGGCCTGGCTGGCGCCGCCCTGGCGGTTTGTGGCGCTTTATTGCAGCTACTGAGCCGCAACGCGCTGGCCGACCCTTATTTGTTTGGCGTAGTGTCTGGTGCGGCGCTGGGAGCGACTATCAGCAGCTTATGGCTGCCCGCGCTGGCGTTACCGGTAGCGGCTTTTGCCGGCGCTATCTTTGCCATTCTGCTGGTGTTGGCTTTGGCGCAACGCGCAGCCAGACAAGGCATACAAAGCATCAGTACTTTGCTGTTAACCGGGCTTGCAGTGTCGTTTTTTTGCAGCGCAGTCGCTAGCCTGTTGCTATACCAGGCCGACAGTTTTGCCGCCAACCGCATCATGTTCTGGCTGATGGGCAGTTTAAGCCGGGCCGACTGGCCGGCAGTACAACTGCTTAGTGTCACGCTGGCGTTGACGCTGGTGCTCTGCGCCTTTGGCCGGCGTCAGCTGACGGCACTGCATTGGTCTGATGATATGGCGAAAAGCTTAGGGGTTGCAGTGCAGCGCTGGCGGCTGGTCCTGCTGTTACTCTGTGCTTTGCTGACTGCGGTTGTGGTGGCATATTGCGGTGGTATCGGTTTTGTCGGCCTGATGATCCCACATCTGGTCAGGCTGCTGTTCGGTAGCCAGGTGATCCCGTTGTTGTTTGGCAGTGCACTTTGCGGCGCCATTTTTCTGATCTGGGTCGACAGTGCCGCCCGTACTGTGCTGTCGCCGCAGGAACTGCCACTGGGGATTTTGACCGCCTTGTGCGGCAGCCTGTTCTTTTTATTGTTATTAAGTCGCCGGAGCGCCGATGAATTCTGAGACAGATAAGCTGGATGACCAGACCGGTCACCAAAAACGCCAGCAAAAACTCAAAGCGCAAGTTGATGCCCGAATTGCCGCTGCCACCGAGGACAAAGGTTTATTACTGGTGATCACCGGCAACGGCAAAGGTAAATCCACCGCTGGTTTTGGCATGGTCAGCCGGGCAACTGGCCATGGCCAGAAAGCTGCCGTGGTGCAATTTATCAAAGGTGGCTGGGCCTGTGGTGAGCGCAATGTGCTGCAACAGCATGGTGTGCCTTTTGCTGTGATGGCAACCGGTTTTACCTGGGAGACACAAAACCGCGACACCGACCGCGCTGCAGCGCAGCAGGTCTGGGCAGAGGCGCGACAATTTCTGGCAGACCCGGCTATTGCGCTGGTGCTGCTCGACGAGCTGACCTATATGTTCGCATACGACTATCTGGATTTGGACGAAGTGCTGGCGGTGCTCAAAGCCCGCCCGCCACAACAACATGTGGTGATCACCGGTCGTGGCTGTCACCGCGCTTTGCTGGAACTGGCCGATACCGTCAGCGAAGTACAAAACGTCAAACATGCTTTTGATGCCGGCATCCGTGCTCAGCAGGGAGTAGACTGGTGAGGCTGTTATTTGCCCTGCTGTTGCTGTCTAGCCTGAGCTGTATGGCTGCGACCCCGCCACGACTGGTGGTGCTGGCGCCACATCTGGTCGAGCAGTTATATAACATCGATGCCGGCGAGCTGATTGTCGGAACCGTTGAACACGCCGATTATCCGGCCGTGGCTCAGCAAATCCCAAGGGTTGGTAACTATGCCGGCCTGCAACTTGAAACTATTCTGGCGTTAAAACCGGATTTGGTGCTGTATTGGCAAAGCGGCAGCCCGGCTGCCGATATCAGCCGGCTACAAAGCCTTGGCATCCGCACAGAAGCGTTCGAAGCCAAAACGCTGGATGACATCGCAAGCGATTTACTGCGACTTGGCGAGTTAACCGGTCAGCAGCAACAGGCAACGCAGCGGGCCGCTGAGTTTCGCCTGCGATTAGCAAAGCTGCGCCAGCAATATCAGCAGCAAACTGCAGTCACTGTGTTTTACGAATTGTGGGACGAACCCTTGTCGACCATTGGCCCGGACGCCTGGCCGATGCAGGCACTGAGCCTGTGCGGCGCCACAAATATCTTTGCCGACGCCCGCAGTGCTTATCCGCAAGTCAGCGCCGAAGCGCTACTGCAACGTCAGCCGCAGCTGATCCTGCAACCAACCTCCGCCACTGAAGCCCGGCGCCTGACCGACTTTCAGCGACGTTTCGCCAGCTTGCAGGCAGTCCAGTTAAAACAACTGGCGAAGCCCAACGCCGATTTATTACACAGAGCCACGCTCAGAACCCTGGATGGCGTCGCTGAACTCTGCCAGATGGTAGCAAGAAGCCGGGCCTTCTACGCCGCGAAGACCCAAAACGTCAGTATCAGACGTTAGCGACAGGCATAAGTCGCCAGCGCTTTTTGCACCGCGACTATGTTGCTGTCTTTACTGAAGGTTTTACGGATTGGCTCGTTGGTGCTGCTGAGCCAAATCAGCAGCTCGGATTCAAGATCAAAGTGACCTTTGGTCTCTGCCGAAAAGCGTACGATAGAGCGATAAGGCACTGACATATATTCTTTTTTCGAACCGGTAATGCCCTGTTTATCGATCAGGACCAACCGCTTGTTGGTGAAAACGATAATATCACGCAGTACTTTAAATGCCTGTTCAGCCTGCTCTCCGTCAGCCAAAAAAGCCGCCAGCTCCGCTTCCACATCGGCCAGTTCCACTGCGCCGGCGTTGCCTAATAACCCACTGAATAAACCCATAGCCACTCCGTTTTTGCGCCGTCCCTGCGACTGCGCTGCGATTTATCAGTTTGTTAGCATAAAGTCGGCTGTTGTCGCTGACAAGTCTGGCACCGCGATTTGCTCAGGTAGCAACCTGCTCGCTGCCATAAGTCCGGCCAGCCAGGCATTCTCCACCCGCCCCCCCAGGCTCCAGTCGCCGGCGACCACCAGCTGCTGTGCGGGCTCGCTCAGCACGCCGGGCGGCGTTAATTCGGCATTGTAACTGGCGTATAACCAGCGATGACAAAGCGCGGAAGTGACCTGCAGTTTCTGACCAACAATCTGGCTAAATGCTTGCTCAGCGACTGCCGCAACTTCCTCGGGCGTGGCTTCAAGCAACTGTAAACTGCTCGCAGCATTCAGGTGCAACACCCAATGCTCTGATAAAGCCGGACGGCCGGGTTTAGCATTGTGACGGGCACACCAGCTCAGAGCGCCGGATTTGGCAAAAATGCCGACAGCCGGATGCCTCACCGGCTCTGCGAGTTCTATCGCCAC
>CAMLRA010000206.1 GCA_946482325.1 uncultured Chromatiaceae bacterium | reverse complement strand
GGCAGCCTGTCAGCAGACGCCGAACCAGTCCGGTCAACCACTGAATACAGTGCCGGCCGCTGGCCAGCTGTATGTCCAAACGGCAACACAGTTGCCATCCGCGGCTGAATTACCAGACTATGAGGCGTTATATCAGAGCTTTTTAGCATCAGGCCTGGCGCAACAAAGCGCGAAAGATTGGCGGGCGATGCAACAGCAGCTGATGCAAACCGATATCAGCCAGTGTCTGACGCTGCCCTGGCGGCAATGGCAACAGCAAAACCTGCTGAATCTGGCGTTTTACCGGCTGGCGATGAACTGTTACCAGGAACATCAGCAACAGAAAGAACTCAAAGTGCTGCAGGCTTACCAGAGTTATCTGCGCGACGGCATTTTGCGCAGCGGCAACGGCAAAGCCAGTTATTCTGCCTGGCGCATTAATACCTTTGCCGACGCCCATGAATTACTTGGCCTGCTGGGCATGCAAATGCAGGATTACCACGCAGTGCTGGCCGCGTCCGGCAACAGCCTGCACTATGAAGTGCAGGTCTACGACCCGGCCGACAATCGGCTAAAAACAGTGTTTTTCGACAACCAGCGTTATCTGCATGCCATTGACGGTCTGCCTTTCCCCTTTGTCGGCCTGGTCGATGGCTGGCGTAAAGAACTGTTACCCGAAGGTGGCAATAGTAACCCGGCGATGATGGTACCTTTGGCACTGGCGCTAATGGAAGAAAACAACACCTCTCAAGCTGAAACTCTGATACTCAAAGCGGTGGCGCAAGGCTCGTTGCAGGCCAAAGTCACACTGGCTGAATGGTGTTTTCAACCGGCGCTGCGCTTAAAAACCAGCAAAGCGCAGTGTCTGGGCTGGCTGACTGATGCCGCGGATCAGGATTATATCCCTGCCTTGCAACTACTGCATTTTCTGCATTTTAAAACGCTGATCGCCGGCAAACATCAGGCGGCCGTCACTGAACTGCAGGCTTATATTAACGAAAGAGCCGGACCAGGCGTGGCTGAAGTACAGCTGGCCCGTTATCTGCTGCAAGGCAAACTGACACCACGCGACGCCACTGCAGCGATTACCCAATTACAAGCAGGTGCGAAAGCCGGCCACCCGGATGCCGCCAGCTTTGCCATTCTGGCACAGTTGGAACATCAACAGCTCGCGGCAGCCACCGGCACCGCACAGCTGAAGCAGCTCGCAGCGCAGGGCAGCACTACCGCCGCTTATTTGTATGTGTCAGATTTAATGCAACAGCCAGAGCTCAACGCAACAGAGCGTCAGCAGGCGCAGCAACTACTGCGGCAGGCAATGCTGTCCTATCACCCGGAAGCTTATTATCTGTACGGTTATGGCCTGGAACGCCGCTGGTTCGCCGACGACAGCCAGCCGGCCAATTACTATTACCAGCAAGCGGCAGAGCGGTTTTTTGCCCGCGCTATGCTGCGCCTTGGCAACATGTACCGCGATGGTGAATTCGTTAAAGCCGACCCACTGCAAGCCAGCCGCTGGTTGTATTTATGTACCCGCCAGGGCATTGCGGCTTGTGCATTTCATGTCGGTGTAATGCTGGATGACGGTGAAGGTATCAGTGCCGACCCTGCCGCAGCGCTACGGTTTTATAGTTATGGTGCCGAACAGGGGTATGCGCCGGCAATGAACCGGCTGGGCCTGTTATATCTGTTTGGCAAAGGCACCAAAGCAGACCCGGACAAAGCTGTACAATTGCTGCAACAGGCGGCCAGCAAAGGCAGTGCCAGTGCCAGTTACTATTTAGGTTTATTGTACTTTGAAGGGCAGCAGGTCAACCGCGACCTGGTCAAAGCCCGCCAATATTTTGAACAGGCGCAGGAACATCCCAAAGCCCGTTATTATCTGGAAAACTGGCAGCAACTGACGGCACAGCCAACCAAATAAAGCCGGGTTTAACCACCCGGCGTTTTACAATATTCTGTAGTCAATTCGTCACTAAATGTAATGCTGCTCGCGGTGGCAATCCCGGCTCAGTTAAGCTTTTGCTTAATTCATTCCGGAGATGTGCCCATGTCAAAGTTTTATCGCCCGCTGCCAATCGCAGCGCTGTTGAGTTCTGTTTTTATTGCCCAGCCTGCGCTGGCCACAGTGGTGCTGGTGAAAACCAGTCTTGGTAACTTTGAAGTCAATTTGTATGACCAGTCCACGCCGGTGACCGTCACGAACTTCCTCAGTTATGTCAAAGCCGGCAGCTATAACGGCACCTTTATCCACCGCAGTGAACCCGGTTTTGTCATCCAGGGTGGCGGTTTTAAATACAGTGGCAACAATGCCGCACCATTTAGCGCTGTGGCACAACAAGCACCGATCCGCAACGAACCAAAATGGTCCAACGTGCGGGCAACTATTGCGATGGCAAAAGTGGCAGGCGACCCTAATAGCGCTACCAATCAATGGTTTATTAATTTGGCGGATAACAGCGGCGGCAATCCGCAGCTCGATTTACAAAACGCCGGCTTTACCGTGTTTGGTCAGGTGACCGGCACTGGTATGGAAGTAATTGATGCCATCGCCGCACTGCCGAATAAGCTCAACGCCAGTTTCAACGGTGTGCCACTGCGCAATTACACCAGTGCCGATGCGGCAGCGCAGCGCGCAGTGACGCAGGATAATCTGGTGCTGATTGAAAGCATCAGCGTCATCAACAGTGAGGCCAACAGCGCCGCCAGCCTGAATCCCAAAGCTAATACCGCAATTTTGCAACAGCAGAACAGCAGCGGCAGCAGTTCAGGCGGAGCTTTCGGGTTTGTATTGCTGGGCTTCGCCGCTTTGCTCGGCCTGGCCCGCCGCCGTTAATTCGGTCAGACAATGCTGGCAATAACAGACCGCTGCGGGCGCAGCGGTTTGCGCGGCCTTCAGCACCGGCAGTTGCATACACCAACAAACTGCCTGCCCCTGCGCAACACCACAGTTATTGCTTGCTCCACAACGTGGGCACATCAGGGTATTCACTGACACGGGTTGCATCATTTGTTATCCACCATTGTGTTGCAGATGCTGCTGCAAAGCAGCAGCGGCATCGCCGATATGCTGTTGCAACAGTGCAAGCGCCGCTCCATGACGCCCCTCACGCAAATGCTGTAACAGCACGCGATGTTCTGCCGCACTTTGGTCCGCGTACCCGAGTTGTACCTGTTGAAACCCCAAATACATTGCAACTTTGAGGTGCAGTTGCTGTAGCAACTGCAACAACGTTGGCATGCCGCACTGCTGATACAGGATCTGATGAAACTGCCAGTTCAGTTCACCCTGCAGCAGTGGATCATGCGCGCCGTCGGCGGCATTCAGACAATCTTCAGCAGCGCCCAAAATTGCCTGATTCAGCTGCGGCAAAGCCTGACGCAGCGCTAAAGGCTCCAGCTGGCTGCGGATTAAACAAAGTTCCAGCGCTTCGGCAGCCGATAAAGGCGGCACCATCAGACTGGCTTTGCCGGCACTGACCAGCCAGCCTTCAGCCAACAGCCGAGCCAGCGCTTCGCGCACCGGAATGCGGCTGGTCTGATAATAGTCCGCCAGCTCTTGTTGTTTCAGAACCCGGCCTGCCGGCCAGCGCCGGCGGCGAATGTCGTCCCGCAGTTGCAAATACAGATCAGCTTTTTGCATCAGGCCCGCCATTTTTGCAGCAATAACACCACCAAACCCAATGCCAGCCCCCAGAATGCCGATGCGATACCAAAAAAGTTGACACCGGATGCAGTCAGCAAAAAGGTCAGCATCGCTGCTTCGCGGTGCGGCCCTTCAGCGGTGACTACAGACAAATTGCCGGCGATGGTGACCAATAACGCCAGTCCTGCGACCACCGCCACCAATGCCGGCGGAAAGGCCAGAAATAACGCCACTATGGTGGAACCGGCGAGCCCTGTCAGCAGATAAAACACGCCCGCTGCGATGCCGGCACGGTAACGTGACGCCGGGTCAGGGTGGGCTTCGGGCCCGCTGCAAATCGCAGCAGTGATAGCCGCAAGGTTAATCGAGAAATTGCCAAATGGCGCGGTGATCAAGGTCAGCAAACCGGTCACAGTTAACAGAGGCGATACCGGCGTCTGATAACCCTGACTGCGCAGCACCGCAAGTCCAGGCAGGTTTTGTGACGACATTGTCACGATAAACAGCGGTAGCCCAACACCTAGTATTGCTTGCCAGTGAAATACAGGCCAGACCCATTCCAGTTGCACTAAAGAGGGCTGTAACTGCTGTACTGACCATTCGCCGCGCAGCAACGTGAAAATGACTCCAGCCAGCAACACCAGCGGAATACTGTATCTGGCGATAAAACGCCGGCTCAGCACAAACAGCAGTACCAACCCAATCACCAGCACAGGTGCTTGTGGCAAATGACGGAAAATACCGAGGCCAAACTGCAGCAAAATCCCTGCCAGCATCGCATTGGCCAAAGGCAGCGGCAGCACTTTACTCAGCCGGTCAAACCAGCCGGACAGCCCAAGCAGCAAGGTCAGCAAGGCGCTGAACATAAACACACCAACAGCTTCAGCCAGGCTGTAGCCGCTAAGGCTGGTAGCGAGCAGCGCCGCCCCCGGCGTCGACCACGCGGTCAGCACCGGCGCTTTGAAATACCAGGAAAAGCCAATACAGGTCACCCCCATGGCAAAACCCAAAATCCCAATCCAGCTGGCGATTTGCCCGGCATTGGCACCCGCTGCAGCCGCCGCCTGAAACACAATGGCAACTGAACTGGCAAAACCAACCAGCACAGCGACAAAACCTGCGACCCAATGTGAACTGCTCCACCCTGCGGTATCTCCACCGCGCTGCTGTGCCGATGCTGTCATGCTGCTCCACCTGTTGCGTTTATTTTGTCAGCAGCATAGCATTAAATGTATACACAAAATAAATTTGTATACATTTTCTAATTTTTTTCTGTTGTCTCCAGCCGACGGGCGACATAACTGCAACTGGCATGGATCTGCAGTTGTTGCTGTCGGGCCCATTCGAGTGCGGCATTGGTTAACAATGCCGCAATACCCTGCCCCCGAAATTCCGGCGGTACAAAAGTGTGATAAAAATCCACCGCCGGCAGCCCTTGCGCCTGAAACAGCCGGTATTCCAGCCGCGCTTCAACGCCGCCGGCCTGATAAATAAAACTGCTTTGTGGCATTTGGTGTTGCACTTGCATCACTGAACTCCCGGGTCATTCAATTCTGTTACTGAAACTTAGACAAGCTTTACGCATGACAACGCTATCATTTAAAGTGGCCGCATTCTGACCGCTCTCTGACCGCGCTGGCTACATCCACGCCGGCCCTGAAGGATAAATGATGAAACTGCCTATGCTCTCTGTTTTCGTTGCTGTGTTCGCTGCTTGGGGCGCACAACCGGTGTTTGCGGCGGATACCGCGTCAGCTTATTACGAAAAAGCCCGGCAATACAGTCAGCAGGCACAATGGCGTGAAGCAGAGCTGGAGCTTCGAAACAGTTTGCAGCAAAATCCGGCGTACTTGCCGGCCCGGCTGATGCTGGGACAGGTCCTGCTCAAAGCCGGCAACTGGAGCAGTGCCGAGAAAGAACTGCAACTAGCGCTGGACGGTGGTGCAGCGGTCGAACCACTGATTTATGACCTGTTGCGGGCATTACTGGTACAACAAAAAAGTACCGAAGCGACATTTTTACTCGAGCAACATCCTGCACTGAAAGCACGCCCAGCTTATCAGCTGATGCAGGCGAACTTGTTGAAAATTCAATATAAATACGAT
>CAMLRA010000205.1 GCA_946482325.1 uncultured Chromatiaceae bacterium | reverse complement strand
CCAGGGGATGAGTGCACTGGTGATAGTGCCTCCGTCTTCTAACGTGCGGGACAAATTAACCGGCGCCAGCCCACGTTTTTCAAATTCTTCTTTATACATCCGGCCAGGCATCACAATCGCCATATACTGGTCAGCAGCCAAAATGTTAGTGGCAATACAGGTCAGAATGGTACTGGTGATTAACGAGCCGGTACTGTGGGCACGGCGCAAAATCGCCTGGACAAAACGACGCAGCAGACCTGTGTGTTCAAGCACTGAGCCAAACACCATTGCTGACATAATCAGCCAGACCGTATTCATCATCTTCGACATACCACCGCCGCTGAGCAATTTGTCCAGCTCAACATTGCCGGTTTCGATAACAAAACCGCTGTGTAAAGTAGTCCACACCACTTTTAACTGACCAAGCACCACCGGGTACGCCTGATCCGTCATTTTTTCAATCAATGGCTGCTGGAACAACACGGCCCACAATCCACCAAGCAAAGCACCGATAAACACTGTCGGGAAGGCCGGTACTTTTTTCACCGCCATCACTAATAAAATCAGCATCGGTACCAGGTGCAGCGGGGAAATATCAAAATGTTGCTGCAGGTCGCGGCTGATTTGTTCAATTTTTTCGACATTCGCTACGCCGTTCGCATTAAAACCCAGTAAGACAAATAACAAAATTGCCAGAACCAAACTGGGAATTGTGGTCCATAACATATGGCGGATATGCGAAAACAAATCCGAGCCCGCCACCGCCGGCGCCAGATTAGTGGTATCTGATAACGGGGAGATTTTGTCGCCGAAATAAGCGCCTGACACAATAGCGCCGGCAGTGATCACCGGTGACAGCCCAAGGCCCATCGATACCCCGATGAGTGCTACGCCTACAGTGGCTGCCGTGGTCCAGGAACTGCCAATGCCAAGCGCAACGATGGCACAAAGCACACAAGTCGCAGCATAAAACCAGCTTGGATTTAACACCTGCAAACCATAATAAATCAGCGCCGGCACTGTGCCAGACAACAGCCAGGTGCCGATTAAAGCACCGACTGAAAACAGGATGAGTACAGCGCCGAGCGACAACGCGATACCACGGATCATCGCCTGTTCCATTTCTTCCCAGCCGAAGCCATTTTTCAGGCCGATCAACACGGCGATGCCGGCTGCGACAAATAACGCCATTTGATTCGGACCAAAGGACGAATCGCTGCCGTACAGGTAGACCGACAAACTTAGCAGGAAAATCAGCGCGCCCAGTGGCAGCATAGCATCCAGCATGCTGGGGGCTTTGGTAGTTTTAGATGTTGTCATTCTTTGCTCTATTTTTAGTTATATGTGGCCTGTCAGGCAGACCTTTCGTTATTATCAGAGTACACCGGTCAGGTTCAGAAACACGGCGAGGATTGCCACCGGCGTGAACCAGCGGATACAGAACAGCCAGATACTATAAGCAACCGGCGAGGTATTCAACTCTTCGCGGCTGGCATTTTGTCTGACTTTCCAGCCAGCAAAAATAGCAATCGCCAGACCACCCAGTGGCAACATAATGTCAGAGGTCAGGTGGTCAATGACTTCAAACAGGTTGTGCACTTCCTTGCCGACAAACACAAAATGCCACTGCGCCCACTCTGCACCCGCAAAACTAAACACCGTCAGCAGGCTGAGCAACCACAACACCACACCGGAGAACACACAAGCCTGCAGCCGGGTGAAACCCTTGGATTGGGTGAGCCAGGCCACCACAGATTCAATCATGGCAATGGTGGAGGTAAAAGCGGCAAACACCAGCATAGTGAAAAACAAAGTACCGACAATTTGGCCGCCTGGCATCTGGCCAAAAGCAACCGGTAAGGTGACAAAAATAAGGCCCGGGCCTTGTCCTGCGTCTAATTGTTGTGCGAACACTATCGGATAAATCACCATGGCGGCAATCAGCGCCACTGAAGTGTCTGCTAATGCAATCCAGATAGAAGTACGGGCAATTGAGACTTTACCCGGCATATACGCGCCGTAAGTGATCATCACACCCGACGCCAGGCTCAAAGTGAAAAATGCATGACCCAGCGCCATCAGCATGCCGGCAACGGACAATTTGCTGAAATCCGGTGCAAACATAAAATGCACTGCCTGCACAAAATCACCGGTGACGCCGGCATAGATAGCAAGGCCAATCAGCAACACATATAAAGCCGGCATCATCCAGCGGATCACACGTTCCAGCCCCTGCTTGACACCCCTGGCAACAACAACGCAGGTCAGCACTATCACAACGGTTGTCCAGAGCAACAGGCTGGATAAATCAGCAGAAAACTGTCCGAACATTGCACCGATTTGCCCGGCATCGAGGCCCTGAAAACTGTGTTGCGCCGCTTTAGAAACATAAGCAAAAGCCCAGCCGGCTATCACCGAATAAAACGACAGAATTAAAAAACCACCCACCAGCCCCATCCAGCCCGCGATTTGCCACAGTGGATTGACTTTGGCTTCGATCGCCAGGGCTTTGACTGACAAACCCGGGCTTTGCCGGCCACGTCGGCCAATCATGACCTCTGCCATCAACACCGGAATTCCGATCAGCAAAATACACAGCAGGTACATCAACATAAATGCACCGCCGCCGTTTTGTCCCATGATGTATGGAAATTTCCAGATATTACCCAGCCCCACGGCTGCGCCGGTAGCGGCAATAATAAACATCAGCCGGCTGGACCATTGCTGATGGACGGCAGCTGTAGCAGTCGTCATAAAATACTCTTTTACAAAGTTGCAGATAAAACAAAGGACTGCAGGCAGTCCTTTGTTCAGGGGTTATGCTGAAAACTCTCTATTTTTTGGCGATCTTGCTGCTCATCACCAAATCTTCAGTGATCAGTACAGTTTCTTCCAATAAAGGGTCTAACTTCTCCAGCACTTCGGGCGCATCATCGACTGATTTCACCGGCGGAAGTTTTAACCGCGCCAGCCGCTCGTTCAGACGTTTCAGCTCGCGGGCAGTTTCACTGTCTTTTTTCGCCAGACGCTCTTTTTCATTGAGAGACACGGTCTTCTGGTCTTTTTCCTGGTTATACAGCGCGATGTCGTCATTGAGGTATTTAAACTCAACTTCTTCAGCAATACGTTTCTGATGTTTTGCCTGTAATTGCGGTAATACCACTTTGATATCCGGCGCGCTGGTGTAACTGGCTGGCGCAATAGAATCCCAGGGCAACGCGTTTTCTTCTTTACTTTCGCCCCACTCGTCAGGATTAATCGGTGTTGGATAAGTTATATCCGGCACCACACCTTTGTGCTGTGTGCTGCCACCATTGATCCGGTAGAATTTGGCAATGGTGTAATTCAGCCCGCCAAGTTCTGCATCAAAAGTGTCGTAAATCCGGCCTAAACCACGGTGTTGCTGTACCGTCCCTTTACCAAAGGTATGTTCACCGACCACCAGCGCCCGGCCATAATCCTGCATCGCGGCTGCGAAAATCTCAGATGCAGAAGCACTGTAGCGGTCTACCAATACCGTCATTGGGCCGTCATACAAGGTGGTGCCGTCTGTGTCATCATTTTGCGTGATGCGGCCATTGCCTTCGCGGATTTGCACCACAGGGCCGCGATCAAAAAACAACCCACTCAGTGAGATGGCTTCAGGAAGCGAACCGCCGCCGTTGCCACGCAAATCAATGACCAAAGCGTCGATTTTTTCGCTTTTCAGTTTGGTAATTTCTTTGCGGACATCTTCGGTCAGATTGTTGTAAAAACTTGGGATATTAATTACACCAACTTTTTTACCACTCTGGTGTAATTGTGATTTAAACACTTCACCCTTGGCGGCACGATCTTCCAACCGGATTTTGTCACGGACAATTTCAATAAGCTGTGGCGTTGCGCCTGCAGTGCCGCTGGCAGCGAGCACCTGCAACCGTACTTTGGAGCCCTTAGGCCCTTTAATCAGGTCAACCACATCGTCCAAACGCCAGCCGACGATATCTACGAAATCGTCATTCCCCTGGGCAACACCGACAATTTTGTCTTTTGGCTTCAGTTTTTTCGTCAGGTCAGCCGGGCCACCGGGAACCAGACTGGAAATCACCGTGTAATCATCGTCAGCCTGTAACACAGCACCTATGCCTTCGAGCGACAGGTTCATTTCCTGCTGGAAACGATCGGTGTTACGCGGTGATAAATAATAAGTGTGCGCTTCAATCGAACGAGCATAAGCATTCATTACTAGCTGAAACACATCCTCGCTTTCAGTTTGCGCCAGCCGTTTTTTCGCGGATTTGTAACGCTTGGTGAGGATGTCTTTGATCTCTTCAGGCTTTTTACCGGCTAGTTTCAGATTTAACGCATCATATTTGACGCGCTGACGCCATAACTCATCAAGTTGAGCCTGCGTTTCTGGCCATGGCGCATCTTCACGTTCATATTCGTAAGCATCTTTGCTATTAAAATCAAAACCTTTATCCAGCAGCGATAATGCGTAATCAAAACGCTCGGCGCGACGTTGCAGACTGAGGTTAAACATTTGGTATGCAAAGTCGAACTGACCTTTAGCGATGGCGTCGTCAAACTGGAACTTATACTGTTCGAAGGCGGCAACATCAGACTTGAGCATCACGTTGTGAAAATAATCGAGGCTATCCAGATACTGGTCATACACTTTGGCCGATAGCTTGTCATCGATCTGGACCGGCAGGTAATGACCGCGGGTCAGAATGGCGGCAATGCGTTTACTGGCTGTAAAATGCTGATCTAACTGTGTCAGTTCCGGTAACGTGACTTTTTCAGCAACCGGTGCTGCAATAGTGGCGCCACAAAACGCCAAAAACAAACCTGCGGCAATACCTGATAATTTTCTCATCGGACACTCTTTGAATTAGGCCTGAAATAGACTTCCACGCTGGGTTTTAACGATCATGCCTGAGGCCAGCTGCACCACAACATCTTGTTTAGCAAGCTCCACCACGGTGGCAGCAATTGGGCTGGTACCAAATTTAACTAACACCTTACCGCCCACCACTAACTGACCATCTTCCACTGCTTTGAGTTCAACCGGCGCTGCCTTTACTGGCTCTGCAGCAGGTTTAGATTTCAGCGTAGCGGCTTTTGCAGCTTTATTGCTTGGTTTGTGTTCCGGTTTTTTGTAAGCAGGTTTTGCAGCTTTTGGCGCATCGGCCGATTTGGCATCATCACCAGTAGCGGGAGCAGCCGCTTTCGCTTTGGCCCGCTCAGCCTGCTGCCGGGCCTTACGCGCTTCCTGGGCTTTAGCTTTACTTTCGGCTAACGTTGTTGCTGCATGTTCGGCTTGTGAAGCATCGATCACTGCACCATCAGCACCGGAAAGGTCAACGCGGAATGCCCCCTCTTTGACGGCTTCCAGATAACGCCAGCTACTGGTGTACACCCGTAATGCCTGGCGTAACATGGTTTTGCTGATCAACGGATTATCCTGCAACTTTTCCGCAAGATCCTGAAAAATACCGACTTTCAGCGGCTTTGCCGGACCAGTCAGACTAAAACACAATGGAAATTGTTCGGCCAGGAGTGCCACAACTTCTTTTACATTGTGTGGTTTGACTTGGGCTTCAACTTGACTGGTCATGGTTTAATACTCTTCTTCATCAATGACATCTTCGGCGTCGTCATCTGCGTCTTCATCATCTTCGTCGTCAGACGGCGCGCCCTGTTGTTCTATAAATTGGCGACTATGCGCAAGCGCCCAGTCCACCAGTTCGTCTTCATCTGCTTCGATCATCACTTCGCTGCCGCGCAGTTGATCCCAGATATCCCGCATGAGCCGGTCGATTAACGCGACAGAGGCATCGTCGGGGATGATT
>CAMLRA010000204.1 GCA_946482325.1 uncultured Chromatiaceae bacterium | reverse complement strand
GAATGCATTGGAACTACCCAGTCAGGATGTGCAGTGTCTGGAAAAAGGCCCGGCCGGTAGTTTACTGATTTGCACCCAGCTAGGGTTAGTGCTGTACGACTTGCAACAGGACAGCCAGCATTTGCTGGATGTGCGCAGCGGTTTGCCGAGCAGCAATATCATAGGCGCTTACGCCGACCAGCAACAAAACATCTGGTTGCTGACGTCTAAAGGCCTGAGTTTAAAACACAGCGACAGTCAGCGCCTCATTACTTTTACCAAACAAGACGGCCTGGTCGCGACAGAACAAGTGTTTAAATCGTTTTTTGATGACCAGCAGGGGACATTTTACATCGGCTCCATTGATGGTCTGACGGTGATGGAGCCTGCACTGATTTGGATTAACCAGATTGAGCCAAAAGTCGCTGTGTCGCGCATTCTGGTAAACAACACGCCGCTGCCGCAGCAGGCAAACACGGCACGTTGGTCCGAAATAGTGCTAAAACCGACGGATACCAGTCTGGAGTTTGAGTTCGCGAGTCTGGATTTTCATGATCCAGCACGTAACCAATATCAATACAAATTGACCGGCTTTGACCCTGACTGGATTTTGCAGCCCGGTCGGCGCAGTGCGTATTATTCCAATTTGCCGGCTGGCGAATATGAGCTGGAATTAAAAGGTTCTAATAATCATGGTCTTTATAATCAGGTGCCTGAGCGTGTCCGTGTGCGGGTACTACCAGCTTGGTGGCAACACAGTTCTGTGCAGGTGCTGGGCTTTATTCTGACCTTGTTGTTGATCCTGACGTTTCACCAATATCGATTACGCCACATTCAGCAAATCAACAAGTTACTACAGAACTCTGTACAGGAAAGAGCTAAAGCGCAGTTAATTTTGGAAACCAAAGTCACAGAGCGGACGCGCGCCCTGGAAGAAAGCTCGATGACCCTGTCACTGCGTACCCGGCAGCTGGAAAAAAGTCTGACCGAAATTGCCAAAGCAAATAAAGAGTTGAAGCGCTTAGACAAACTCAAAGATGAGTTTATATCGACAGTCTCGCATGAACTGCGCACCCCACTAACATCCATTCGGGGCGCTATTGGTTTGGTGGCGCAAAATGTCGTGCCATTAGGGTCAGATGCCTATCGCCAGCTGGTTGAAACTGCATTGCAAAACTGCGAGCGGCTGTCGCAACTGATTAACGACTTGTTAGACGTACAGAAGTTTGAAGCGGGTAAATTTGCGTTGCAGCTCAAACCGGTGGATTTAACCGAATTATGCCGTCAGGCGGTCGAAGGGATTCAAAGTTATGCGCTGCGTTACCAGGTGACAGTTGAGCTCCAGCTGCCGCAGGAGCCGGTCGTGCAGACTTTAGCCGACGCGCTGCGGTTGCGTCAGGTACTGGACAATCTGTTATCAAACGCGGTGAAGTTTTCTGCGCCGCAGCGACCAGTGATCCTGCGCCTGATTTGCCAGCCGGATGCTATCCGATTGGAGATTATCGA
Organism: uncultured Chromatiaceae bacterium; assembly: GCA_946482325.1. The sequence continues at coordinate 4,345 of CAMLRA010000204.1, read as the reverse complement.
TCAGGGGCAGGGCATCCCTGAGGCTTTTAAATCGCGAATTTTTGAAAAGTTCTCCCAAGCCGATGCATCCGATAGCCGCTCTAAAGAAGGCACCGGGCTTGGGCTGACAATCTGTAAACGCATTATTGAAAGTCACGGTGGGCAAATTGGTTTTGACAGTACTGAGCATGTCGGCAGTACTTTCTGGATCCGTTTGACGCGTTTAACTCATACATTGCCGCTTGAGTCCACCTGATGTTGCGGTATCCAGCTCAGCAGCGTTCAAAGTGCTTCAGCACTGCAACAATTTTAATGAGGTAGCACATAACGATACACCGACCAGAAGTGGCAGGCGCTGCCCGCCATGACAAAACAGTGCCAAATCAAGTGATGAAATCTGAGCCGGTGCCACAGGTAAAACACCACGCCACCTGAGTAACACAGACCACCTGCCAGCAACCACCACAAACCGTCAGCCGGTACATGCTCGAGCATCGGCTTTGCCGCAATGACTACCAGCCAGCCCATCACCAGATATAAAACCAAACTGAGCTTTTTAAATTTGAGGTGAGCGACGAATTCCAGCGCCACGCCAAGCAAAGCAATGCCCCAGACCACCAGCACCAGATAATAGCCCCAACTGTCCTTGAGACTAATCAGGGTAAACGGTGTGTAAGTTCCGGCGATCAGCAGGTAGATTGCGCTGTGGTCCAGTTTGCGCCAAAACGCTTTTTGGCGGGCATCTGTGCAGGCGTGATAACAGGCCGAGCAGCTGTATAACATAATCAGACTGCAGCCAAAGGCCAGCACAGCAGCAAATGCAGCGGGCTGTGCAGGCGGAACCAATTGCAGCATCAGCACCAGGCCAATAACGCTGAGCAGGGCTCCCACAGCATGGCTTAACGCATGAAAAAGTTCGTCATGCCCCTGATATCTTAAATCCATCGAAATCATTCTTATTACAGATCTGGTCCGCTCAGCTTACCACAAATCTCTACCGGCACTAGAGCACAGCGGATTGCTCTGGCTGAAGAAACAGTTACAATGCGCGGCAAATGGAGAGAACTTATGCCGTTATTGCTGGTACTGGGTTATGTCTGGCCAGAGCCAAATTCGTCTGCTGCAGGCTGGCGTATGCTCAGTTTATTGCAGTTGTTTCAGCGACAAGGCTGGCAGGTAGTGTTTGCCAGTGCCGCTGACAAATCGCCGCACCGCGCAGATTTGAATCAGTACGGCATCGAAGAAGTCACCATAGCCCTCAACTGTGACAGTTTTGCTGTGCAGTTACAGCAATGGCAGCCGGCGGCTGTGCTGTTTGATCGTTTTATGCTGGAGGAACAGTTTGGCTGGTGGGTCGATGAAATTTGCCCGCAGGCGCTGAAACTGCTCGACAGCGAAGATCTGCATTGTTTGCGCTTTGCGCGCCAACAGGCGTTTAACGAACAGCGCCCGGTCAATCACGCCGATTTGACTGGCGAGCTGGCGCTGCGTGAAATTGCCGCCATTCATCGTTGCGACCTGACATTGACCATTTCCCGTGCTGAGCTGCAGTTACTCACTGATTTTTATCAGGTACCTGCTGCGCAATTGCTGTATTGTCCGTTTTTTATTGAAAACTGTGAAATCGATACCAGCAGCAACTTTGCAGATCGGCAACACTTCAGTTTTATCGGTAACTTTCGCCATGAACCGAACTGGCAGGCGGTGCTGCGGTTAAAACGGCTGTGGCCGGCGCTACGTCAGCAGCTGCCACAGGCTGAACTGCACATTTATGGTGCTTACCCACCGCCTAAAGCCACACAGCTGCACGCGCCCAAACAAGGTTTTTATATCAAAGGCTGGGCGACACAGGCGGCAGATGCCTTTATGAACTACCGGGTTTGCCTGGCGCCACTCAGTTTTGGTGCTGGCTTAAAAGGCAAGATTATTGATGCCATGTGCTTCGGAACGCCGGTGGTCACAACGGGTATTGGAGCCGAGGGCATCAGTCATCAAGCGGATTATCAGGATTTTCCCGGCATTGTCGCTGACAATGATGAGACTTTCATTGCAGCAGCTGTCACATTATATCAGGACCAGACGCTGTGGCAGACTGCCCGGCAAAAAGCGGGTTTGTGCCTTGCGCAATTCGATGCGGCACAGCAGATGCCGCAGGTCTGGCTGCGGCTCTTTGCGGTACAGCAACAGCTGGCGCAGCATCGCCAGCAAAGTTTTACCGGCCGCATGTTAAAGTATCATCATCATCGCAGTACCAAGTATATGGCGCAGTGGATAAACGCTAAGAACAAACTGGCTGCGTTGCAACCAAAGGAGCCTTCAGATGGCGCATCGTGACGAAGTGCTGCAGTTACTGAACAGTAAATTAGAATCAGGCCGGGTGCGTGATTATTGTCCAAATGGCTTGCAGGTTGAAGGTAAAGCCCAGATCCGGAAAATTGTGACCGGGGTCACAGCGTCTCAGGCCTTATTGGACCGCGCCGTTGCTGAACAGGCTGATGCGGTGCTGGTACATCATGGTTATTTCTGGAAAAGCGAAGCCAGTGAAATCACTGGTATGAAAAAACGTCGGCTGAAGACCTTGCTGCAGCATGATCTCAACTTGTTTGCTTATCATTTGCCGCTGGATATTCATCCGGAACTGGGTAATAACGCTCAGCTCGGCGCATTGCTCGGTTTTAGTGACATCAGCGCCTTAGCCAGCGTGGAGCCAGTGGGTGTGGTCCGGCAAACGCAGCTGAGCACTGCGTTGACTTTAGCCGACATCGTGGCGCGTTTGCAGCACCAATTACAGCGTCCGGTGTTTGCCCATGATGCCGGTATTGGCGACATTCGGCATATTGCCTGGTGTACCGGCGGCGGCCAGGGTTACATTGATGCAGCGGCCGCGGCCGGTGCTCAGCTGTTTATCAGCGGCGAAGTGTCAGAACAGACTATTCACAGCGCCAATGAACTTGGTATTCATTTTATCGCGGCTGGCCATCACGCCACCGAGCGTTATGGCGTTAAAGCGCTTGGAGAGTGGCTGGCAGCCCAGACAGATGTAGTGGTCGTGTTTGCAGATATTTATAATCCGGCTTAGTGCTTTACCTGATCGATTATTGCTTGTTTGACTGGAATGAGATCCTGATCCACTGCTCCAATAAGCCGGCATATTCATAGTAAGCGTCACCGAGAGTGGTGGTCGCATTGAGTTGTGGGATCCAGACAGGCCAGCGGCTGTCGGCATAACTGCGGCGAATGCGAAACTCGGTTGGGGCGGCAATGGGATTTCGTTGATGCAGTTCGAACCAGCGCATGGCTCTGGGCATATGCATGGCGGTGGTTACCAGCGCCAGAGGCTCATCCACAGGGATCGCTTTGACCAGCAGTGTAACTTCGCCCTCAGTGTCGGTCGCGGCCGTGTGTTGCTGGATAGCAGTGGGCGGGATCCCTAAGGCCGTTAAAAACTGTTTTTCAAGCTCAGTGTGCGCGATGCGGCGGTCGGCAATGCTGCCGCTTAAATGAATGATCGCATCAGGTTGAGCATGCCAAATCTGTGCAGCTTCCACCAAACGGGCCAAAGAGCATGGCTCAGGTTGACTACTCAAAGGCAGGTATGCGGCTTCTGAATGGCTGCAACCCAACACAGCGATGTGTTTTACGGGTTGTTGTTGAAAGGCTGGATAGGCAAACTCTAACGGCGCAGCCAGCCAGTCGGCTAAAGGCCGGCAGGTGATCAATAGTAAAAAGACCAGTGGGGCAATCAATATGCGGTGTGATATTTGACGCCGGCGCCAGAGCAGATATGTACTAAGCACGCTGACCAGCAGTAGCTGAACAATGGGCGCCAGTAATATTTTAATTAGCAGATCCATAGATTTATGACCAAAAAAAATCCAACGAAGATCAAATCAGACCGCAATTTTGACAGCATTGCCGCCAAATTCCAGCAGAATATCTACAACACCACAAAAGGTCGTTTACGCCAGCTGGTGCTGCAGCGTGATTTGCTGGAACTGCCGCTGCTGCAACGGCCGGGATGCCGGGTGCTGGATGTCGGTGGAGGGCAGGGCCAACTGGCGTTATGGCTGGCCGGGTTAGGACATCTGGTGCTGCTGACCGATTTATCCGCCGAAATGCTGGCGCTGGCGCAGCAAGCGGCGACTGAGCAGCAGCTGCATCTGCAAATTCAGCAGTGGTCGTTGCAACAGCTCGCGGAGCAACAACAAAGCGCACCTCTGGTGTTGTGTCATGCGGTGCTGGAGTGGCTGGCGGAACCGGCAGAAGCTATCCGTCAGTTGTATCAGCTGGTAGAGCCTGGCGGAGTGTTGAGCCTGATGTTTTACAACGTCGATGCCAAGCGATTTTCTAATATTGTTTATGGCAA
>CAMLRA010000203.1 GCA_946482325.1 uncultured Chromatiaceae bacterium | reverse complement strand
AGGCAAAACTACCGTTGCAGCCAGCACCAATCAAAGTGCCGGCTTTGGTTAGTTGCGCAAACCAAGCGCTGTATTGGCGAAACAACGTTGTCACTTCACTCAGCTCAGCACTCTGGTGGGCATAACTGCCCGGGATCAATAAGGCATCAATTTGCGCTGGTAAAGAAGTCAGACAAGCTATCTGCAGCGCATCGGCCTGATAACTGGCGCCGCCCCCCAGCTGATAAAACCCTACGTGAAAACGCTCCACGCCCGCAGCCGGTTCCAGATAACGTGCCAGTTCATTGGCAAAGCGAAACATCTCGGCCATACCCGTCAACTGCCCTAAAGCCACACCTGGATAGATCAGGATCACAACTTGCTTCATATGTCACTTTAAACACTTAATATGTCATTATTGCCACTATAGCGTAAATTTTAGCCGGGTTAAACTCAATTCAAGTCAACAGGAGGTGCAACATGAAATTAGGTTTGAAACAAATCAGCTGGCTGACACTGGGATTACAAAGCGGATTGATTTTGTGGCTAAATTGGCGCAGTGAGCTGGATATGTTCAGCCAGCTGGTATTGGTACCGTTATTATTATTGTCCGGGCTGGCGCTGCTGAGTATGCAGCAACGCGATGATTAATCCGGTGACCTAACGCTTTGGTGTTTTCAACCGGCGGATCAGGCTTGAAGTGTCCTGCCGGTTGCCGCCTAGCGCCTGTACTTCGGCGTAAAATTGATCAACCAGTGCCGTAACGGGCAGCTGCGCACCATTGCGGCGAGCTTCGTTTAAGGTGATGCTGAGATCTTTGCGCATCCAGTCCACCGCGAAACCAAAGTCAAACTGACCATCCACCATAGTGGCACCACGGTTTTCCATCTGCCAGGATTGCGCCGCGCCTTTAGAAATCACCTCGAGCACAGCTTTGGCATCCAAATCAGCACATTTGGCGAAATGTAAGGCTTCGGCAAGGCCTTGCACTACACCGGCAATACAAATCTGATTCACCATTTTCGCTAGTTGGCCGCTACCGGCCGGCCCTAATAAACGGGCGCTTTTGGCATAATGGCGCAGCACTGGTTCAGCACGCTCAAAATCAGCCGCATCACCGCCCAGCATAATGGTCAGGGCGCCGTTTTGCGCGCCCGCCTGCCCACCGGAGACCGGTGCATCCAGAAAACCGATGCCTTTGGCGGCACAAGCGGCTGCAAGCTCACGCGCCAGGTCGGCCGACGCTGTGGTATGGTCAATCAGCACACTGCCAGGTAGCATTTGCGCCAAAACGCCATCTTCACCGTACACGACAGCACGCACATCATCGTCATTGCCGACACAAAGCATGACAAGTTGCGCACCTGCTGCTGCTTCAGCCGGCGTCTGACCACTGCGGCCCTGATACTGTGCCACCCATTGACTGGCTTTGGACGCGGTACGGTTATACACCGCGACATCATGGCCAGCGGTTTTCAGGTGACCGGCCATCGGATAGCCCATAACGCCCAAACCGACAAAAGCAACAACACAAGGCTCTGAAGCTAAAGAAGTTCTTTCTGACATACAATTGACTTAATTCTGTGACAGGCTAGCCGCCACTGTACAAATTTATGCTACAAATAGCAAAATCATTCAATTCACATCTGGCAGGCGTTTTAGCCACGTCTGCGCCAAGGCAAACAAGAGGAATGTATGGCCAACGTCCATCACTTTAAAGTTCGCACGCCCCAAGGCACGCTAATGGATTTATCTGCCTATCGCGATAAAGTCCTGCTGATTGTCAACACCGCCAGTCGCTGTGGCTTTACACCGCAGTATCAGGATTTAGAAGGTCTGTATCAGCAATATCATCAGCGCGGTCTTGAGATTCTGGCATTTCCCTGCAACCAGTTTGGCGGCCAGGAACCTGGCAATGATCAGGACATTCAGCAATTTTGCCAGCTCAATTACGGCGTTAGTTTTCCGGTGCTGGCGAAAATTCAGGTGAATGGTCCGGATGCGGATCCGCTGTTTGAGTATCTGAAGGATCAGGCACGTGGCCTGATGAAAACCAGGGCTATTAAATGGAACTTCACCAAATTTCTGGTCAATAAAGACGGCGTGGTGGTCAAACGCTATGCGCCGCGAACCAAACCTAACCAGTTCATTGATGCGATTGAGGCGGAGCTTGCATTGTTGCCGCAGGCAAACGCCTGATCAGACTCTTGAGGTAAGCGTAAATGACATCACCGCTGCACGTGACTGTATATAGTACACAGCCCTATGATGCCGATTTTCTTCGCCAGGCCACGCTTGACGGTATTCACTGGCATTTTGTCGGCGAAGCGTTAAATCTGCAAACCGCGAGTCTCGCAGCGGGCAGTCAGGCGGTCTGTGTTTTTGTGAACGATGACCTCAGTGCGCCTGTGCTGACCGCCCTCAGACAACAAGGTGTCGGGGCTATCGCACTGCGCTGCGCCGGATTTAATAATGTTGATATCAGAGCTGCCAACGAACTCGGTATCCGGGTCGCCAGAGTGCCGGCCTACTCGCCCGAAGCGGTCGCCGAGCATTGCGTGGCGATGATGTTATGCCTAAACCGAAAACTGCACAAAGCCTATAACCGTGTGCGTGATGACAACTTCAGCCTGCAGGGGTTGATCGGTTTTAATCTTGCCGGCAAAACTGTCGGCCTGATAGGGACTGGCAAGATTGGTGCTGCAACAGCGCGCATTCTGCATGGTTTTGGTATGCAGATTTTGTGTTATGACCCAAAGCCGCAGCCGGAGCTGCTCCCCTCTTCTGCGCGCTATGTCGAACTTACTCAGCTCTATCGCAATAGCGATATTATCAGCCTGCACTGCCCGCTGACGCCGGATAGTCATCATCTGATAAATACCGAATCACTGCAGCAAATGAAAGACGGGCTGATGCTGATTAACACCAGCCGTGGTGGCCTGATTGATACCAAAGCAGTGATTGCGGCACTAAAAAGCCACAAAATTGGTTTGCTCGGCCTAGATGTGTATGAGCAGGAAGCCGATTTATTTTTTAAAGATTTGTCAGATCAAATGATTAGCGATGAAGTGTTCCAGCGTCTGCTGACATTCCCTAATGTGCTGATCACCGGCCATCAGGCTTTTTTAACGCAAGAAGCGTTAACACAAATCAGCCAGACCACAGTGCAGAATCTGCAGTTGCTGTGCACAGGTGCAGCCTGTAACAACGAACTAACTGGCCAGAGCTAATGCTCTGATGCAGAAAGTAAAAAGGTCGCCGTAGCGACCTTTTTTTGCCATGATGACCCGCAACTTAGTCTTTTAAAGTCCGGTTAAAGAAATCCGTGATGGTCTGGTGCAGATGCGTTTGCACCGGCTGGCCAAACATCGCGTGTTTACTACCCGGATAGGTCATCATCTCAAAGGGTTTACCCTGGCTTTGCAATGCAGAGAACAACTTAGTGCTGTGAGTGAACAACACGTTGTCGTCAGCCATGCCGTGATAAATCATCAGCTTACCAGTTAGGCCTCCAACGTAAGGAAAGACTGAACTGGCTTCATAGCCTGCTGCATTTTTGGCAGGATGGCCCAAATAGCGCTCGGTATAATGACTGTCATACAAAGCCCAGTCCGTCACCGGTGCACCAGACACACCGGCAGCGAAATAATCACCGGCCCGCAGCATCGCCATGATGGTCATATAGCCGCCGTAACTATGTCCGTATATGCCGATTCGTTTAGCATCAACAAAAGCTAAGGTGCGCAGATAGTCGACACCAGTTTTTTGGTCTTCCAGTTCTACGGCTGCCAGCTTGCCAAAGATCGGATCTTCAAAAGCTTTGCCGCGGTTTTCTGAACCCCGGTTGTCCAGCTGGAACACCAGATAACCCTGCTGCACCAGATACTGGAAATATAAATCTTTACTGCTCCAGCTATTGGTTACACGTTGAGCACCCGGCCCCCCGTAGACACCGACTATCACCGGATATTTTTTCCCCGGCACCAGCGTTTCTGGCTTAAACAACCGATAGTGCAACGTTTGACCATCTTTGGCCTTCAAGGTACCAAATTGCGGTGTCACCAAGGCTTTCGCAAAAGGCGTCAGCGGATGTTTGTTATCCAGTGCATTGGCTTCCAGCACTGTCACCGTTTGGCCCTGCGCGTTTTTGAGCGACACCGTCGGCAGTTTCACCACAGCAGATGCCGTGTCGATAAAACCACTGCCATTTTTTGCCACGACAACCTGATGGTTGTAACCAGGCTCAGTGAGCCGAACAATGGCACCGCCCTTTACAGGCACCTGATACAGATGGCTTTCCAGCGGCGTATCTTTGCGGCCGCTGAAGTAAATCAGCCCGGCTTTTTCATCGACGCTTTCCAGGTGATTGACTATCCACTGGCCTGATGTCAGTTGCTTTGGCACGCCACCTTGTAATGAATACAGATACAAGTGTTTATAACCATCGCGCTCTGACGCCCAGATAAATGATTGTTTGTCGCTGAGGAAATATAAATCGTCATGCAGATTAACCCAGGTTTTGCTGGTTTCAGTCAGTAAAGTTTTTTGCTGCCCGGTCGCCAAATCCGCAAGCCTCAGTTCCAATACTTGCTGGTCACGGCTTTGCCATTGATACGTCAGTAAATTCGGATTTTCTGTCCATTCTACCCGTGGCAGGTAGATGTCTTGGTCTTTGCCGATATCCAGCCAGGACAGTGTTTTGCCGGCGACTCCAACCACGCCTAACTTGATGCGGACATTGGCTTTGCCGGCAAACGGATAGCGCTGGCTGTAGAGCTTAATTTCGTCAGCATAAATTTCGTTTCGCACCGCTTCCGGCACCGACGACTCGTCAAATTGGGTAAAGGCAATTTTGCTGTCATCCGGTGCCCACCAGTAGCCAGTCATCCGGCCCATTTCTTCCTGCGCGACGAATTCTGCCATGCCGTTGCGCACTGTGCCTTTCCCGTCCGAAGTCAGTTGCGTTTCTTTGCCGGATTTGAGATCGATGACATAAATATTTTGCTCGCGGACAAAGGACACATAACGCCCGGTTGGTGAAATCTGCGCATCAGTTTCAAAAGCTTCAGTGTCAGTCAGCTTACGGGCTTTTTGTGTGCTGAGCTGATAGTGGTACAAGTCGCCGTTCAGTGGGAATAACAGCGCCTTGCCGTCTTTAGACCATTGATAACTGACAATACCGCTGGCGAACAACCGCAACCGCTCACGGCGGGCCTTTTCTTCATCCGACAGGATCTCTTCACCGCTAAACAGCGTGTCGGAATCCACCAGCAGGCTATGCTGGCCTGTCGCCAGCTCGTATTGCCACAGATCCAGCCGGTTCGCGTCTTTGGTCTTGCCTTTGAGATAAGTGATGCGTTTGCCATCCGGCGCGTAACTCAGTGATTTGGGCGCCGTACCACTTAAAGCAGGCTCTGCAAACAAACGTTGTAAATCAAGCGTTTGCGCCGATGCTGGCGCCAGAAGACCGGCACCGAGGATGACGCCGGACAGAATAGTTTTTTTCATGGATAGTCCGAAAATGGGAGTCAGAAACTGCATCTAACTGCACTGGCCAGTTTTTTTCAAGCGCAAAAGCGCCGGTTAACGGCCCTGTCCGACCAGCGCCAATGCGCGTCGCTATTGAGATACACCCATTACAGGAACAAAAGGCAGGCAAATTTTGCAAACATTTTGAGACAGAACAACAAATTCAGCCGTTGGACAAATGAACTTAATTGCAATAAGTTAATCGTGCGCGCCAAAAAATAAAAAAAGTGCCGCAGTATATCCAGGATAAACATAATAAAAGGCAACCCAATGAAAATGACTACCTCAATTCATCCACTGTCAGCCTGTATCAAGGCTGCAGTAACCGGTGGTACGCTGATGCTGTTAGCAGGCAGCCCGGTGGCTCTGGCACAGGATGCCAAC
>CAMLRA010000202.1 GCA_946482325.1 uncultured Chromatiaceae bacterium | reverse complement strand
CAGTTTATTGGAAATCTCATCAATGTCATGGTCTTAAATTTGGGGGAAAGGTCAAATGCATGCATCCGCCGGGCGGCGCGACCGCACTGGTGCCGGCGATTGCCGCGCAAACAGGCCAGGTGCCGGATCTGACGTTTTTGCTCTGCCCTGTCCTGCTGAATCTAAGCATTATGGCCATTGCAGCCTATCTGCTGCGACGCTCGCGCTGGGTCCCCACCGGTGTGCACCCGGTCACAGCCACGGCCATACCTGTGGTCCAAGTCGCACCGGCAGACATCACCGAAGCCCTCAACAGCATGGACACAGTACTCGACATCGACGAAGAGCAGCTGCTGGAGTTATTCGAAAAATCAAAGCATTACGCGCAAGTTCGGATGCAGGGTTCTGCTGGTTCGGTGAAGAAATAGCGTTAAAAACAATAGCGCAATAATGTCACCACTGCATATAAAAAAGCGGGCCACTTCAACCAGTCCGATTTTTTATTCTGAATTATGTCGCTATAGCCGATGACTAATTCTAGGATTTAACTAAGTTTATTACTGCCACTTTGTTAAATTCGATAAGCCACAACAAATTAAACTCGCTTAATATTGTGAATCAAACTAACACCACTATCGAATATAGAAATATTTTTAAATCATTCTTTGACTTGATTCAAGAGGTATAGAATCCATTCTTATACTAAATATGATACCCTCTAAGCCCATGGACACTTATTTACATTTAGAGTCCAATTCAGGATCTTGCTCGTCTTCACCTAGAGTTTGCAGGCATAGGGGATATTTTTTAAGCTCACGTAAATAAGCATCTAAGGATGTATATCCAAGTGAAATAGGATCCCACTCAGTAAAAAAGGTTATTTCTCGCTCTGTCTTTTGTACATATTCATACTTCATAGTAGACTTTGTTAAGCCGTGCAATTCATATGATAATGACAGAATACCCCTAGATTCGAACTCAGGGAAAACTGGCTGTATGTTTGAATTAGTGACACCTGCTCGCACAGGCGGCTTCAACAATTCAGACCAGTGCCTCCGAAACTGTAAAGGCTCTATATAATCACTTTGTTTTTTCAGATGCAACGTTAGCGCCTTCCATTGCGAAATTCGAGCATTTATTTCAAGAGTCAACATATCTTCTTGAGCCATCTGATATTGTGATTGCTTAATATTGCTATTTAACAAAGAATAGCCACCAGTAACCACACTTACAGAAACTGTGCTCAGCAACCAAAGCCCTACTCCTGAGTTGAAAAAACCCAATATTGTGTTGTACCTAGAACGCGGAAACTCGAGATTTTTCCTAATTTCATGTCGAAAAATTTCTTCTTCTCGGATTCTGTTTTGTTCGACCAAATCCATCTTTCTTCCTTTTTATCTTGCAATATAAAATTAACCAGTGATTGCCATTGCGTAAAAATTATCCGTCTAATACATAAATTAATTTCGATTTGTTGTCCAGTTACAACCTAAGATAGCGGTATTCATTTGAGGGGAACGGTCAATTTTCTTCTTTAATGCACAGCTCTGACGCTGTTATCGAGTGGGTTCGTAAAGCAGAAGGCTTTGATTTTCCAGATGGCTTAAAAGAAGAGTTCTGGATTCAGGCATGTACGGCTTATTCCCAGCATGAATACGACAATGACCCGGATCACTTTGACTCAACCATTGAGTTTGCGATGAGTTTTTTGCTGAACGACCGGGCCTGATTAGGACATAAAAAAAGAGGCGAACCTAAGTTCGCCTCTATTCATCAGAGTTTCACACGAGTTTCCAACTACTTTTGTCGGTTTCCAACTAGATTGGATCGGTTACCAACTAGAATTGTCGTGATCACAAAAATTTTAATTAACGGTAATCTTCCGGGCTCGGACATGCACACATCAGGTTGCGGTCGCCGTAAACGTCGTCGATGCGCGTGACTGTTGGCCAGAACTTGTTGTCGGCAACGTACTGCGTTGGGAACGCAGCGTATTGACGGTCGTAGGCGCGGTCCCAGTTGGCGTCGAAAATGTCGGCCATGGTGTGCGGCGCGAAGTGCAGCGGGCTGTTGTCCGCGGTCCACTCGCCGGCTTCTACTTTGGCAATTTCAGCGCGGATAGACGTCATGGCTTCGATGAACTTGTCCAGTTCCACTTTGGATTCTGATTCAGTCGGTTCAATCATCAGCGTGCCCGCCACCGGGAATGACATCGTCGGGGCGTGGAAACCGTAGTCCATCAAACGTTTGGCGATGTCCATTTCAGTCACGCCAGTCGCTTCTTTCAGCGGACGCATGTCAATAATACATTCGTGCGCGACACGGCCGTTGGTGCCTTTGTACAGCACCGGGAACATCGGGTCCAGTTTGGCTGCCATGTAGTTGGCGTTCAGAATGGCGTATTCAGTTGCCTGACGTAAGCCTTCGCCGCCCATCATTTTGATGTACATCCAGCTGATTGGCAGAATGCCGGCGCTGCCAAATGGCGCGGCCGACACTGCGCCGTTGTTGGCGCCGGTGTCTTCGATTTTCACTACTGCGTGGTTAGGCAGGAACGGAGCCAGCTGTTTTTTCACGCCGATTGGACCCATGCCCGGGCCGCCACCGCCGTGTGGAATACAGAAGGTTTTGTGCAGGTTTAAGTGCGATACGTCCGCACCGATAAAGCCTGGTGCTGTCACGCCAACCTGCGCGTTCATGTTAGCGCCGTCCATATAGACCTGGCCGCCATGCGCGTGGATGATGTCACACAGCTCACGGATCGATTCTTCAAATACACCGTGCGTAGACGGGTAAGTCACCATGATGGCCGCTAAACGGTCAGACACCGCTTCGGCTTTGGCTTTTAAATCGGCCATGTCGATGTTGCCTGACTTGTCGCAGTCGACCAGCACCACTTCGAAGCTGGCCATTGCCGCTGTTGCAGGGTTAGTGCCGTGGGCAGATACCGGGATTAAACAGATGTTGCGGTGACCTTCGCCACGGCTTTCGTGGTATTTGCGGATCGCAATCATACCGGCGTATTCGCCTTGTGCACCTGAGTTCGGTTGCATCGACATTTGGTCGTAACCGGTGATGTTCACCAGCCAGTCGGCCAGTTCACCAATCATCTGGTAATAACCTTCGGCCTGATTTTTTGGCACAAACGGGTGCAATGCGCCAAATTCTGGCCAGGTCACCGGGATCATTTCGGCGGTGGCGTTTAACTTCATCGTGCACGAACCTAATGAAATCATTGAGTGGTTCAGTGCTAAGTCTTTGTTTTCCAGCTTTTTGATATAACGCAGCATCTCAGTTTCGCTGTGATACTGGTTAAAGACCGGGTGCGTTAAGTATTTCGACGTACGCACTAAGTCAGCCGGAATTGAGTTGGAGCCTTTGGCAACAATAGCCGCATCCAGTGCTGCGACATCTAAGCCATGGCCTTGGCCGAAGACGATATCAAACAGCTCAGCGATATCTGCAGCTGTAGTGGCTTCGCTGAAGCTGACGCCTAAAGAGTCAGTCAGATCAGTACGGAAGTTCACATCAGTTGCTTCAGCACGGGCGATGACTTCAGCACGGTTCGCCACGCTGAACGTCACAGTGTCGAACCAGGTTGTGTGCTTGAGCGCAACGCCTTTAGCAATTAAACCAGCAGCGAATACGTCGGCAGAGCGGTGAATGCGCTCAGCGATGTTTTTGAGACCTTGCGGGCCGTGGTAGACGCAGTAGAAAGATGCCATGTTGGCCAGTAACACCTGCGCAGTACAGATGTTGGAGTTGGCTTTTTCGCGGCGGATATGTTGCTCACGCGTTTGCATCGCCATACGCAGTGCCTGATTGCCACGGCGGTCTTTGGACACACCGATGATGCGGCCTGGCATTGAACGTTTGTAATCATCACGGGTAGCGAAGAATGCTGAGTGTGGGCCACCGAAGGCCATTGGCACACCAAAACGCTGGGCTGAACCTAACACCACGTCTGCGCCTAATTCACCCGGCGCTTTTAACAGCAACAGCGCCATTGGGTCAGTTGCGACGGCAACTACGGCCTTTTTCGCTTTTAAATCAGCGATTAACTGCGCGTCGTTGCGTACTTCACCAGTGGTTGACGGGTACTGGATTAAAGCACCGAATACGTCATGGTTCACGGCGTCTGCCGCTTTACCTACGATGGTGTCAAAACCAAACATCTCGGCACGGGTGCGCACCACGTCGATGGTTTGCGGGTGCACGTCGTCAGCGATGAAATAAGTGTTGGATTTGTTTTTAGTGACGCGTTTGGCCAGTGCCATCGCTTCCGCAGCGGCTGTGGCTTCGTCCAGCAGCGAGGCAGAAGCCAGGTCCATGCCGGTTAAATCTAACGACACTTGTTGGAAATTCAGCAGTGCTTCTAAACGGCCCTGCGCGATTTCTGGCTGATATGGCGTGTACGCCGTGTACCAACCCGGGTTTTCCAGCACGTTACGCAAAATCACGTTTGGCGTGTGTGTCGGGTGGTAACCCATACCGATGTAAGATTTGAAGATTTTGTTTTTGCTGGCAACCGCTTTTAAGTAAGCTAGGGCTTCCACTTCGTTAACAGCTTCGCCTGTCGCTAAAGGCGTGGTCAGACGGATGCCGGCTGGCACTGTCTGCGCGATCAGCTCTTCGACGCTGCTGACACCCAATTCGGCCAGCATGGCCTGGGTCTGTTCAGCGTCCGGACCAATGTGGCGGGCGATAAATTCTTGATGATTCGCAAGTTGCGACAGGGTTTTGACTGAAGTGGTCATGCCTGAGATTCCTGGTTGTGAACTTAAAAGCTGTTGTACGCAACCGGCCGCGATTGGGCCACCGGTTGCCGAAATTCAGTAGCGGCCAGCGTTCGCTGCTGCTGGCCACAAGGCTGTGCCGGCCGCTAAATCAAAGCCCCGTAAAACGGGGCTTTGCGGCACTGGCTCTTCGCCTTGCTTATTCTTCGTCGATGGCGTTTTTGTAACCAGCGGCGTCTAACAGGCCGGCAACTTCGCTCTCGTCAGACGCTTTGATTTTGAACATCCAGCCGTCGGTGTATGGTGCGCTGTTGACCAGCTCCGGTGAATCGGTCAGTGCGTCGTTGACTTCAACGATTTCACCGGCGATTGGTGCGTAGATGTCAGAAGCAGCTTTCACTGATTCAGCAACTGCAACGTCGTCGCCCTGGGCTACAGAGTCGCCGACTTCCGGCAGCTCAACAAACACCATGTCACCCAGCAGGTCCTGCGCGTGCTCAGTAATACCGACGGTGTATACACCGTTGCCTTCACTGCGCAGCCACTCGTGAGAAGATGCATACTTTAATTCGGTAGGGATATTGCTCATTTATTTATTCCTCGGACCTAACTCGACGTTTTTTATTGAGTATTTGTGTAAAAATTCTGCAAAAGCCAGTTTAGACGACTTTTTTGCCCATGCGGACAAATGACGGCTTGACCACTTTAACCGGGACTAATTTACCACGGATATCCACTTCAGCCGTGTCGCCGGTCGATGCCGGGACCCGCGCCATCGCAATAGAATACCCTAAGGTTGGTGAGAAAGTACCAGAAGTGATTTCACCTTCGCCACCTTCTACGACGACGCGCTGACCATGACGTAACACGCCTTTTTGTTCCATTACCAGGCCGACCAGCTTGTCAGTACCGGCAGCCTTTTGTTGCTCGAGCGCCGCACGGCCGATGAAGTTACGATCTGAAGGTTCCCAGGCGATAGTCCAGCCCATGTTAGCTGCTAATGGCGATACGGTTTCATCCATATCCTGGCCGTACAGGTTCATACCGGCTTCTAAGCGCAGCGTGTCGCGTGCACCTAAACCGGCCGGTTTGACGCCTGCATCTAACAGCTGTTGCCAGAAATCAGCCGCCTGGGCTTCTGGTACAGAAATTTCGTAGCCGTCTTCACCGGTGTAACCCGTGGTGGCGATAAATAAATCACCGGCCTGCACACCAAAAAA
>CAMLRA010000201.1 GCA_946482325.1 uncultured Chromatiaceae bacterium | reverse complement strand
CCAGTAGGTCAGCTTCCAGTTGGGGGTCTGGAACTCGGCGTTGAGATGGAAGCGGCCGGTTTATACGGTGTGGCAGCGGAATATGGCGTCAATGCGCTGGCGATTATGACAGTATCGGACCATATCCGTACCGGCGAATCATTAAGCCCGGACGAGCGGCAGACCAGCTTCAACGAGATGGTTGAAATCGCGCTGGCACTGGTTTAACAGGAGCTGCAACATGTCATTATCCAGTAACAAAAACTTTTATGTGTCGTGGGAAGCCTTTCACCGTGCTACCAAAGAGCTGGCGAAAATGTGTCTGCATGGCAACTTTGACAGCATAGTCGCGGTCAGCCGCGGTGGTCTGGTGCCGGCAACTATCATTGCCCGCGAGCTGAATATACGTGTGCTCGATACCATTTGTGTATCAAGCTACGACCACGACCAGCAACGCGCGTTGAAAGTATTAAAAGATGCGTCGTTGCCGGATTCTGAACGTTTGCTGGTGATTGATGATCTGGTCGATACCGGCGAAACGGCCCGTGCGCTGCGTGAGCGTTTTCCAAAAGCCTGTTTTGCCACTGTCTATGCCAAACCACAGGGCAAAGCGCTGGTTGACAAATATGTCACCGATATTGAGCAGGATACCTGGATCCATCTACCCTGGGATATGGAACTGGCGTACAGTGCGCCACTGGCCGAGCAACAGCGGTAAGTGTTCGACATAAAAAAAGCAGCGTAAGCTGCTTTTTTTATGTCCGGATGCCTGACAGCAAGCTGCGTTTATTTTTTCTCGTCAGTCAGGCTCAGTTTGACCCAAACCAGCCGGTGATCAGAACTGGCGCCGCGGCTCGCCACTGCTTCATGTAATGGCTCACCTTTAACCGGCCAGAATACGCCGCTGCTGTGGACTTGAATGCCATGCCTGGACGGCAGCACATAATCAGCCCGCATCCGCCAGCCGGCGGTGTGGAACTTTGCCAGCGGATTATCCGGGCTGTGCGCAGCGCCACCGGCACTTTGCGGGACTGGGTCATGCTGGATTTTCGGATGATTTACCAACGCCTGAATGGCATCACGGTGCGCATCGCCTTCGTCCGGCGATGAATTTTGGTCACCCATCACGACAAATGGTGCGTCGCTTTGATAACCACCGCGACCACCTTTGTCGTCATAGATATAGTCAGCATTGCCGGATATATAATCCACCCAGAATTTCACTTCATCATGGTTGCGATGACCATTGCGATTCTCCGGGCCGTCAAACACGGGTGGTGTCGGGTGGCTGATTAACAAATGCAGTGGTTTGCCGTCGACATGAAGTGGTAAATCCCAGTGCGATTTGCTGGATAATGGCATGTTGGCCCAGGCTTGCGGGCTAAACCAGGCACTACCATCGGCTTTTTTCGTTACTTTATGGCCCGGCATGTCTTTCCACTTAAAGTGCTGGAAAGTGCGGGCTTTGGCGGCATCAATCGGATAACGCGACAACACCATCATTGCGTATTGGCCGGGATAATGGCCAAAACCCCAGGCGTCTTCGGCGCCTTCCACTTTGCCATCGTTATTTAAATCAAAGCCACTCGGCTGGCCGGTGTTGACGGTCTGATAATAGAAGTAGGGGTATTGCAGGGGTTGGCCACCGTGCTGTGGTTTTTCCAGATATTGACTGATGAACTGCTGTACGCCCTGCGCCGGATCAGCGATGTAATCAACCTCGTTCAGCAGTAAAATATCCGGCCGGACTTGCTGCAAAATCGCCGCAATATTGCTGATTTGCGGGTTCTTACCGCTGGCTAATTGACCGGCCAGCACCGCAGGTCCGAGCGGGCTGCCTTTGGCAACATAGTTTTCGGCTTCCATGCTGACGTTAAAAGTAGCGATGGTCAGTTCAGTTGCATGCACGTGAAGACCTCCACACAGCCCGAGTCCGGCCAGCAGACCTTTAAATGATGGGTTCATGATTGAATACTCAGAGAATTAGTCAGGCACAGCCTAACCAGAATTGCGCTTTTAGCCCAGAAATTTCAATTCAGACGGCTGGATAGCCGAAAATGTCAACAAAATACAGCGAAAATTTAAACAAACTTATTTAGGCCGCCTGCATATTTCTGGTCTGATATGTTACACTCGCATGACATCAGGTTCTTGACTGCCGAAGTCCGGAGAAGTTCCGTGTACTTCAATAAATAATTCATCAGCAAGATCTTGTGTAAGAAAAACGTAATGTTACTGCGTTAAGCTTGTCGCCCAAATTGGAAAATCAGTTTGGTTTTATTCAGGGTTTGACAATACCTACAACTACCAGGTGAAAAACGATATGAAAATCAGACATATTGCTATGGCGGTTGCCGTAGCCTTAGGTTCTAGCTATGCCATCGCTGATACTTCTTCAGCAATCCGCGGTCGTATTTCTAATCCTGAAGGCGCAGCCGCCG
Organism: uncultured Chromatiaceae bacterium; assembly: GCA_946482325.1. The sequence continues at coordinate 3,642 of CAMLRA010000201.1, read as the reverse complement.
CAGGAACTAAAGTCATCATTTTACACGTACCGTCAGGCACTAGCCGTACTGTCGTGACTAACGAATCCGGTAGCTTTGTTGCATCAGGTTTACGTGTCGGTGGCCCATATAAAGTTATCGTTGATTCAGAAACTTACAACGATGAAACCGTCAACGACATCTTCCTGCAACTGGGTGATACTTATCAGTTAAACCGTCAGCTGCAATCAGCTTCTGTTGAGCGTATTGCCGTCACTGGTTCAGCTATCGCTACTGTTGTTGCCACAGGTAGCTCAAGCTACTTCAGCGCCAAAGAAATCGAAAACGCGCCAAGCTTAAACAACGATTTAAAAGATATCGTTAAAAACAACCCATTAGCAGTATTGTCGCCAAAAGACGGCGAGCTGAGCGTGGCAGGTTCTAACCCACGTTTTAACAGCATCAACGTCGACGGTATCTCTCAGAACGACGATTTCGGTCTGAACGCCAACGGTTACCCAACCACCCGTACCCCAATTTCTTTTGATGCTATCGACCAGGTCACTGTTGACGTATCACCATTTAACGCTAAAGCTGGTGGTTTCCAGGGCGGTACTATCAACGCCGTAACGAAATCTGGCGCGAACGATACTTTCGGTTCTTTCCGCTATGAAATCAAAAATGACAGCTTAGCCGGTACTCCGGAAAACAAATTCGCTGCAACACCAACCAATCCAAAAGGCGAAGTGCCGCTGAACTTTGAAAACAAAAACTGGGCAGCTACTTTAGGTGGCGCAGTGGTTGAAGACAAACTGTTCTACTTCGTTGCTGCTGAACAATATGATGCGACTCCTCCGCTGGAGTGGGGCCCGACTGGCGCAGGTCTGTCGAATGCCGCATTAGTGACTCAGGATCAGATCAACCAGATCACGCAGATTGCTAAATCTGTATACGGTGTTGATGTTGGTGACTGGAACGTAGTACCGGAAGAAACTGACGAAAAACTGTTAGTAAAACTGGACTGGAACATCTCTGATATTCACCGTGCTGCTTATACCTATCAGTACAACAAAGGGAACCAGACACAAGGCAACCAGTCGACTTCAACCAATATGCGTTTGTCGTCAAACTGGTACAATAAAGCAGAAACGCTGAATAACCACGCGTTTAAACTGTATTCAGACTGGACTTCAGAATTTTCTACCCAGTTAAGTGCCACTTATATGGACGTTGCCACAGAACAAAAATCACTGGGTGATTTCGGTGAAGTGTCTATCCTGGTGCCACGTTTTGGCGGTACACCAACACAAACGTCCACTATTTCAATCGGTAGTGACATCAGCCGTCACTCGAATGACCTGAAAAAGAAAACCTGGATTATCGCTGCTGACGGTGAATACCTGATGGACGATCACCGTTTATCTTTCGGTTACCAGTTGAAACGCCTGGATATTTTCAACCTGTTCCTGCAGCGTACTAAAGGTCAGTATACTTTCAATGGTATTGCTAACTTCCAAAACCGCTTGGCTCAGTCAGTGCGTTACCAGAACTCTGTGACTCACAACCCGGATGACGTTGCAGCAAGCTTTGTACGTGACGAACACGCGCTGTATGCTCAGGACGAGTGGGCTGTAACTGACGAATTCACACTGAACTACGGTCTGCGTTATGAGCGTTTAGGTTCTTCTGATAAATCAGTTTATAACAAGTTCTCAGAAGCCCGTACTGGTTATCGCAACGACGAGAACCTGGATGGCGTTGACATCTTCTTACCACGTGTTGGCTTCAGCTACATGATGACTGAAGATTTAACCGTTCGTGGTGGCGTGGGTCGTTTCTCTGGTGGCCAGCCAACAGTTTGGATCTCTAACAGCTATTCAAACCCAGGTGTTGGTACCGGTGACCGTTCACAAAGTAACGTAGCAAACGTCAGCATCACTGAAGTTCCACAGTCGCTGAAAGATGCTGTAGCCGGCGTAACCACCGGTGGTAACACCAACTTGGTTGACCCGAACTTCAACCTGCCATCCGACTGGCGTGCACAGTTAGGTGCGGACTACATTTTCAGCCTGCCACTGGTTGGTGATGAAATTACCTGGACCACTGAATACCTGTATATCAAACGTCAGGACAGCTCATTCTGGAAAGACGTATCTATCCGTGATTCAGAAAAAGTCGGCACTACACCGGATGGCCTGCGTAATATTTACAATGACACTGATGGTGTCGTAGATATCATGCTGACCAATGCCGACGAAGACGGTCGTGCTAAAGTGTTCAGCACGCAACTGGCGAAAAACTGGGACAGCGGTGTGAGCCTGCGTACTTCATATACCAATATGGATATTACTGAAGGTGCACCGGCGACCAGTTCTACTGCAGGTTCTAACTACGGTAACAACGCAGTGATCAACCGTAACGACGTGCTGATTGGCCGTGGTGCGTTTGAAACTGAACACCGTTTTGTGGTGAATCTGGGTTATGAAACTGAGTTCTTCGCCAACTACGCGACTAACTTCAACCTGTTCTTCGAGCGTAAATCAGGCAAGCCAATTACTTATGTTCTGGGTGTAGCTGATTTCAACGGTTCGAACAAAGCGACCAACCCGTACCTGCAGTTAAGCCCGGGCACTACCAACAACTACTTCCTGCCATTCATCCCGAAAAAGGGTGATACCAGCGTGGTAACTTTTGCTGATGCTGCCTCTGAAACTGCGTTCTGGAACACAGTCACTGCGCTGGGTCTGGATAAATACCAGGGTCAATATCTGCCAAAAGGCGTGAACACAACTCCTTGGGTCACTACGCTGGACTTGTCTGTGCGTCAGGAAATCCCTGGTTTTGCTGAAGGTCATAAAGGCACTGTTTACTTCACAGTCGACAACCTGCTGAACCTGATCGATAAAGACAAAGGTAAAGTTTACGGTGACGACTTTGGTGATATGACACTGTCTAACTTCGTGTTGAACCAAACCAACAACAAGTACGTGTACAGCAACGTGTCTTCTAACACCAATAACTGGGACAAGTTCTACACTGAAGAATCAACCTGGCGCATCAAAGTAGGCGTCAGCTACAAGTTCTAAGTGGAACTGTTGTAGTGAATAAAAACGCCGGCGAAAGCCGGCGTTTTGTTTTTTACTCAATCTGCATCAAGGATAAAGGATTTTCCCTGTAACAGTGGTTTCTAATCTGCCATGAATTGGCGATAATTAACAAAACATCCTCAAAGAAGAATAATCACCGTGGCCAAACCAACCATCATCGCCATCGCCGGTGCCTCGGCATCTGGCAAAAGTTTATTTGCCTCCACCGTCTATCAGGAACTGGTGGCAGAATTTGGCGGAGAGCGCATCTCCGTGTTAGCAGAGGATGCTTATTACCGCAATCAGGACCATCTGTCGATGGACCAGCGGGTACTGACCAATTACGATCATCCGGCGGCTTTTGAGCACGAATTACTGGCGCAGCATTTACAGCAGTTGCGCGACGGTATCGCGGTCGAGATGCCACAATATTGCTATAAAACCCATACCCGTAAAGCCGAAACTATTAAAGTCCAGCCGGCCAAAGTGGTGCTGGTGGAAGGGATTTTATTATTGACCGACGCCCGGTTGCGCGAGCAATTTAACATCACAGTTTTTATGGACACACCGCTCGATATTTGTTTATTACGCCGGATTA
>CAMLRA010000200.1 GCA_946482325.1 uncultured Chromatiaceae bacterium | reverse complement strand
CACATCATGTAGAAACGCAGACAGTACATTCCATTTGGAATCTGGCTCCCGTGCGGCACGACAACCAAGATGGCCAGATCATCACAGATCCGGCGCGGCTAAAACTAGCCGAACAGCAACAGCTCGAAGCTATCCAGCCGGTGCAAGTCAGCGAGGCATTGTCGGCGTTTTTGCAGCCGCTACAACACGAAGACCAGCAATTTGAACAAACAAATCAGCACTGTCAGCAAGCACACGCGCAAGCCCAACTGACACAGGGCCTGTGGACCGAAGCACAAATCAACCACACAATCAGCGCTGCCAGAAACAATCAGCCCAATCTTGATGTTGTGGCCAAGCATTTACATCAAACCGACCCAGCTCTGACTGATAAAGTGTTACCTGCGTACAAAAATGCGAGTGTCGTAGCGCTAACAGAGCAAAACCGTGCGCGGATTATAGCCCGACTGCAAAACGCCGGCAGTCCGGAAAAAGCCGCTTTTACCTTGAAGTATCTGCAAATCGACACAAGTCTTGTCACACATTGGCAACCGCAGCCGACTAGCAGTTTGCAAATGCTATTCAAAGGCAAAACCACTGCTGTCTTCTGGCGGGAACTGCTTGCACAGGGTTTTTCATTGCACTTGCAAGACATCCACGGCCGCAATTTATATCCGCAGGCCTTTGCCGCCGGGCCAGATGCGGTCGCTTTGTTGTTAGAGGAAAACGTTGCCGTCGATCAGCCGAGCGTTGGCCCGGATGCATTGGATTTGGCGCTGGACTATAGCTATCGCGATAAAAAGCTGCATCCGGCACTGCTGGAAATCATGCAGAGAATGGCCAAGCCGGAAGGATCGCACCTAAGCCGGCTACGCCGCTTGCAGCAGTATCAACCTGCGGTTTTTACTGCGCTGCAGCAAATAGTCGCCAAAGAGCCACTGTTGTTGTCCTGGCTGGAAGATTTATCCCGCTATGAAGCCAACCCGGTGTTGGCGGTGGCGAATGAGTAAAAGCCGCAGCGTGGCCCTGCTCGCACTGCTTTGCGGCGGCATCGGGCTCTACTGGCTGTTACCGGTAAGCCAACCTGCATATCCACAACAGCAGCTCACAGTTGTCGACACTGGCGTCGCGCAGTCCGCTACCACTGCGTCAACCATAGCTCAATCGGACACGACAGTGGCCAAAACAACGCCGGTTTGCCAGCAAGTGCTGCCGGATCAGGACTGGTTTAAAACACCTGAACGTGAAGCCATCCGGCAATATCTGTATGAGCGGCTGCAACAAGGCGACAATCCTGAACTGTTATTGCTGATGCTGCGCGACCGCCCGGCGCAACATAAAGCGCTGAGCCCACGCCAGGCTGAACTGCAGTTTGAATTGTTTGATGCGCTCAGTCGCTATGAAGGCAGTTTGATTGAAAACGTGTTTCCGCAAAAAGCATACAGTGATTTTTTTGCGGGATTAAGACGGTTTGCTCCGGCAGAGAAAATTGATTATCTGCGCAGCGCACCTGAAATCGAACTTACTTATCTGGAACCTTCAGGGCGGTTGTATAATTTCCAGCCCAAAACCATCTTGCTGGCAATAGCCCTGCATCAAAAGCAATTTGACAAAGCGATAGCCGGTTTACGTTTTTTACCGAGGGATTACAGCACGTTGTTTTCTGGCGCGATAAATGCCCGTCAAGTCGAACAACTGCTGCAACAAACCGATGCGCTGCATAGCCGGCACAATATGCTGAATCTGGCGGATATGGCGGTTTTTCATTTCAGGGACGACCTGCTGCCACTGCTCGCCCGCTATCAAATATTGCCAAGCCGCAAAGACGGTTTATTCAGTGCCATGGATCTTGCTTTTAGTAGTTCCTTGGGTCGAAAGGACTGGAGCGATATTGAGCACAAGCGCCATCAACAAGCAACGATTCAGTTCCTGCAACAGCTCGGCTATCCGCTGCATGGCGAATTACAAACCTCGAAAAACGGCCGGCCTTTTCTGCAGGTGTTTGGTATTAATGAACGTTACATCAGCTATGACGCAGATCTGATCAACCTCGCCCAAGCCCAGCAGCTATTACCACTACAAAGCCTGTCCGCGCCTGAACCGCTTCGTTCGTTACTCAAACAATATCAACAACTGGAGCAACAGCAGCAACAGATCAAAGCAGCCTGCCAGGCCGGGCAGGATGCTGAGCTGACCGCCCAAGGTTTGTGGCCGGAAAGCGAAGTTGTTCGCCAAATGGACCAGCTGACGCAACAACACAGCGCTGGCGAATTGCCGCAGCTGTTGCATCAGCTCGACCCAGCGTTATTGGCGTTTTACTGGCAACAGCAGGATATCGAACTGTTAGCGCAGTTTGAAGTGCCCGGCACCGAAGCCGAATTTGTAAAAGTCATCAATAACAATCCAGACCCGGAGCAAGCTGCGGCTTTACTGCTTGCATTGTCGATGCAGCCCAAATGGGCCAAACACTGGCCAAATGGCCTGGCGGTCAGTCAGCTAGAACACATAATCAATTATGAAGGTAGCAAACACTGGCAGGAGTTACAGCAAAACGGTTTTGACTTGAGTATCACTGATACCAAGGGCCGTAATTTATACCCGCTGGCGTTTACCGAGAGCGCAGAAGCCGTGAGTTTATTGATTAACGCCAAAGTGCCGCTGCAGCAGAACCCGTTAGGTCCGGATGCGCTGGATTTGGCTTTGGATGCCAGTTACCTGCAGCAACAACTGCACCCGGCGCTGTTTTATATTCTGCAGAAAACCGAGTCTCTGGAACCGTCGCATCTGGCGCGACTGAAGCGGCTGCAACAATACCGGCCGGCATTATTTCAACAGCTGCAGGCCCAGTTTACATTGCCAGACCTGACTTCTATCACGCCAAACCCGATACTGAGTCTGGAGCCCTAAAAGCGGTTTTCAGCCAGGCAAATACTGGCGGACAAACATCTGCACATTGCTGTGCAAAACTTGTTCGGCCTGAGCCGAATAATCGTGAAAACGGAATACCGCCGGCCAGAAAGCGAAGCTTTTCATCAGGCCCCAAAACTGAGTTTCGGCGATTTTGATATCCGGGATTTGTAATACGCCGGCAGCCACCGCCTGATGTAAAAACGGCAGCAAACCACATTCCTGATCATTAACCTGTGCTAAGGCCTGTTCCACCAGTTCCGGCTGACGGATCAATTCAGCTAATACAATTCGAGCCTGTTCAATCAGCCTGTCACTTTGATACACAGTCCAAACCGAGCGGGCGATTTGCAAAAGTTGCTCTTGAACCGGGCGACTGGCATCAAACTGTAAGCTGGCCGCTTGTTTAGTTTGTACCCAGAACGAACCGGTGACTTCATTGAACAACAGCTCTTTACTGGCAAAGTGGTTATACACAGTGCGTTTGGACACTTGTGCCCGCTCGGCAATGGCGTCCATGCTGGCGCCGACAAAACCTTTGTCTTTAAATTCAGCCAAAGCAGCGTTTACGACCGCCTGACGTTTTTGTGCTGAACGACCTATAGGTTCCATCACGCCCTCTTCTCAACGCTATTGCCGCAATTGCAACAGGCTATCGCCTGACACTCTTGCAGAAAATATTACACTAAGTAGTTTACTTTTGCTATTTTAACACTAAACTACACCGTGTAGTTTACTTTTAATGCTAAACCGCCAGCAGGAGTCTCAGATGAGCATCGCCAATAAAGCTTGTGTTTTTCCCCGTCCTGACGCTGCAGCAAAACCAGCGCGCCGCAAATTTCGCAATACCACGCAGACACAAGATGGCAGTGCTGCACTTGGCCAAATTATCTGGCGCTATCTGACGCAAAAAGTCGCCGACAAAACGCCGCGCCTGCCCATTCCGGTACAAACGGCGGATTTATCCGGCAACCATGACCTGCTAATGAAAATCAGCCACAGTTCTGTGCTGATTCGTCTTGATGGCGAATATCTGCTGCTGGACCCGGTGTTCAGCAAACGCGCGTCGCCACTGCAGTGGCTCGGGCCCAAACGCTTTCATGCCCTGCCGCTGCAACTGGATGATTTACCGCAACTGAGCGCCGTATTGATCTCACACGATCATTATGATCATCTGGATAAACAAGCGGTGCGCGCGTTAATCGCGAAGACCAAACGTTTTATTGTGCCGCTTGGCGTCGACGCGCATTTGCGTCGTTTTGGTGTGCCAAAAGAGATGATCACAGTGCTGGACTGGTGGCAACAGACGACATTTGCCGGTTTAACCGTACATGCCACACCAGCGCAGCATTTCTCTGGCCGAGGTTTAAATGACAAAAACCTAACCTTGTGGGCGTCTTTTGTCATTGAATCCAGCAAGAAACGGCTGTTTTTCAGTGGTGACAGTGGTTATTTCAGTGGTTTTGCCGAAATTGGCCGCCGTTTTGGCCCGATAGATGTAGCGATGATTGAAACAGGCGCTTACGACGAGCTCTGGGCGGACATCCATATGCAGCCAGAACAAAGCCTGCGCGCCCATCTCGACTTACAAGCTGCTTATCTGGTGCCGATCCACAACAGCAGTTTTGACCTCGCCATGCATGCCTGGTACGAACCACTGGAACGCTTAGCGGTTGCCGCTGAGGCCTATCAGGCGCAGCTGGTGACGCCGGTGTTTGGTGCACCAGTTGATTTATCGCAGTTGAACTTCGCCCCTGCCCTGCACCACGCCTGGTGGCGTACACTGATGCCGGCGCAGCTGACTGAGCAGATCCAGTTGCAAATCCCGGCCTGAGTCGAGAATTGCTCCTGCATTTTCGCCATTCCCGGAGGCAATGGCGTTCAACCGGCAACAGGCCAAATTTTTGGCCTATTGAGATCCCGGATTCACTGTACCGTACATCCTGTACATAAAAAAAACCGCAGCGATGCTGCGGTGGCAGGGAACTCAGCAGCCAGGGATGACGCTGGCTGCTGATAGTGCTTACAACTAAAGTACTGATAAATTAAGAGTTACGGATCAGATAATCAAAAGCACCCAACGATGCTGTCGCGCCAGACCCCATCGCAATGATGATTTGCTTAAATGGTGTATTGGTCGCATCACCAGCGGCAAACACCCCTTTCATAGACGTCTGGCCGTGGCTATCGACGATGATCTCACCGCGGTTGGTCAGTTCCAGCGTGCCACGCAGCCATTCAGTATTTGGCACCAGACCGATTTGCACGAAGATGCCAGCTAAAGCCACATGTTTGGCTTCTCCGGTGACGCGGTCGGTGTAGTTGATGCCGGTCACTTTGCTGCCATCGCCCAGCACTTCGGTGCTTTGCGCGTTCAGGATGATGTCGATATTGCCCATCGATTGTGCTTTTTTCACCAGCACTGCATCAGCGCGCAGTTTGCTGTCAAATTCCAGTACTGTGACGTGCTCCACGATACCGGCCAGGTCAATCGCTGCTTCAATACCGGAGTTACCGCCACCGATGACTGCGACGCGCTTACCTTTAAACAGCGGGCCGTCACAGTGCGGGCAATAAGCCACGCCACGACCGCGGTACTCTTTTTCGCCCGGCACATTCATCTCTCTCCAGCGTGCGCCGGTCGACAAAATGACGGTCTTAGCTTTCAGCACAGCGCCGTTGGCCAGTTCCAGTTCAAACAGTTCGTTTTGCGATAACTTCACTGCTTTTTGGCTGTGCATGATGTCAACTTCGTAGTGACGCACATGCGCTTCTAAATTCGCCACCAGTTTTGGACCTTCGGTCTCTTTCACCGAAATGAAGTTTTCGATGCCGACAGTATCAGCGACCTGACCACCAAAACGCTCTGCGACCACGCCGGTATTCAGGCCTTTGCGCGCTGCATAAATCGCCGCCGCCGAGCCTGCCGGGCCGCCGCCGACCACCAGCACATCAAAATTGCCTTTCTTCGCCAGCGTTTCGGCCTGACGCGTCGCTGCAGACGCATCCACTTTATTCAGGATGTTGCCAAGACTAATGGCGCCTTGTGAGAACTGCTCACCGTTTAAATACACAGTCGGAACGGCCATGATATTGCGATCGGCCACTTCCTGCGGGAATACGGCGCCGTCAATCATTGTCGTGGTGATATTTGGGTTTACGGCAGCCAGTAAATTCAGCGCCTGCACAACTTCCGGACAGGTCTGGCAGCTCAGCGACACATAAATCTCAAAGTTCAATGCGCCTGGCAACGCTGCGATT
>CAMLRA010000199.1 GCA_946482325.1 uncultured Chromatiaceae bacterium | reverse complement strand
CGTCCGGACGGCAAAATCAGTACCTCGCTGGTGGAAGATGTTCCGGTAGCTGGTAGAACACCAACCCAATTTGCCCGCGATATGGAAAAAATCCTGGCGAAATATATTCGTGACCCGGTTGTTACTGTATCAGTTTCCGGTTTTGTTGGCCCATTCAGTGAACAGGTTCGTGTAATTGGCGCCGCAGCAAAACCGCAGTCTTATCCTTATCGCCAGTACATGACAGTATTAGACCTGATGATTGCTTCAGGTGGTTTAACCGACTTTGCCAATGGCAACGGCGCCAAGCTGGTTCGGGTAAAAAATGGCAAACAGATGACTTACGACGTACGCCTTGATGACTTAGTTCGCGAAGGCGACATTTCAGCAAACGTGGATATTTTACCTGGTGATATCGTGATTATCCCAGAAGCTTGGTTCTGATAAGCGCATCATCGGAGTAGTTAGATGAAGGAATTAAACCTTGCGCTGGAGATGTTGCTGGTTTATCTGCAAGGGATCTGGCTCAGACGCCGTTATGTGATTTTAACGGCCTGGCTGATTTGCCCGATTGGCTGGTTGTTTGTCTTTAATATGCCTCCGACCTATCAGGCGGAGGCAAAATTATTTGTTGAAACCCGTTCTGTGCTGGCGCCTGTGCTTCAGGGCCTGACCATTCGCGATAATCCGCAGCAAGAGATTGAGCTCATGGCCCGCACATTATTGAGCCGGCCAAATCTGGAAAAAATTGCCAAAGCGACCGATCTGGATATCTATGCGTCGGATAGCGCAGCTTATGAAAAGCTCATCGACTCGCTGAAGAGTGATATCAAGCTCAGCTCGTCAGGCCGGGAAAACATCTACGTCATTTCTTACTCAAACGCCACCCCAAAAATGGCGTTGAAGGTGGTGCAGGAAACACTGAACACCTTCATTGAAAACCGGGTCGGTGATTCAGTCGCAAGTTCAAAAAAGGCGTCTGAGTTCCTGGATACTCAAATCGCTGATTATGAAAATCGTCTGGTCGAAGCAGAACGTCGATTATCAGAGTTCAAAAAGGAACAAATTGCACTTGGCCCTATGTCCGACAGCAATTTTTACGGTCGGATTGAAGCAGAGAAAGAGCGGTTAGAGGAAGCACGGCTAACGTTGAAGGAACTGCAGAGCAAACTGGACTCGTCGCGTCGCCAGCTCAAAGGCGAAGACCCATTGTCAGCAGACCCGGCCGCCGGCTCTGCAGGCCTGACAACCGTCTACGATGAACGAATTAAGCTACTGCAAAATCAGTTAGATGCGTTGTTAATTCGTTACACAGATCAGCACCCGGATGTCGCAGAAACCAAGCGGTTATTGGCCTCGCTGCAGGAGATGCGCAAGCAGGAAATTGCCGGAATGCAGGCCGCGGCGCGTGGCAATCCAAGTGCCAGCTCAGGGTCAGTGAATGAAGTTTACCAGAACCTGAAAATCATTACTTCCAATCTGGAAAACGAAGTGGAATCGGCTAAAGTCCGGGTGCGCAGTTTTGAAGAAAAGCTGGAGACTTTGGAGCGGCAACGGAATGTTATTCCAGACATCGAAGCCCGATTTGCTGGTTTGAACCGCGACTATGAACTGACTAAATCGAAGTATGAAGAGCTACTGAGCCGGCGCGATGCGCTGAGCCTCAGCCAGAAAGCTGATGAATCACAGCAGGACGTGCAGTTCCGCGAAATTGAACCACCACGGGTCCCGATGAAACCTTCAGGTCCGCCACGCATTGCATTTTATACACTGGTGCTGCTTGCCGGTGTTATTGCAGGCTTAACCATGGCGCTGGTCAGAAGTCAGCTGCAACCTGTTGTCACATCTGCGCTGCAGTTAAAGACGATTTCGGATTTTCCGGTGTTTGGTCTGGTTTCTCATACGGCAAAAGATGTGTTGTTACGTCAGAGTAAAAAGCATCTGTTGTATTTCCTGGCGCTCTCCGGAGCCTTGCTGGTTTGTTATACCTTGCTGGTCACCAATGAGCTGGTATTTGGTATTACAGCGAAACAGATTTTAGGATGGCTGATATGAGCACTATTGAAAAAGCACTGGATAAGTTAGGCCAGGCTGCAGTCGCTGAGCCAGTTCCTGCAACTCCGGCAACAGAATCAGTTGATACTCTCGTTAATGCGCAAGCGGCGCAGGCGGTACAGGCAGATAACAAGACTGCCAGCCAGTTTATCAATATTGATTTAGATAGTTTGTCGAAGCGCAATTTCGTCGCCAAAGCGACAGAGCGTAAGTTGATTTACGAAGAGTACCGCGTCATTAAACGCAAACTCATCAATAACGCTTTTGGTCCTTTAAGTTCCAGTCTGAAAAATCCAAATTTGATTTTGGTATCCAGTAGCAGACCAGGTGAGGGGAAAACTTTTACTTCGGTGAATCTGGCGTTGAGTATTGCACTCGAGCAGGACAAAACCGTGTTGCTGGTTGACGCTGACGTGTTGCGGCCAAATGTGTCGCGGACACTTGAAATAAGCGTTCCCCGCGGATTGACTGACTACCTGAGTTCCGATTCAGTGGACGTCACCGATATTATGTACAGCACCAATGTCGAGCGGCTAAAACTTATCGCTGCCGGTAAACCGCATCATTTGTCGACTGAGTTGTTGGCCAGTGACAAGATGGCGGCTTTGGTTGATGAATTTGCGTCGCGTTATCCGGACCGGATTGTTATTTTTGATGCGCCACCGCTGTTGGGTGTAAACGAAACGTCGGTGTTGGCTGGCATGTGTGGTCAAGCAGTGATTGTGCTCGAAGAGAACAAAACCAAACTGAATGAGCTGGAAAAAGCAATCAGTATGTTACCGCCTGATTTGGCGACAGGTTTTGTGATTAATAAAGCGCATTACAGCAGGGATAAAGGCTATGGATACGGATATGGTTATTATGCGGAGTAATAAGTTTCCTTCGTTGCGTCTGGTCCCGCTCTTGCTGGCAATGTTGCCTGCATTGGCTGTTGCTGAAGTAAAAATTTCCCCATCGGTCAGCAGTGCAATTTATGCATATGGGATAAAGGATCAGACTGTTGACGCTGACCGAGGGATGGCTTATGAGCTGATGCCGGAACTCAATCTTGCTTATACGGGCAGTTGGTTAAGCAGCTCGCTTAATCTGAAAAGTCAAAATCTGAGTTTTGATGACGCGCAGCGCGATAATCAGAGTTTGTTTAGTTATCGCTGGTCCGGTAGTGCCAGCTTTTTGAATGACGCTCTGGATTTACAGCTTGGTGCTCAGCAAAACAACAGAAGGGCATCAGGCTCCACAGCGCGCTATCAGGATCATATTAGTTCGACCAGTGACTTAGCCAAGGTGGAATCACAAACGGCGTCGCTGGCTTATAGTAATGATCGTTTTGATTGGGCCTTAATGGATTTCAGCATTAATGCTGCAAAAACTTCATCGGACCTTAGTTTATCTGAATTCGATAATGAAACCGGTGAGCCGGTAGGTCTTGATAATAGTGTGATTGCCGGCGCTTTTGAACTAAAAACCAGAGATAGAAACCGCAAGTTCTTTTGGGGTTTTACCGGCCAGGCGACAAAAACTGACCGTGATATCCGCGAGTCGCAGTATAACCGCCGGGCTCAGGGCGTCATCGGTGTGCCTTTCTTTTGGCGTGTCTCTATGATCGCAACTGGTTCTGTCGAGAACAATAGTAACATCGATGGCGGTTCTTCTGTGTTTAGTCAATACCGTAATCACCGGTCTATTGGTGGTGGTTTGGAATGGAAAATCACTGACCGGTCATGGTGGAACGTCACTTACAATAAAGTAAATAACGCTAAAGAAAGTAAAGACGGCAAGGACGGCAAAGAGTATTTAGGTACGGCGTTTGAACTGGTTCCGTCAAAGCGTACAAAATTATCAGGCTCGTTAGATAAACGCTTTTTTGGCCGGACAGCTCAAGCGAAAGGTTCTTATCAACTGAAGCATCTGCGGATGGAACTGAATGTCAGTGACACTGTTGGTTCTTTACTTGGTCTGAATGAAGACGATTTAGAAACTAATCTGTTTGTCTGTCCACCCGGCGTCACACCCGGTTTAGACAGTTGTTTCCAGCCGCCGACCGCGAACTATCGGCCGACTGGCGGTGAACAGTATTATAACATTTCGAACCCGACATCAGATTTAAGCGAGTTTTTGGTCGTCCGGCGAAACGTGTCTTATTTAGTCGGCTATGACTTTAACCGGTTAAAATTGACAGCCAGATTCGGTCAACGCAAAGACCAGCTGATCGAACGGAATTCGGTGCGTGATGATAAATTTGTCAATGTTTCGGCGAATTGGCAGTTAAACGCGCGGAACAGCCTGACCTTGTCGACTGACTATTCTGACTTGGTTTATCAGGTGGACGGGGTAGAGAGCTTTGGTGATTTAACCGGTATCGTCAAATCAATGACCTTAACATTCACCCGGGAAATCAATAAAAGCCTGACTGCAAACGCCAATCTGAAACGGATCAATGTTGATTACGGTTCGGACTTGCGGGATTATCAGGAAAACCGCGCCTGGGTTGGCGTCGAGTACAAGTTTTGATAGATAAAAAAACCGCCAGAAGGCGGTTTTTTTATGTGCGACGCCTGGTGTCAGCCAGGATTTGAATCTTCATCATGTTCATCAGACCGTTTGCCTTGCCGCAGCATTTGTTGTTGCTGGTGCGTCAACAATTCATCCAGTTGTTGTGCCATGCGGATTTTATGCTGCAGCGAGTTGTCCAGTAAGCCAGACAGTTCAGACAACATTGCGTGGTACGGATTGGCTGCATCATTCTGACCAGCCACTGGTGTTTCAGCCGGTTTAACTGTCGCTATAGGCGGCGTGGCAGCAGGTGGCGGGGTGTGGTTGGCGACCTCGCCGCTGATCTCCTGAATGACCTGGCGGATATCTTCAGTCGAAAACGTCTTCACCTCTTCGAGAAAACCATACAACAGCACCCGGTCCATTAAGGTATTAATCTTTCTCGGAATGCCTGAGCTGAATTGATGAATGAGTGGGAAACAGCTGTTATCCAGTAAACCCGCGGCGCCACCGGCAGATTGAATGCGGTACTCGATATAGGCCTGGCAATCTTCCACATTCAGTGCCGACAAGTTGGAAGAGGCAATGATCCGCTGACGGAACTGTTCCATGTGCGGGGATTGAATGATGGCATTAAGCTCATTCTGCCCCAGTAAAAAGCTTTGTAGCAGCGGCCGACCGGCTAATTGAAAGTTCGACAGCATACGTAATTCTTCAATGGACTCCAGCGGCAGATTTTGTGCCTCGTCCACTAACAGCAGGGCACGTTTTTTTTGCTGCGCCAACAACTGCAGGTAGCCTGAAATGGCTTCCAGATAAGTGGCTTTATTATGTTCTTTGACTTGCAGCTGAAATACTGAGCAAATCATTCGCAATAAATCATCCGGTTCCAGTTTGGACGTAACAATCTGCCGGGCGACTATCTGATGCGGGTCTAATTTCGCCAGCAGCTGGTTTGCGATGGTCGTTTTGCCTGTACCGACATCCCCGGTAATGACAATAAAACCCTCACCTTGGCTCAAGCCATATTGCAGATAAGCTAAGGCACGTTTGTGCAGTTTGCTGGCAAAAAAACATTGCGGATTCGGCGTCAGCTGGAACGGCCGTTCTTTTAATCCATAATACGCTTCATACATAACATCTGATCCTGAATGCTAAAAACCGCCAGTACATGCGAATAAGAGGCTAGGGTAGCATAACGAGACTTCTCAGGGTATAGCCGCCAGTTTAACCTGCAAAAGTGCCGCCGCTAGCTCATTGTTTTTTCAATAAATAGCACTGTATTGTGTTGTTTTTGCGCATGAAGATTAATTTTTGCCCGATTGAAACGCAGCACCGAAAAAATTGTTGACACTCCTGGGGCTGCCCCATAGAATGCGCCTCGTTCTGTAACGCAAAGCTTATATAGCCAGCGTTGTTGATGTGGGGCTATAGCTCAGCTGGGAGAGCGCTTGCATGGCATGCAAGAGGTCAGCGGTTCGATCCCGCTTAGCTCCACCAAATTTCTGTATGTGTCCCTTTCGTCTAGAGGCCTAGGACACCGCCCTTTCACGGCGGTAACAGGGGTTCGAATCCCCTAAGGGACGCCACTTCAGAAACAGAACATGTATATCAGTCCGTCCCTTTCGTCTAGAGGCCTAGGACACCGCCCTTTCACGGCGGTAACAGGGGTT
>CAMLRA010000198.1 GCA_946482325.1 uncultured Chromatiaceae bacterium | reverse complement strand
TCGCCGGTCAGGTAAGAACTCAGATAACAACGGCCCTCCGCCATAATGCAGAGGCTGCCAAAAGCAAAAACTTCGAGCTCCAGCGTGGTCTGCCGGGCGAGCGCACGGACTTGTTGCAAGGTTAAAACCCGTGGCAGTACGGCGCGGCGGATACCAAACTGTTGATAAAACTCCAACGCAGCAAGATTGGTCGCACTGGCTTGTACTGACAAATGCACTTCAGTATCCGGAAAACGGTTTTGTACGTACTCCAGCAGCGCAATATCAGCCAGTATTAGCACATCAGCACCTGCGGCGACTGCGATGTCTACCGTTTGTTGCCATCTGGCAAGCTGGCCCGGATGCGCAAAGGTGTTGATTGCAACATGCAGTTTTCGTTTCGCCTGATGGGTAAAATGTACGGCGTCGGCTAGTTGTTCCGGGGTGAAGTTCAACCCGGCAAAATGCCGCGCATTGGTATCATTATTGATGCCGACATAAACCGCATCTGCCCCTTCATGGATCGCAGCTTTCAGGGCCGGCATAGAGCCTGCCGGACACAGCAGTTCTAGTAACGGTGCCACTGGCTTTGATACTGCCTGATATTGCGATGTTACATCGTCTGAACATGCACGACTTCGCGGACTATCCATGCAGGTTTACCTCTTTGTTGTGATGGGCACTGGCCAGTGAATTTGGCACTATGGCGCCATTATAAAGACGCAGCTGATGAGGTGTCGGATGCAAAACGGGTATCAGAGTTTTACACCAAAAGAGGTATTCCTGAGCCTCGGAATGAAGTTGGGCCAGTGTTTGCTGCCGAAAATCCCGACGCCTCAATCCAGCGTCGGTTTATGGTTACTGCAGCATCGTCAGTATGGTCTGGCAATCATCAGAGCGTCAGAGCAGCGACTGCCAGTAGCAGTTCGAACCACTGGACTTAAGTACGCACTCAGCATGATTTTTGGCAAAGTGGCGCAACAAGGTACCCTTGATTTTTTGTGTGGCAAGCGTTTGAGCATTGAGGTGCCGGATTTACAGATGCATTATGACCTTGGGCTTGATGCGCACAGACAGTTCTGGCTAGCAGCCGCAGGCTCATCAGACCAGATCTGTACAGGCGAGGTGTTATTTCGGGCCAACAGTACCGAGCTGCTGTTATTGTTGAGCCAACAGGTGGACCCCGATACTTTGTTTTTCCAGCGGCGTCTGACCATCATTGGCGACACTGAACTCGGTCTGCAGTTAAAGAACTTTCTGGATACTGTCGAACCAGAATTACTGCTACCGCCCCAGCTCATCTGCTGGATGATTGAGATTTCATCGGCGACACCAGCTTAATTCAGACGCTGTGGTGTCTTGATGTATTGTAATTGTGTTCCTTGTGACTCCATTTTGAGCGGATGTCAGTTTTGCTACCAGAGGTATTTATGGACGAAAAGCGTCAACTATTGATTGATACTGCCTTTCAGCTGTTTTATGAAAAAGGTATTAACAGTGTTGGGATCAACGAAATACTGACTGTTTCCGGGATCGCAAAAAAGACACTTTATGCAAAATTCGAAAGTAAAGATGAGCTGGTGCTGGAAACATTGATGGAGCGGGATGCGATTTTCCTGCGATGGCTCGAAAGTGAACTCGCGCCAAGTAGAAGTTATACCGATGTGATCAACAATCTGTTTGGTGCATTAACAAAGTGGTTTTGCAATAAGGTGCCGGAGCTGGATAAATTTAGAGGCTGCTATTCTATTAAGGCATCCGCGGAATGCACGAATGCAGACAGTCGCCTATTTCAATACTGTAGCGAGCACAAAGACAGAGTTAAGTCGTTGTTGAGGCAGCACTTGTCCGGTGTCAGTGAGACAACAATCGATCAAATCTGTACATTGAAAGAGGGGGCAACCGTCATGGCGTATCTTTATCATGATATGAAAGCTGCGGAGCGGTGCATTCCTGTAGCATTGGCAACCATCGAACTTTAAACGGAGTCTGCAAAAAATTGCAAACAAATCGTCTGAAGTCCTCAAAGTAGCGGTCAGCTCAGACTAACCAGCTCCCCTTTTTTATCAAAAGTCAGAAACTCGGCAATAATGCCTGACTGGATTTTATTCAGCATCAGTCGCATCGGTTGAATGGCTTCGTCACTGTTTGGCGCAATTCCGGCTCGGCCAGACATACTGGCAACAAATGCGATATCCCATTCAACACCGGTTTCTGCAGATTCATGCACCAGGCTGACAAAATCAGTGACTTCAGACGGCAGTTTGTCGACGCACAGTACCGGCTCTAAAGCACCGCCTTGGCCCTGCAGAAAATGTTGTTTTTGCGCTTCTGTATACCCATTGGGTAATTCAGCTCGGGCAAACACCCAAAGCAGCCGCTGGGGTTCCTGTTGTGTATTCGCCAAAGCAATAAAACTGGCGTAGCTGTCAATGAGAGGTTCACTGGTGACTGATTTAGGATGGTGATGATGTGTGCAGCTCATAACAGAGTCTCTCGTAAAAATTCAATTTACAGGTCCGCAGCATAGCAAATCAGTACAGGGCAAACTGCTCCCCGAAGGGAGCAGTTGAATACTCATTAGGGAGTAGTAGTTTCAGCTTGAAGTTCTATTGCTCGATTGCGGCTGCCACTTGTCTGCTGTTGTTTTGCTGCGGATTGCAAGTGGTAATGCCTGCGCTGATGTTCAGCCCGGCGTGCTTTACTAAAAGCCGACACCCGTTTGAGATAACCAATAACACGGGTACCGTAATCAATATCGTTGCTGCCGCAATTCGAACAAGCTGTCAGTGTGCGTTTATCGATATGCTCACAGCAGTTGCATAAGGTGATGCGGACATTAACACAAAAATAGTTACAGCCTGTTTTTGCTGCCAAATCCAACAGAGCAAGGTTGCCCTGCGCATGCAGTTTTTCTTCCAGATTCAGATGTAGCGCTGAGCCACCATCGAGATACTCCAGCAAGGTTTTGCCATGCAGAACAAATTTATCTAAAAGATTACTTCGTTCATCCTCAACCAGATAGAAATAGGAGTTATAGCAATCCCGGTTCACCATATAGCCGTCGGCCCGATCCCATTTTGCGTTTTTAACCCCCAAATTTTCAGCCGGTACAAATTCGGTATTAAACATATAGCCATAGTCCGCACGCGCTTGTCGGTTCGCGTCATAAATTACTTTCAGCTGGGCGCGGACGAAATCCAGATAAGGCGCATTATTACCTGGAGTGAGCCCCAGAAACTCTGCGGCTTCTGTCATGCCATTAATGCCGATGGTCAGGAACTGTTTATCCAGACTGATGAAACCAGCATCGTACACCGTGAGTAGGCCGGCATTTTTGTATTCTTCCATCAAGGCACGATAGGCGACCTGATAACGCTGAATTTTGCTGACTTCTGTTGCGAGGTCACGACCATCCTGGATCAGCCGGTTCATATTCAGCGTGATCACATTGATAGAACCGGTGGCAACACCGCCTGCACCTAATGAATAAGAAAAAGTCTTATCGCTGATTTCACTGCGTAAACGACAGCAGGATGCTAAAGAATCTGCATTTTCAGACAGATAGACAAAAAAGCTGTTGGCCTGCGCCATCTCATCTGCAATGTGGCTGGCGAAATCGCGGTCTTTGCATTGTTGATTTTCTGTCAGCATCGCCACCGTGACCACCGGAAAAGTCAGGACTGTTTTCATCCGTTCCAGGTTAAACCAACGTAAGAAAAACAGTTGCAGGGCCTGCACGCTGTGCCAGTCCGGTTTAGTGAAATCGGGAAAGACAAAGTCACCAAACATCGCGGAAAAATAATGTTGGTCGTAGACCGAGATGTTCCAGAACACACTCTGATAGCCGCGTGCTGCCGCTGGTTGATTTAGCGCGTAGACCACATGCTGTAGGTGGTTTTTAATTTGATGACGGTGTGTTGTCAAATAAGCATCGCCATAATCTTTGCGGGCAAAATAGTCAAAGTAGGTGAGGAATTCGACGGTTGCGACGGCGCCGGCAAACTGACTCGATACGGCAAAAACAAAATTAACAAAGCATCCGCAGAAAGACTCCAGGTGTTTTGGTGCCTGCGATTCTCCACCCAGTTTGGTCAGGCCATCCAATAAAAACGGATACATGGTGACGGAGACGCAATAGGGTTTTAGGCTGGTTTCGTCATGAACGTAGATTTCATGCGCTTCAATCTGTCGGTGATATTCATCTGCCAGCGGCTGACCGAATAAACTGGCAATTTTGCTGCTGACTAACGCGCGATTGACCTGAATAAAACAGTCTTTCATCAGCTCGGCTTCCAGCGTAGCGATGTTTTTCTGTGTCACATTGGCGTTGGCATCCAGTTTCGAGCCATCAGCCGGGTTCGCGGCTGATACATATTGCTGAATAAATTCGAGTTTTTGAGCGAGTTGATCCGGTGGCAGCACTTGCATGATGATTTCCTTTTTTAAGTTTTTATTGAGGTGAAAAAGCAGGCACTGCGGCATAAGCAGGTGCCGGTGTTGGCCATAGCAATGGATTCAGACACAGCTGACGCTGTAAATCGTATAAGCGTTGATTACTGTTGGGGTTATTGAGGCCGCCCAGTTCTGCCTGCCAGGGGCCGGTTTTGACATAATCCAGCAGAGGCCGCAGCGCTGTAGGACAATAGGCAAGACCGGTATACAGGGCGGTCCGTAACCCCATTTTTCTACACTCATCCAGCAGTTCCGCAAGGAATGCGGCTTGCCATTCACCGCCCATAAACAGCACACAGCTCAAAAGCCCCCGGTATTTTTCACAGTCTGAATTTAGCCGGTCTAGGGTCAATGGCTCGCCATTTGCTGCGGACCAACTGTCGCTGCTGTGGCAGCCTTTACAACCCAAAGTACAGCCACTGATCAGATAGGCCAGGCTGACTTCCCCAGGGATCTCCTGCAACAAAATTTCGCAGGCCGTGGTGTTGAGCTGATTTGGTCTTGAAGATCCCATATATGGTGTTCTTCTGTTTTTTTGATACTAGATATGGTGTTTAGGTTAGGCTTTGGCTGTGGCCGGAATTTGATCCAGATCAAAGATTGCTCCAAACCGGAGCCTGATACCCCATCAGGAGTAGTTGCTGCGAACTGGTGCACTGCTTCCCCAAAAAAGTGCAAAAAGCCTGAGCGGCTCAGGGGGTGGATTTAGATTTATTCAGTAAATTCAAAAGCATATTAAATTGGCCCGATTACTGCTTTTACTCTTTTATCTGGTAACGACCGGTTGGTCACACATTTCAGGCAGAGCGAGACTCTGCCCCGGCAAAGAAGCCCAAGTTGAACCTGCAAAACAGTAGGGGAGATCTGGGCTTTTTTTATTGTCTGCAAATGACAGTCCGAGGGCACGCTCAGCAGGCAAAGGCAAGGGGAAAGCAACATGCAACAGACATTACAGGACACAGTGAAGACGCAGATCCTGGTGATCGGCAACGGAATGGTTGGACATCATTTTATTGAACAATTACGCCAGCGCGATGCCGGCTGCAGTGTGACGGTATTGTGTGGTGAGCCGCAGTTGGCTTATGACCGGGTCTATTTGTCCTCCTACTTTACTGGCACGCCTTTTTCCGAACTGTCGATGTCGACGGAGCAATGGTATCAGGAGCAGCAAGTTGATTTACAACTGAATTGTTGGGTCGAGCGAATTGTTCCCACAGAACGCCTGGTTTATTGTCGGGATGGTCGGGTGTACTCATATGAAAAGCTGGTATTAGCGACAGGCTCATATCCTTTTGTACCGTCCATTCCGGGCAATGACCAACCGCATTGTTTGGTTTATCGCACTTTACAGGATTTACAGAACATCGAAGCAAGCGCTGCACAAAGCAAAGTCGGTGTGGTGATTGGCGGTGGTTTGTTAGGGTTAGAAGCAGCCAATGCGCTAAAACAGCTTGGCCTTGAGACTCATGTGGTCGAATTTGCGCCGCAGTTGATGGCGGTGCAACTTGATCAAGCTGGTGGTGCTTTACTCGCGCAGAAAATTCAGCAGCTAGGCGTGACAGTGCATACCGGCAAGGCCACACAAGCCATTGCGACGGGTACTCAAAATCGCTATCAGCTGCAGTTCGCGGATGGTTCAGCGCTGGAGACCGATCTGGTGTTGTTCTCAGCCGGTATCAGACCATATGACCAGCTTGCGCGCAGCAGCGGGCTGGTGGTCGGTGAACGCGGCGGTATAGCCATCAATGACCAGTGTCAGACATCGGATGCGGATATTTATGCCATCGGCGAATGTGCGTT
>CAMLRA010000197.1 GCA_946482325.1 uncultured Chromatiaceae bacterium | reverse complement strand
CTACATCCGAAGGCTGCAGAGCTTGTTGAAAAGTTACATGCGGCGACTTACACCGCGACAGTCAAGGATATTGAGCCGGCTGGATTACTGGCTTTGGCGAGGCTCTATCCTATTCACGTGGTCGAGCGCGGCGCGCCGAAAGTTGCAGCAACAACAGATGACGCGGTACATAACTCAAATAAATTTCAGGTTGTTGCAGGCTTTCGGCTGTATGAACTGATTTGTGCAGCGCGGGTGTTGTCCGCGCAGGACGCCCAGCAACTCAACTTCATCCCGGTTGTTATCCATCCAAAACTCAAAACTACAGAGGTTATCAAGCTGGCTGAACTGGATGTAGCCGGTAGCCCTTTATTGTTTTCGCTGGGGAATAAAGTGTTCGAGCAGCTGAGGCTGATTAAAAAGCACGTCAGCGGCGACACCCTGAGTAGCCTGCCTAAATACCGTAATCTGCGTTATGTAAAAGACGATAGCCTCTCGCCTGCAGTTGATGAGACCAATGACTGATCGGACTTTTGCCTTTGAGATTTTTCAGCTCGAACACGAGCAAGACCGGCGGCTATTGCCGTTTTTATTAGAGCGATTGGATGCGCCTGAGAGCTTAGTCGGAATTGCCGGTGTGTTTCAAAATCTCAAAGAGACCTTCGAATTACCGATGATGATGGATATAAGCAACCTGGACGAAGTTGCTGAGGAGACAAGCCGTCTGGCAGAGCTGGCCCATCGTTGCCATGCTTTCATTACTACCCAAAAAAAGCATGAAAAACTATCAAGAAATCAGGAGACTACGAAGCTTGATAAAGCTCTGCGCGGAACCTTGAGTCTACATCCGCTTTATCCGCTGTTCTATTTGCACAGTGCTGAAAATCAGCCGTTTTTTAACTGGTTGCGACAGTACCTCTTCACTTTTCGTCAGGTCACTTTGAAGCACTTCGGTCGGGCTCATGCCTTCAAGCAGCACGATTTTAATAAAATCAGTACTGCCATGCGTCGTTTAACGGATGACAATCCAGTCGGTCTGCAGTGGCTGAAGCAAGCGGATTGCCGAGACTGTCCAAGTTATTCGGCCTTTATTGATTTTTTACACGACCTGAAGCGCTACTTTGTCGCCAATAGTGCGATGCCACCAAACTACTTGAAAGGTCAGGGGCAATACAAATCCGACAATCCAGAGTTGGTGAATCAGTATTTGTACTACGAAATTAACGAAGTCATCAGAATTTTGACCATCGCTCTTGGTTCTGAGAAAAAGCGAAAAACGAGAAGGCGTGGCAAAGGTGGTGCTAATGGCAGTCTTGGCGATATCGGACACCATGGCATATCCGCATTAACCGGAAGTGCCTTACTGTATCCGGAGACTCTCGCGGAAACACCAGGCGCTGAAGATACGCTGTACTCGTTAGTCGAGACTGATTACGGCGAGGCAGAAATTGCAGCAGGGGAGGAATTGTTTGAACAACCTTCGCAAGAAGCTTTCGTATTTACCAATTATGAACCGATGGAGCATTACATCACCGCATTTCATGGCAAGCGTCTGGCCGGTGCAGTGCGAAAGCGGATTGAACGCCAACATCAGTACCTACCATCTTCCTTTCAGTCATTGTCTGATATTCAGCTGAGGCACATTTTAACTGTTTGCCTGGGGGCGAACTCGGAAAACAAAGAAGTAGCCAAATGTGTGTTGCTGATGCTGTTTTGTGCCAGAGATAGCCAAGGGTTCAAATTCTCAAAAGTGAGCAGCAGCCTCAGTGAGAATCAATTCGAGGCTGTTTATCTGCGCGCAGATGGCGCTGAAGTTGGGCTCCCGGCATTTGCCATCAACTACCAACAAACGATGCGTGATGTACTGGCAACCCCGCTTGCAAACGGTATCAAGCTTCCGTTTCCGGATGAATTGGCAGGCTGGTTGGCCGCTGACATCGACGACAATTGGTATCACCGAACTGACCGTTTATTCGACAATCTCCAAATGTGGGTGCGCGCCGAGGATTTCCAGTGGCTGGGGAGCCGTGGCGAGCTTCGAGATATCTCTTTATCGCAGGTAGCCAATCATTTATTTATCCGAGCTTGTCAGCGCTATGGGAGCGCGACGGCCACATTGATGTTCGGCAGACCAGCTCCTGGCAGTCAGGCGAGACTTTATTACACCGCGCTGCCTGTTGCTGAAATTCGGGCCCGATATCGCGAGTTAATCCTGGAGATGTCGGAAAGCTCTGGCGTGAATTTGAACTTCGTGCAATCAGATAGTCCTGTGCACACGCCACTATTGTCACTCGGCTGTCGATATCTACCGACCGAGCAGCAATATGTCCATGCCATTGCTGGGCTGCGGGCGCGGCTTGAGCAGCGCAGAAAGGCGCTCCTTCAGGATGATAATTGGCAGCTCTTTCACAATGAATTCACCGTCTATTGCATTCTCTGCCAGGGGTTACTGACCGGGCTTCGGCCCACGCATCAAGGTTTTATCCGTTTTAGCGACATTCTTCATGGTGCCGACGTGACGGTGCTTCGTGATAAAGACACCGAAGATGAGTTCCATAGCCGCATCATGCCAGTGCATTCAGTCGCTATCCAAATTGCCGAGAGCTATCAAAACCATATCAACGCCATTGCCGGGCGGCTGCACCGGATTGGGATGCTGGAACAATGGCAATCGCTGCAGTGCCCGACGCCTTTTTTCTTCAGTAACTCAGGGGCTCAGCCAAAAGTGGCAGGTAGTGTTGTCCATGTGGCGATATCAGCGTTTCGGCCAAAGCAATATGCCGAGCTGCTGGCGCCATGGTTAGATTTACCTGCCAACAGCCACCGACGTTTTTTGCGCTCATATCTTGATATGGAACGCGTCCCCGCTGAAATGATTGATGCCTATCTCGGGCATGGCAATCTGGGGGAGCATTTTTGGCATGCCGAATCAACGCTATCATTGACCGATATCCGACAGGCGCTAAATCCGCGGCTGGATAAGTTGATTCAAAAGCTGAATATTCGCGCTATAACCGGGCTTTGCGCATGAAGTTTGGAGATTTGCCAGCTGAGTTAATTACAATCATGAAGGATGTCGTGCGGGAGATCGCGGGACACATTCACAGTGATGTAGTAAGACTCACCCAAACGGACTACGACAATCTATTCTGGGCCATTTTCAGCGCTCCGGGTGACCAGACCAAAAAGGCGAAAAGTCGCACGCATTCCGCGATTGGGCTGTTAAAGCATCTGAACGATTACATCATTTCGCATCGAAACAATCCGCAATTTTACGGCCTCAAACTGCGTGAGCCAGTGCAAATCAGGCGGCCAAAACCGCCATTACGTCAGGGGAACCTAAAGTTGTTGCCGCTGCTGGAACAGTGTGACCGCAAGCTGCTTCAGGAATATGCTTCAAAAGAACTGTTTAATCTTAATGCCGATGTTAGTGCACGCTTCTGGAAAACTTCGGATTGGACTGTCTACCTGGGGCGATTGCTTTACTGTGCGATGCGTTTTGGTGGTTTGCTGCGGGATGATTTACAAAGCGCGTTACTCACGACGCTTTTAGAGGGCAACCCATATTGTCATCACGAAGTGATTTGGTTTGAGCTTACCGGAAAAGCGGGTGAAACCCAGCTGTGGTTGCCAGATCCCGTGTCATTGCTGTTACTGAATGTTTTTTATCAAGCGAAGCAACACATCATGCAGCTCCCGCTTGGCTTGGCACACCAAAAATGTTTGCGCGATTTTTTCCGTCGCGAGGGTCATGCTGAACTTGCAACGATGTCCACAACTGCGTTGCAGGATTTAATGCTAGCGCGGTTGTCTCTCAATATAACGCCATGCCTGTTGCCGGTCATGGCTGACCAAGCGCCAAACTTGACGCTCGACCCAGTATCGTTTTATCGGTTACTGGGTTGTCGATATCCGCGACAAGATGAGGCAGCCGCCGACGTTGAAGAGTGGATAAATCCCAAATGCACAGAACGTCCCGAATTTACCAAGTCTCAGACTGCGCTCAGTTCCTGTGCGGACAACATGAGAAAGGTGCGGGGGCTGTTAAGAAGTGCCGCCACAACATTGCAGCAAGCGGAAAACACAAAAGGCCGAAGTCAAAAGAGCAATGATGCAGTAAGCCTTGCCGCATTCAGTCAGGAAATCCGAAAAATCGCCGAGGACAGGGATGCGAATTTATTGCCGGTGACTCGTGATTTAATTGGCTGGACGGCGCATCGATTGGTGAACCAAAGTCATTGGTCCGGCAAAATTCGGCCCAAGAGTTTGCTAAGTTTGCTCGGTAGCATTTTTGAACCACTCGCCCGGCAATTCAAAGAGCAAAAAATCGAGACACTTTCAGCAGAAGCTATTGATGATGCGTATTTCGAAATCATCGACGGCGCGGCGAATATCGCGGGTAAAACCAAGCGTGCCCGCATTTTGCGGGATTTTCATATCTACCTGATGAAAACCTATGGTCTGGCGCAAAGTTACGTGTTTAGCCAAACCATTGTGAAAGGCGAGCGGGACAAAGCGATTTTAGTCGATGCCAATATCCTGCTGCCTGCGGAGTATGGGCAAGCCATGGCGTATTTAGCTGGGCAATCGAGTGATGTGGCAAAGGCGCAAAGCGTTTTACTCATGTTAGGGTTTCGCTGCGGCCTCCGGCGCAGTGAAGCCTACATGCTGCGCTTTACCGATATCGAAATTCAGCGTGTTAGCGAGCAGCAGTGGCTGCCACACTCAGTGGTGGTTGTCGTCAGGCCCCACGAAGAGCGTGGGCTGAAATCAACCTCCGCTACACGTCGTGTGCCCCTGGGGCTCTTAGCGACAGCTGATGAAATTGCGCTGCTGTTTGATTTTATGAAGTCGCGGGTTTTTAACGGGCAGGGCGCGCAGTATCTGTTTTCACAAAACAATGCCCATGCAGAGCTTTATCCGGATGAACAACTATTTGGCGCTCTGGTGCAGTTGCTGCAAATCATCACAGACGACTCAACCTTTCGCTTCCACCGGTTGCGCCATAGCTTTGTGACCTGGCTTTACTGGTACTGGCAACAGGATAAATATCCGCATGCGTTCCCCCTAAAAACGCAGCTGCAACATCCGCTGATGGCTCATCTCACAGCAGCAAAAGCAAAGTATTTTCACCAAGAGCCTGGCGCGGCGAATCGAAAGGTTCTGCATGCCATCAGTCTGATGACCGGGCACTCTGGACCATCAATCACTACTTTTCACTACTTACATTCGATGCACTGGGCCTCTGTTGCTGAGTGTTGGCGCGACCATCATTTCTGCCGTGAGCGGGAAATTGAATTGCTGGGGCTTAACCGGCGCAAGGTGTTTCGCCATTTGGAGCAAGGCCACTTGGGCGGGCTGGTCGCAAAACAGCTTCAGCCGTTTTGTCATGCAATTCCCGAAACAACCAAAACGCAGGTTCTTCGCGAGAAAATTCATGACCATTTCTATGGCCTCTCAGACAGCAGGTTTTACCAGGCGCTACACTTTTATCAGAACAACTTTGCGCAAGTATCACTTGAGGATGTCGCGAAGAGATTTCTTGTGGATATCGACAAGCTCAAGGCTGCAGTCGAGGCTTTACATCAGCTTGCGCAGAAAAAACCGCTGAAAAGGCGTAGCCAGCAGTACGACCACCACTTTCAAAATAACGACAAACCAATAAATTGCCCGCATGTCAGATTGCCAATCTGGCCATGCCATCGTCGGGACGCTGCGCTGACTCAGCAAATATTTAAGATTTATCACATGCTCACACCGACGAAACAATCGATGGTGCTTGCCGCGGCCAGCTATGTGGTTTGGGTATGTCCTGGCAAATTCAGTGATTTCCGCTTCTTTTACAAAAAACGCCTGCAGGACTTTATCAAAAACATCAAACCCATCCTTCAGCAGCTTGAGCCTGAACATAAACTCAAGCTGTCGCTTCGCAACAAAGCAGAACCTGATGCCCAGGTGCGTCAATCGTTGATGAGGAACAAGGGTGTGAATCAGAGAACGTTCAAGCGGATGCTCATCAGACACCCGCAGTACTTATTCATTGAGAAT
The DNA here is from genome assembly GCA_946482325.1 of uncultured Chromatiaceae bacterium. Next base: position 239 of record CAMLRA010000197.1, on the reverse strand, counting down.
CGCGCCTATGTCTCTTTGAACTTAACTCGTGTGATGAACGACGGAACGCAAACTCCTAAAAACTCCGGTTACGGCCTGAAAACAGCCCTGATAGCCTTGTATTACCTGAACTGTCGTAGTAATCCGCATATCGACTTATATAAGCTCAATTACTCTCGTGAAGTATCAACAGTTTCATTAAGCAAAAATATCATCTTAAAAAATCCAGACATTGCACTTTCAAATCCATCAATCGAACT
>CAMLRA010000196.1 GCA_946482325.1 uncultured Chromatiaceae bacterium | reverse complement strand
AAGTCCTGAATATTCGAATCCTGCGACGCGATGACTGTGGTGAGTTTGGCCAACATGCCTTGTTTGTTGACAATAAAAATGCGGATATCAACCAGGAACTGTTTGTCGCTGGTTTGATCCCATTTCACCGGGAAATATTTACCTGGTTCTTTTTCCCAGCCGCGAATGTTGCGGCATTCAGCTCGGTGCACATTTAATCCTTTGCCCGGCGACGCACTGGCGGCAATAGGGTCACCCGGAATAGGCCGGCAACACTTGGCAAAAGTAGTGAGTAAACCTTCTGAACCAACAATCACCGCTTTGACTTTAGATGGCAACGGATTATCGCTGACGACTTGCGCTGCGACGGGGCTTGCTTCATCAAATTCACCGAGCAGCCGGCGCGCCACGGCGATAGGCAGCTGATTGCCAAGGCCGATATCGGAGTAGAGTTCGTCCAGGGTTTTTTTCGTGGTATGCGCCAGCACCCGTTCGATGCGCTCCGGTGCAATAGTCTCAATTTTGACTTCACCAAGCGCTGAGCCGAGCAGGCGTTTACCCAGCGCCACCGCTTCGCTTTGCTGTTGCTTTTTCAGGAAATTGCGGATGCTCATAATAGCGCGGCTGGTCACCACATAGTTCAGCCAGCTGGCATTGGGTTTACCGCCAGGGCTGGTGATGATTTCCACGGTCTGGCCGGTTTCTAAGGCTTTGGTCAGCGGATAAGGTTTGCGGTCGACCCGCACGCCAACGCACTTATTACCGATGTCGGTATGTACGGCGTAGGCAAAATCGACGGCGTTGGCGCCAATCGGCAGCTCAACAATTTTGCCTTTCGGTGTAAAGACGTAAAGCTCGTCCGGGTACAGCTCGGTTTTGACATTTTCGACGAATTCGTAGGTGTTGCCGGCGCTTTGCTGAATTTCCAGCAGGCTTTGCATCCAGCGCCGGGCGCGGATTTGCGCGGCGCTGTCGCCCTGTTCGCCGGACTTTTTGTATTTCCAGTGTGCGGCAATACCATTGTCGGCCATCTCGTCCATATCGCGGGTGCGCATCTGGATCTCCACCGGTATACCGTGTGGGCCAATCAGCGATGTATGCAGCGACTGATAACCGTTTTGCTTTGGAATGGCGATGTAATCTTTAAAACGGATCTCAATAGGTTTGTACAGGTTATGCACGACGCCGAGCACGCGGTAGCAGGAGTCAACACTGTCGACCACCACGCGAAAGCCATAAATGTCCATCACGTCGTTGAACATCAGCTCTTTGCTTTTCATCTTGCGGTAGATGCTGTACAGGTGTTTTTCCCGACCTTTGACTTCGGCGTTGATGCCGGCATCACGAATGCGCGCGGAAATTTCGTTCTGAATTTTGTCGATAATTTCGCTGCGGTTGCCACGTGCCTGTTTCACTGCGGTTTCGAGCGCGCGGTAGCGCATCGGATATAAAGCACGGAAACCCCAGTCTTCCAGCTCATTTTTGATATTGTGAATACCGAGCCGGTTGGCGATCGGGGCGTAAAGCTCTAAGGTTTCGCGGGCAATACGGCGGCGTTTTTCCGGTTTTAATGCGCCGATGGTTCGCATATTGTGAGTGCGGTCAGCCAGTTTAATCAGAATGACCCGGATGTCCTGCGTCATCGCCAGAAACATTTTTTGCAGGTTAGTGACTTCGAACTCTTTGATATCTTTAAATTTTACTTTGTCGAGTTTCGACACGCCTTGTACAAGTTCGGCCACAGTGCTGCCAAAACGTTGCTTCAGGTCGTCAAAGCTGTATTCGGTGTCTTCAATCACGTCGTGGCACAAAGCGGCCATCAGTGTTTCGTGATCCATCCGCATGTCAGCCAAAATACTGGTGACGGCGACCGGGTGGGTAATATAGGGCTCGCCGCTGCTGCGAAATTGCGGCGCATGCGCATCGCGCGCAAGGATATAGGCCTGTTGCACCAGGGCAACCTGCTCAGGAGGCAAGTACGCGCTGATCTGTTGTTTCAGACCTTCAAATAAATACACAGTGTGAGACTCCGGGCCAGGATATCAGGGTTATATCCGTTTACAGAATCAAATATACGTGGAATTTCAAGGCTTGCCAACGGGAGACCCCGTTGGCAATAGGGCAGGATTAGTGATCTGAACCGATAATGGCGGCTACTGCGGCCATTTCAGATGCTTCCTGTTGCAGCTGGTCACGACGTTCCTGTTGATCCAGGATGTCGGCAGTGATCAGGCCTTTTTCGATTTCGCGCAGGGCGACCACTGTGGATTTGTCGTTTTCGATGTCAACCATCGCTTCTTTGCCTTCCACTGAGAGCTGACGGGCGCGGCGTGCGGCGACCAGGATCAGGTCAAAACGGTTACCAATTTGATTTACTGCATCTTCGACTGTTACGCGAGCCATTTTGCACTCCGGGATAAGACTGATTCGTTCAAAGCCGATTAGTGTACGCTATTTTGCCGGTGTCGCCAACAGGCTGGCGAACAAGGTCGTTTGCTTTTGCTGCTGCTTGGCCAGCGTCAGTCGCTGGCTCAGCACCACAGCGGCAAACTGTTGCAGGCACTGCTGAAAGTCATCGTTGATCAAAACATAATCATATTCAGTGACATGGCTGATTTCGCTATGCGCCTGCTGCATGCGTTTGGCGATGGTCTCTGCACTGTCCGTGCCGCGGCCATTTAAGCGCTTTTCCAGCTCGGCCACACTCGGCGGCAGGATAAAAATCGACAACACGCCGGGCACTTGTGGCCGGATTTGCTGAGCGCCCTGCCAGTCGATGTCGAGAAACACATCGCGGCCTTTGGCCAGTTCAGTTTCAATAGCACGGCGAGAGGTGCCGTAATAATTGCCGAAAACTTCGGCCCACTCCAGAAACACCCCTTCGGCAATCAACTGTTTAAACTGCTCGACACTAACAAAATGATACTGCACACCATCAGTTTCACCGGGACGCGGTGCGCGGGTGGTATGCGACACACTCAGTTGCATGTCGGCATGTTGTGCCAGTAAAGCATTGATTAAACTCGATTTGCCGGCACCGCTTGGCGCAGACAGAATAAACAGGTTGCCGGGTAAATGTTGCATGCGGAAATTCTCTGAAAACGGGCTCTGCCAACAAAAACCGCAGTGTACGCAGAACTGCTGCGGGCTGCAATTGATGCAAGCACCCGCCCGCCTGAGCTCTGTCCCGTCAGCGCTGCTGGCGGACCACAAATCGCAGCCAGACACCGGCCAGAGTGGCGATGAGCGCCAGGCTAATCACTGCCGGAAAACCGTCCAGGCTATACAGCAAACCGGCACCGGCAGAGCCACTGGCCATGCCAACAAACATCCAGCTGACCAGCAGCGCATTCAGCCGGCTGCGGGCAGCAGGGGCCAGACTGTAAACGATGGACTGATGGGCGATCAGCGCCGTCTGCACGCCGAGGTCAAAACCAATCACGGTCAGCACTAATAATGGCAGCGCCAGGCTGGCCGGCAGCCAGCTGACCGCATACATCAGCAAAAAGCTGATGGCGCTGAGCAAACCGGCCCATAAAGTCACTTTGCCGGCGCCTTGCCGGTCTGCAGCGGCTCCGGCCAGTGGCGCCGCGAGCGCACCAGCGGCGCCGGCCAGGCCAAAAGCACCAGCAACGGCGCTACCGAGCTGAAACTGGTCGGCCAGCAGCAATGCCAGTGTCGACCAGAACGCAGCAAAGCCAACAGAAAACAGTGCCTGCGCCCGGGCCGCCCGACGCAGCGCCGGATATTGCCGCCACAGACTCCACATTGAGCTCATTAACCGGCCATAACTGAGGCTGCGGTCACCGGGCAACGCCGGCAGCATGGCCCAGGTCAGCATACCACTGGCCAAAATACTCAGCGCGGCCAGCTGATATAGCAGACGCCAGCCGTCCCAGGCACTGACCAGACCGCTGACCGTTCTGGACAACAAAATGCCGAGCAATAACCCGGTCATCACAGTGCCGACTGTGCGGCCACGCCGTGCCGGATCGGATAAGGCCGCCACGGCCGGCACTATGTCCTGTGCTACTGTCGCCAGCAGGCCAATCAACAAACTGAGAATCAACAAGCCTTGCAGTCCGCTATTGAAGCTAAAAGCCAACAGCGTCAACGCCAGCAGCAAACTTTTACTCAAGATCAGGTTACGCCGGTTAAACCGGTCGCCGAGCGGCACCAGTAATAAAATGCCAAGAGCGTAGCCAAATTGGGTCAGGGTTGGTACCAGGCTGATTTGCCGGACTGAACTGCCAAGTTCAGCGCTGATGAGCGGCAGGATGGGCTGGCTGTAATAAATCGCCGCCACGCTGCTGCCGGTGGCGCCGGCCAGCGCCAGCAATTTGCCAAAGGACAAGGCCGGCGTTGGGGCCGGTTCGGTCGAAGCAATAGTGTGCATCAGAGACTCCAAAACAGGGTATGCCTGAGAATGGGCTGCATGCTAAAGCGTCGGCCTTGGCACTGGTAGTTGCCTGGCTGGCACAACTGCTATACGTTATTAGTATGAGCAAAGCCGAAATATTTAGCGTAGACAGAATAGAACTGCTGCAAACCCTGGTGCGCATTGTCGAGACCGGTAGTTTGTCGGCGGCGGCCCGGCAGTTGGGCACCAGTCAGCCGACGGTCAGCCGGCGATTGCGCAGTCTGGAACAATTGCTGGATTGCCGGCTGTTATTGCGCACTACCCATCAGCTGAAGCTGACTGACGAAGGCGAACGTTGTTATCAACGGGCGCGGCAACTGCTGCAAGACTGGCAGGCGCTGACTGATGATCTGAACGTGCGCTCGGCGACACCGTCCGGTTCGTTGCGGGTGCGGGCACCACATGCGTTTGGCCGCGAACAGTTGCTGGCGCCTTTGCTGTCCTATCTGGCGCAGTGGCCGGAGTTACACATCGACTGGAGCCTCAATGATCAGGCGCCGGATTTTCTGGCCGAGCAGGTCGATTGTGCTATTCATGTCGGTCCGGTCACCGACCCATCGCTGGTGGCGGTGTTGCTGGCCGAAGTGCCACGGCTGGTGGTGGCGGCACCGGCGTTGCTGGCGGCGAGTCCGCCACTGCAGCAGGTCAGTGATTTGGCGCAGCTACCCTGGTTGGCGTTCAGTACTTATTACCGTCGCGAAGTGTGTTTAAATCGGCTGGATCAAGCGGAGACGGTGCGGTTTGCCATTAAACCCAGGCTCAGCTCTGACAATTTATATGTGATCCGCGACGCGGCCAAAGCTGGTCTTGGTGCGGCATTGGTGTCACGTTGGGTGGTCAGTCAGGAGCTGGAAAACGGCACGCTGCAGGCGGTGTTTCCGCAGTGGCAGGCGTCTGCGTTGCCGGTGTATCTGGTATACCCTTATGCCCGTTATTATCCGGCGCGGCTCACTCATTTTATGCAATTTATCCGTGACGTGATGCCACACATCGCCGGTTTGCAGCCACGCCAGGCGGCCGGCTGAGCCGGCATCCGGTTACTTTTTCCGCGTTGCTTTGACCGATAGCGTCAGCTCAAATCTGGCCATCGGCTCGTCGCCATGTAACGAAGGGCAGGTGACTGTGATACTGACGGTTTTATTAATGCGTTGGCCGGTGGCGATAGATTCGTCCATCATCGCGTCGATCAGCGCGCCGTCGTTACTGCGAAACCAGACTTCTGCTTCCGGCCGTTTTAAAAATTCACCTTTGACATCTTTAAAGGCAAAATTGGCGTTAATGCCGCGCTCACGCGCTTTGCTGAACACCAAAAAAGCGCCGGCCAAGTCGGCGCCAATCGCCAGCGCGCCAAAATAAATACTGCCCAGATGATTTTTCGTGCGCCAGGTGTGCGGCATGCTGACCGCGAGATGGGTGTCCGACATTTCGCGGATCTTCGGGCTGCAAAAGCCAATCAGCGGGATATACCGCAGACCGAACCAAAACAACATGCGCTGAGCTTGTTTCATTGTGACGCGCATTGTGACTCCGCAAAAACAGAAAAACCGGGCCACAGCATATCTGACTGTTACTGGTCAGACAAGTTATTGGTTTGGCTGGGTTGCCGCTCGTTATATTGCTGTTCAAAACGTTGCTGCGCTTGCTGACGCTGTTCCACACACTGCCGGATGCGTTCGGTGTGACGCACACCAAAACAATAAAACGGCGGCTGATAATAATTCAGCCAGGCGAGCTGTTTGTTGCCCTGAAATGGCGCTTTGACGCTGATCACCGAGATAGTCATCCCGGTATTGCGTGGGTTGTTGTCTTGGGAGCTTGCCTGGATCTTGGTCTGATTCTTCACCTGGCGGATGCTCTGAATAATTTGTCGCTGATTTTTTCCATCAGCTTTAGCGCGC
>CAMLRA010000195.1 GCA_946482325.1 uncultured Chromatiaceae bacterium | reverse complement strand
CAACGTATTGGCACTGTCCTCGAATGGCAGGACCTGACCGCAGAACTACAGAGGGAAAAGTTACTCGCCGCGCAATTTAGTCATTCGTTTACGGCGGCGGCACGCGGTGATTTTTCTCAGCTCATTAATACTGAAGCGCTGGACGGGATAGGCCGGGATATTGCGTTACTGTCCAATCAGTTATTGACTCAGCTCGATTCGGTGTTACGGGACATTCTGTCGGTGATCCGCGCCGTCAGTGAAGGCAATTTGTTGGTTCGCCCGCAGGTCAAAGCCGAAGGACTGCTCGGGGAGTTGGCTGAATGTTCACAGATTCTAACTGACGTGTTGAATCAGCTGGCCGCGGCAATAGCTCAGATGACAACAAAGCACGACGAAGGTTTTAGCAGTGTTCTGCTGAATGAGCGTGATTTTTCCGGTTCGTTCAGTTCCGTTTGTGGGCAAATCAATCGCTTGGTGACATCGCATGTCGATCTGATGAAAGACTATGTCAAAGTGACCACTGCCTATGGCATCGGTGACTTCGGCAACGATATGGCAAGACTGCCGAATGAAAAAGCGGCCATCACCGAAGCGGCGGATGCAACCAAAGACAATTTACTGCGTTTAGCCGGCTTGTTGGCTGCGGTTGTCCAGAGTGCAAAATCCGGCAATTTGCAATATCGCGTCGATGGTAGCGGCTTTGCAGATACCTTCCGTGAGATGATCGATAGCTTTAACGAAGTCTTGTCATTTACAGAAAAACCAATCCAGGAAACTGCCAATGTCATGAATGGTTTGCAACAAGGCAAGCTGACCGTCATGGTCGAGGGTAATTATGAGGGGGTATATTCCGAACTTAAAGAGAGTGTCAACGGGACCATTGAAAGTTTACGCCGCATTATCGCTGACGTCCGTTCGAATTCAGAAGCCCTTGCGCAGGCATCCACCGAAGTATCGTCAACAGCACAATCGCTGGCCCAGGGAGCCAGTGAACAAGCCGCTTCAGTTGAAGAGACATCGGCTGCTGTAGAGCAGATGACTGCGTCGATCGCGCAAAATGCAGATAATGCCAAAATCACAGACGGCATGGCGTCTAAAGCCGCAGGCGAAGCCGCCGAAGGCGGACGGGCGGTGGTTGATACTGTGCAGGCGATGAAACAAATTGCGTCGAAAATCGGGATTGTCGACGACATTGCATACCAAACCAATCTGCTTGCCTTAAATGCGGCAATTGAAGCAGCCAGAGCCGGTGAACACGGCAAAGGCTTTGCTGTGGTCGCCGCGGAAGTCCGTAAACTGGCCGAGCGCTCGCAAGTGGCTGCGCAGGAGATATCCGAACTGGCCAGTGGATCTGTGCAAAAGGCTGAGCGCGCCGGCGATCTGCTCAAAGAAATTGTACCTGCCATCGGAAAAACGTCTGAATTGGTGCAGGAAATTGCGTCAGCATCGGACGAGCAGTCAGCTGGGGTGGGACAAATCAATGAGTCTATGTCTCAGGTCACTCAAGCGACGCAACAAAATGCCTCTGCCAGTGAGGAGTTGGCTGCCACGGCTGAGGAAATGTCAGGTCAGGCGGAAATGCTGATGCAGTTGGTGAGCTTTTTTCAGCTCGACAATAACGACGGACAAAGTATCAGCCCACTGTCCCGCCCAACACAAGGTAAGGCCGGGCATGGTTCAAATGTCACACGTCTGACCCGAGGTTCCACCGCTTTAGATCCAAACAGTTTTGGCCGGTTTTAAACCGGAGGCCGCAAATGAGCATACAGGCTATCAGTGACAGAGATTTTGCCGCGATCAGCCAGTTTTTTTACGCTGAGTCGGGGATCCGGCTCGGCGTGAATAAACGCAGTTTGGTCTGCGGGCGTCTCGCCCCTCGTTTAAAAGCCTTGCAATTAGACAATTACGGCACATATCTGCAATTCATCACGCAGGATGTGAATCAGCTTGAACGCCGTTTAGCTGTCGATTTACTGACGACCAATGAAACCTATTTTTTCCGTGAACAACGTCACTTTGATTTTTTGCAGGAATTACTGCAGCAGGGATGGCCCGGCCATATTCCGCAGATCTGGAGTGCCGCCTGTTCTTCTGGTGAAGAGCCTTACAGCATAGCGATGACGCTCGCCGAGCACTTAGGCGACAAACCCTGGCAGGTCGATGCCAGTGACCTGTCAAGCCGAATGCTGGCGACCGCCGCGCAGGGGCTCTATCCCTTATCAAGAGCAAAAGAAGTCTCTACTGCATTTTTACGCAAGTATTGCTTAAAAGGACATGGACAGTTTGATGGTTATTTGCTGGTCGATGAGTGCCTGCGCCAGCGCCTGAGTTTGCAAGCGCATAACCTGATGGAACCCGTCGCGCGCAGGAAAAAGTATGACCTGATATTTTTGCGTAACGTGCTGATCTATTTCGATGCCGACGGTAAAAAAACCATTATTAATCATCTGCTGAAAGTATTACAGCCAGATGGTTTCATATTTGTCGGACACTCTGAAAGCCTCAATGGCATTACAGATGCACTGGTGCCGGTGAAGCCTGCGATTTATCGGTTGGCTCAGGCATGAGTCAGCATATTTTTCTCAATCCCGGCGAGCTTTGGACCGGCAAGTGCCGGTCAGGCAAATTAACAACGATTTTAGGCTCTTGTGTCAGCCTGGTGGCTTTATTGCCTGAAGTTGGTTGGCTTGGCGTCAGTCATTCGCTGTTACCAACCCGCAGGTTACCGCAAATCAGTGCTTTAAGCGGGCGTTTTGTTGATGAATCTATCTGGTTATTTGTCAGTGAATTATCCCGATATGGTGCGACCTTGCGGCAGTGTGAACTGCAATTGTACGGAGGAGGCGATATGTTTGGGCTGGCAACGACAACGAAAATATCCACAGTGTCTGAACAAATGCTGTGCGTTGGAGCACAAAATCTACAAAAGTTACAGTCGCTACTGACCGAGTTGGATGCCACTGTCATGGCGCAAGATACCGGCGGGCATTGTTACCGGCATTTAATGGTCGATTTGCAGGATGGCCGGGTCCGGCTGGATAAAAATCTATTGCAACATGCGGTTAAATCGCGGCTTTCGACAAAAAAGGCAGGCCGATATGAAAAATAAAATCAATGTAATGCTGGTAGATGATTCTGCCGTGATTCGCCAAACCTTCGGCCAGGTCCTCTCAGCTGACCCTGAGTTGGAGTTGATTGGTACACACAGTAATCCAATCTTTGCAATGCGGGCGATGGAGCAGCAATGGCCTGATGTATTGGTACTTGATATAGAGATGCCAGGCATGGATGGTCTCACTTTTTTACGGTCCTTGATGCGTAGTCGGCCACTACCCGTGATTATTTGTTCCTCTCTGACGATGCACGGTGCCAGAAGCTCAGTGGAAGCGCTCTCCGCTGGCGCAGTCAGTATTTTCGCTAAACCCATGATGTCGTCCAGAGAAGATTTAATCAGGGTTGGACGCGAAATCGTCCAGTCCGTCAAAAATGCCGCAACAGCCCGGGTGATCCGACAACCGCAGACCGAAAAATTAACCCTTGCTGCGCAACATCAATTGCTCAGCAAATCGATTTATAACCAGGCATCGGCGAAGGCTAAGTTGGTGGCGATAGGGACATCAACGGGCGGCACTCAGGCGCTTGAATTTATCTTGCGTCAGTTGCCTGCCACCGTGCCGCCGATTGCAATTGTTCAACATATGCCGGCTACGTTTACCAAAGCTTTTGCTGAGCGTATGGACCAAATCTCGGCATTAACTGTGGTGGAAGCCGAGGACAATCAGCTGATGCATCCCGGACATGCCTACATAGCACCAGGCAATCTGCATTTTCAGGTGGAAAAACGTGGGAACGAATTATATACCGTCGTCCGGGACGGGCCGGCGGTCTCCAGACATAAACCATCGGTGAATGTGCTGTTTAGCTCAATTGCGAAAGAGGTGGGTGCCGGCGCTGTGGGTTTTATACTGACGGGCATGGGCGATGATGGGGCCCGCGGATTATTAGAAATGCAAGCAGCCGGAGCCGATACTTATGCGCAGGATGAAGCCAGTTCCGTTGTATTTGGTATGCCAAAAGAAGCCATTAAACTCGGTGCCGTGAGTCACGTCTTATCTTTGCAGGAAATCACGCAGCGCCTGATGAAGGTCATTTAAACTTCAGGTGTTAAGAAACAAAATGCCAGACTGGTAAATTGTATTATCCTGTGGCTTGCTGCAATAGTCTGGTCAGCTGCCGAAGGGCACTGGTATCTAAAGTTCCGGATTTTACAGCTTGATTAGCCAGTTGTGCCGCATCACTAATGTCTGTCAGACCAAAGCAAGCACTAGTCCCTTTGATTTGGTGGAGCAAGCGGCTTAAGGTAGCTAACTCTTGATGTGCCACCAATTGCCCGATTTGGTCTGCATATGCAGCTAAGGATTGGCGATACTCCAGCAGGAGCCCGTCGTCATCCGGCGCACGTATATCTGCGGGGCCTGCCACGACTGGTGGTAACGCGGGAGCAGCAACTGGCCTTTGAAAACCTGCTATTGCATCGAGCAGTTGCTGTTTTGAAAAGGGTTTTGTCATCGTCAAATCAAACACGTCAGTCAGTATTTTGTCCGCATCTTCAAACACATCAGCACTGAGCGAAATAATCGGGCAATGCACACCCAGCGCCCGGATTTGCTGGGCCGCGTGGAATCCGTCCAATTCTGGCATTTGTTGATCCATCAGAATTAAATCAAAGGATTGCTGGCGGCACAAAGTCACGGCGGCCTTTCCATCAGCTGCGTAACTAAGAGTCAGCGGCTGTTGTTCCAGATAGAATGAGATTAATGCGCGGATATCGGCGACATCGTCGACAACTAACAGCCGTGCCGGCGTTAAATGAACATTTTGATCAGTCTGAACCGGGGCTTGTGAGGTTGTGTCGGTATATGAGACTAAACATGGAGGGATCTTCAGGGTAAAAGTAGACCCTTGGTCCGGTGCGCTGACGACCTCAATGTGCATCTGCATAGCTTCGGCCAATTGGCGGCTGATATAAAGCCCCAGACCGGTGCCGCCAAAGTTACGGCTGGTGCTGCTATCCGCTTGTGAAAACGCTGAAAACAACTGCCCGAGCTGTTCGGTGCTAATCCCAATCCCCTGGTCGGTGACTGCAATCTCAACACTGCCATCAGCGCTTTGCCGCAGATCCAGAGTGATTTGTCCCTGAGCGGTGAATTTGATGGCGTTACTCAGTAAATTCAATAAGATTTGCCGCAGCCGAAATGGGTCCGCCATCACTGATAAATGATGGTTCACTTGGTATTTTGTGACTAACTGTAAATGCTTTTGCGCAACTAAGCTGCTGATATTGTGCGTCAAATCCTGGATAAAGCTATGCAGCGGCACCTTCTGGAGTTCCAACGTCATTTTGCCTTCGTCGATTTTGGCAGTATCAAGAATGTCATCCACCAGTCGCTGCAAATGTGCTGTGTTCTGTTGAATTCGTTGCAGCAAAGGTAATTCATCCGCGTTGACTTTTCCGATTAATTGTTCGGTGAAGCCTTTGATCACTGTAATAGGGGTGCGGATCTCATGGCTCATATTGGCAAGGAAACGGGTTTTAATTGACGCGAGTTGTGTCGCTTTATCACGCTCTTTGGATAGTTCTTCAGTGCGTTGTTGTACGCGTTGTTCTAAATCGTTATTCAGCGTGACTATTTGCTGCATCGAGTGTTGCATTGCCCGGCGCGATGCCCGGACCCGGTGTTGCATTTCACTGAGGGTGTTGGCCAAAGTTTCAATTTCTTTGGCCGATTGCTGAAAGCTCAAGCGCGGCTGTGGCACCTCGTCGGGTTGCCAGCCGGAAGCATTTTCTGCCAGTTGCTCCAGTGCTGCGGTGTAGCGGCCAATAAAAGCACGCGAAAGCGCAGTGATGGCTTCCAACAACAACAAAGCCACGAGCATAGCAATGGCGAGGAACAAATAATAACGCTGCGCAAAAGCGTCCGTATCGACAAAATATTTAAGTTGCCATTGTCCCGGCGTAATGGAGTGCAATAACAATAAATGCGCCGCATTTTGCGTCAGCGTTACCGGGCCGGCACTGTTGAACCAGCTGTAATGTAAATAGTGCCGGGGCGCCGGATCAGACTGTGAACTGACCGACCAAGTCTGACCAAGCGGGCGTTCATCCCCGGTTCCCCAAATCTTCTTCAGTTGACTGTCCAGTAACACGCGGTGGGAGATATCAGTATCCGTGGTCGCAATGGCCGCGGTGAGTGCTTTCAGATCGACGGACACCTCGAGCACACCCGCAAACGTCTGATTGTCGAGCAACGGAATGCTGACGGCAAAGAGCTGGTCCTGACCG
>CAMLRA010000194.1 GCA_946482325.1 uncultured Chromatiaceae bacterium | reverse complement strand
TGCATATGGCGCGAAGAAGAAGTAAAGACATAAAAATCTACGTCCTCGATACCAACATCCTGCTGCACGAACCCTTCGCTTTTTTAAACTTTCAGGAACACGACGTTGTCATCCCGATGACAGTGCTAGAAGAATTAGACCATATTAAAGACAAACACAAAGATGTCAGCCGCGAAGCCCGCGTCGCGATCCGCGCGCTGGAAGATGTGCTAAAAGACGCCACGCCGGAGCAAATGCTGCAAGGAGTTCAACTGCCACAACACGGTGAGCGCAAAGCCAGTGGTCATTTGTTTATCGTGAACGACCATCATATCAGCGACCAGATCCCTGGTTTACCCGGCGGCGAAAACGACCATCTGATCATCAATACTGCTTTGTTTTTGCAACGGGAAAAAGCGCCGGTCAAAGTCATCTTAGTGACTAAAGACATCAATATGCGTCTCAAAGCCAAAGGTGCCGGTTTAAAGCTGGTAGAAGATTACCGCACCGACCAGCTGATTGATGATGTGCGGTTTTTGTATAAAGGTTATTTTAAATTCGCCGGTGATTTCTGGAGTCAGGTCAAAGATTGCCGCAGCGAGAACGAAGGCCGCGAAACCTATCATTATTTGCCACGTAATTTATTACCCAATGCTTATATCAACGAATATCTGGTCGATGAACACGAAACTTTTGCCGGCCGTGTGGTCGCCATCATGGACCAGCAGATTAAAGTGCTGGATTTGGGTTTTGAACGGCTGATGCACCGCCATGCCTGGGGCATCCATCCGAAAAATGTCTATCAGGCGATGGCGCTGAATGCGTTATTGGACCCGGATATGGACCTGGTGATCCTGACCGGCCCGGCCGGTTGCGGTAAAACCTTGTTGGCGTTGGCTGCGGCGCTGGAACTGGTGATTGAACGCGGCATGTATGACAAAGTGATTGTGACACGTAACACGCCGGAAATTGCTGAATCTATAGGCTTTTTGCCTGGAACTGAAGAAGAGAAAATGGCGCCGTGGCTGGCTGCTATCACCGATTCGCTGGAAGTGCTGCATAAAACTGACGAACATCCGCATGCCAGCGTCAACTACATCATGGATAAGGCCAATATTCAGTTTAAGTCGGTGAATTTTATGCGCGGCCGTAGTATTCAGAACGCGATAGTGCTTTTAGATGAGTGTCAGAACTTAAGCGCGGCGCAGCTGAAAACCATCATCACCCGCTGTGGCGAAGGCACTAAGCTGATTTGCTCCGGTAACCTGTCGCAAATTGACAGTAATTACCTGACTGCTGTCACTTCTGGTTTGACCTACATCGTTGAGCGTTTCAAAAACTTTGAGGGCAGTACCACCATCAATCTCAATGGCGTGGTTCGCAGCCGGCTGGCGTCCTTTGCCGAGGCGAATCTGTAACGGTTTTACAGATGTTAACAGATTGACTTGCCAGCGTAATCCGTTAGGCTAGTCAGTCTGTGGTTTCGTCAGTAAACGTGCACAAGGATGCCTCCCCACCGTGAAACTGTTTTCCTGGTCCAGTTTGTTTTTTATCTTGTCACTCAGTTTTTTGTGGGGCTGTGGGTATTGGGTCTGGTTACAGACCAACCAGAGTCAGCAAACCCAGCTGACAACTCAGTTAAGTCTGCAACTGGAACGCAGCGAAGTGTTGCTGGAAGACTGGCAACGCAATTACCGGCTGCATCTGGATTATCTGCGCGCTGATCTGGCGAAAATGACGCCGCCATCCACCGACAACGTCATGTATGAGCCTTGGGCTGAACTGGACGACAAAATCCAGCACGCGCCCTGGCCTGATGCGCTGCTCGGCTATGCCTTACTCGATGAAAGCGGCCGCGCAGTCCGGTTGAGTAACAATGTCGCCGGTCAGCTGTTTGCGATTACTGATACTGATTTCAGCAGCAATCATCAGTTTTTGACACCGATGGTGTTACCGTCGCAATGGGTTGCACCCGTGCATCTGGAATTCAATTCACAACATTTGCTGTTTTGGTTTGATTTAGCTGCACTGAAACAAAAACTGTTGAAGGCACAGCAGCAGGCGGCCGGCGAAGTATTGTTGGTGTCGGCCACGGCCCAGTTGGTGTCGCCCAGCCGTTATCAACAGACGTTGCTGGCGCGTTTTGGTTTATCCGATTTGCGCGATGATCAGAGCCTGAAATTTCAACTAAAACGCCCACCGGAAGATTTGACCCGCAGTAATCAGCGGTATGACGGGAGTATGGCCTGGCCGGCAACACCGCTGGCGCAAGCTATGACGACCACCAAGCAGGGCCAGACAGCTCTGTTTGTACCGAATTATCTCGGCAGACCGAGCGTCGCCAGCTGGCGTTGGTCCGACGGCTGGCAGGCATATCTGGTGGCCGAGCGTGATTTATCCGGATTACAGCAACAACTTAAACAGCTGCGGCAGTATCTGGTCGCAGGGTTGTCAGCGCTCAGTGCAGTGTTGTTATTGTTGTTCTGGTTAATTCAGCGTGGCGTTCGGGGGCAGGAGTCGGCGGTGCTTGCTCCGCAGGAACCGGAATTGCCGAATGCCACCGCGCCGCTTTCATTGACAGCAGAGGCTGTCACCGAGCCAGACATCACTCATAGCGCCGATGCGCCAGCCTCTGTCTCAAGCTTTCCTGTCACGCCTGCCGTTGCAGTACAGGCGCCTTTAACTGCTGCAACAAAATTGCTCCAGGCCTGGATGACGCAGCCCGCCACGGATTCGGCGCTACGGGCCGCGTCCGCTTGCTGGTTGCAACAGCAGCCAGCGGAGAAAAACGGACCTGTCGGCTGTCAGCTGCGCCTGCAACTGAGTATTTGGCTAAGTGACTTGCAGCGACAGCTACCCGCCAAAGCAGTATTGTTTGATTTGGCCGCCGATGTGCCGGCATGGGCCGCGCTCGACATCCCGGCGCTGCACAGGGCGTTGGAATGGGTGATTTATTTCAGGTCCCAGCAACATGATGTCAGCACCGTATTGGTGAAAACCGTGCTGACCACTGCGGATCGGTTGCAGTTGGAGATCTCTGACGATGGCGAAACGATCGCGCCCGGGCAGTGGGTGAGCTTGTTGCAACCAGGGCCGAATACTGCAACCTGGCCAGAGCCACTGCGCGCGCTGCAGGCGGCCGGCGGCCATTTAAGTGCGGCACAATCTCAGTTCAGTGGTAATAAGTTATTACTCACATTACCGCTGCAAATTTGGGCGGCCGCAGCGACTGAACCGGAATTGCAGCTGGTCGATGGTGCTGCGTTGTTATTGTGTCCGGCAGGGGATGCTCAGCAGTTGTATCGCCGCATGTTAAAACAAACCGGGCTGGCGTTGATGCCGCTGGACGATGCTGCGCAATTTATGCAGTGGTGCAGTGCGCAGAATGATGCACGGTTAGATTATTTGATTCTGGACGAGAGCTTTATCAACGCTGATTTGCAAATTGCCGCGCAGGTGTTTCAGGTGGTCCGGCGCTATTTTCCACAACTGGCTTTGCTGGTACTGGTGCGCGACCCGGCCCAATGGCTTGATTTACAACAGCAATTTCAATTGCGTCTGGTTAGTAAACCGGTGTTGAGCCCGGCTTTACAGCAGGCGCTGCTGGCTCAGGAAGCGCTGGTTCTCAGCCCGGTGCCTCAGCAGGTCTGGTACGAAGCGAGTGACCCGATAGAAGATTGGTTGTTACAACAGCAACTCAAGGCACTGGGCTTTGCGCCAGTGTTGCTAGCGTCAGAACAGCAACTACCCGCCAATACTGTGCTGATGCTGAGGCTGGAAAATCGTCTGCATTGGCAATCCCAGTTGCACCAGCAGTCAATTCTTTGGTACACAGCACAGCCGGTCGCACTTGATGCTGATGAGGAAGAGCAGCTGATCTGGACATTTAGCCAAGGTCTGGCTTCGCTAAGCCAACGTTTATTTCAACTTTCAGAAAGATTACATACGGATGAAAATTAGCAACCCGCTGTTAAATGAACAAAAACGTTTGCGCCGTAACAGTTTTGCACTGTTGCTGGTGCTGGCACTTTCCATGGCATTGCTGGATTATCTGGTGGCATTGTCCGATCGGTTGGATTTACGGCAGACCCAACTCAACGCAGCGACCGCCGATTTTGACCATCAGTTGTTACCGCTATTGCATGTCGCTAGCGTGTTGCAGCGTGAAGCTGGTCAATTACTGCAAAGGCCCGCCACAGCCGCTGCGGCAATGACCGGGCAACAGACGACGCTGCAGATTACGGAGCAAAACAGCAATGCAAAGCCGTTATCGGCTGATGAAATTTCGATGCTCAATGCGCTTGAACCCTGGTTTCAGCAACAGCTGAAGACCAGCCGTTATTTACTGAATATTTCTTATATTTCTGAAGGGCTGCAGTGGGTCCATTTTAACGATGCCGATGCCCGTTCCGTGGAACTGGCAACAATAGCCGCCCGACAAATTGCTGCAATGGCGCATCTGCAGCTAAACAGTACCTCAGCGAATTTGCTGGTGCTGGATGAACTGAAACAGCGGTACGCATTACATATCCCGGTGCGGCAGGAAAAAAATCTGGTCGGGCATTTGCTGTTAGAAGTTGATTTACTGTCGATGTTACAACAGGTGAAAGTGACGCAATACGGTGCAACGCTGATGCTGATGGATAAAGTCGGCAAAGTCTTGCTGGCCACACAGGATGGTCAGCTGGCTGATGCCAGCAGTTATAACGGTTCTGATCAAAACGACAGCCTGCAGCACCTGGAAGCTTTGCCATTTGCTTTGCATATTCAGCCGGACAGCAGCGCTGACACCAAAGCAGAGTTATGGCGTTTCACTACGGAGGTCGGGTTGTACTTCTTACCATTGTGGCTGTTGTATTTGTACATGTTGACCCGGTTTAAACGCAAAGTGTTACGGCCTTTTGCCCGGCTGTTAATCCATATTGCCCGTCTGGAACGGGGCGATGTGCAAGGGGTGCGGCATGTGCCGGTCGAGTGGGATGCAGTGTTTAAACAGACCGAACAACTCAGGGATCGAGGGTTGGAAAAGTCCGCTGACTAAACTGTTTGCTTTGTAAGGCGGCCTGATATTCGTCACCGACCTGCCCAAGCTTGAGCTGAGCAGGGCCGGTCGGGTCAATCAACAGCAATGACGAGTCGGCAAAATCAATAACCTGTTCCGTTTCTGTCGCCGGTACTTGCGCGGCTATGACAGCGTGATTTGGCAGGTAGATAATTTTAATCATCAGCGTTGGAAATATCAGCCGCATCACGGTCGCCCACAGCACGGCTTTACTGTCACAGTCACCACTATGGTCAAAGATTAACTGTACCGGCGGGGCATATCCATTGCCGTTCGACTCGAGACGGTTGTCGAGATCGCGGTAAGGAATTTGCTGGATCCAGGCGGTGAGCTGGGCGGCGATCTGCCGGATATTGTTTTTACCGTAATTAGCAATAAAAGCGTCGGCGACCGGTTGCAGCTGCCCAAGCGCATCCTGCATAAACAACAGGTGATCCGGGATCACGCCTTTGCCTTTTACCGGGTCGTCGAGCAGGTAATAGTAGCCTTTTGCCAAATAGTCATTCAGCGCTTTGTTCTGTTCTGCCGCCAGCGTCGCCATCATTTGCTGCGCTTTTTCCGGTTCAGTGGCCTGAACACTGTACTGTAAGGGTAAGTTTGGTGGCGAGAACTGGATCCGGACGCCTTGATGCTGCAAGGCTGCAGCCTTACGCAGCAACGCGTGCCGGACTGCCTGATCTGCCATATGCGGCATATAGCGCCGCATGCCGCGATACTGATTCAACAGTTTGTTTTCGAGTTTAAATCGTAAGCTTGAGCCGGCACTCAGCTGATAGATAAATTCGGTTGTCTGCCCTGCAGTGACACGCTGCAGTGACATCTGTGCAGATGCAGTACTGCAGCCCAACAGCAACACAAAACATAAAACTCGTTTCACTGGCGACTAGTCCGGCGTTTCAGATACAGCCAGCTTAATGCGATTGGCCAGAAAAAGCCAAGACTACCCCCGGAACTTTCATGCACAATCACGCTGACCGGTGTGTCGGCGCTGCCATCTTCCAGCGCCAGATTATTCAGTGCCGCAGCCTCATAGCCGGAAATTTCAGCCAGTTTCGCGCCACTACGGGCATCGCGCAGTTCAATTTTCAGTTTGTAATAACCCCTTGGCAAATCGCGCATGTCAGCTTCAATGGCAAACCAATCAGAACGGCTGCTGCCATAAAGAGTGAAAATACTACTGGTGTGGAAAATCCGGTTCAGACCTGTGCCAATCAAGCTATAAACCGCATAAACCGGTTGCTCGGTGTATTGGGTGTGTGAATCAAAGCGGAAATAAAGCTGGCTGTAGAATCGGTCGCCTTCATAATCTTGCCGTATCGTAAAATAGACCGAGTCAAACAAGATGATACTGGA
>CAMLRA010000193.1 GCA_946482325.1 uncultured Chromatiaceae bacterium | reverse complement strand
TTAAAGCTGCTTGGGCGATGCTACGCCTCACCCGCTCCTCATCACCACACGAGGGGCACTGGTTCGACCCCAGTAACATCCACCAAATCTCTGTTGTGTGCTCCGCTAGTTTCAAATTGATGCAGTCCCCACTCCCGTTTTGGCTTACCGCTTGTTTCGGTACTCGCTGATTTTGGTCAAAAACGCCTATAAAAAAGCCCGGCAGTGGGACTAACTACCGGGCAAAAGCACCACATCAAGCGGTTATTTCGGGGTAAAACGCACTTCGATATTCTGGTAATACAACGTGGTTTTGCCTTCAAAACCTGAATCTGTGCCAACAAATAACCAAACCGAACCATCAGCTGCTGTGGTGATATCCAGTGTTTTTTCAGCGTTTTTCAACGTTTTGGCTTTGTACACTGAGCCATCACATTTGCCGTCGGCCACTGCAACGTCGCCCTGCACTTTGGCCTGAGCACCATCCTGCGATTGCTCACCTTTGGGTACATTCAGCGTGAAACCTTCTTGTTTTGGTTCTTTGTCGGCGTAACCGAATTTCAGCCAGACCGCTTCACCCGGTGCACCGCCAATCCCCATACAACCGGCACCGGCATTGCTGAGGAAAGTCACTTTAAGCTGAGCTTTGTATTTGCTAGATGGTGATAAACCGCTGATTTTCCGCTTCAAAAACATAAAAAGGTCATCACTGCGGTTATGGCCACTGAGCATAAAACCACTGCCCTGAAAGCCGGTGGGTAAATTGCGGATGCCACTGTCGAGTTCATAAATGGCGGCATCGTTCGTCGGGTAATCACTGAACCCGGCAGTCCAGTTTTGTGCACCTTGCTGAAAGTTGTAGCTAATCACATCGGCGTTATCACCAAGTTTAAATTCATTGTCACAGCCGGACAGCACCAGCAATGAACAGACAGCCACAGGGATAAAGCGATTTAAGGACATCAAGGATTCTCCATAGATTGACGATGACGACCAGCCTAAAGAAAGCCATTCCCCGCTGCTGTAACCGACTGTAAACACTCTGTAAAAGCTGTGCCTAAAGCTGTGATTTGTATTGTTGCGATTTGAGCGCCTGCTATAGTAGGCAGATTCAGCTGCTTCATTGCAGTGACAAACAGACGGGCATTGATGGAACAGGCATTTAGCCGGGATATCCGAATCCTGGTGATCGATGAGCAGGCGTTGGCGCAGAACTATCTGAAATTCGCGCTGGAAAAACTGGGCTACAGCAGTGTACAGCTGGCTGATCGCGCCAGTACTGCGTTGCAATTGTGCCAGCAACAACAATTTGATTTGATTATTCTGTCCTTTAATCTGCAGCAAGGGAAAGATGGTTTTCAGCTGTATGAAGAACTGAAAACCCGCAAACTGCAAAGCCACAACACCGGTTTTATTTTTATCAGCGCCGAAACCGACCCGTCGTTAGTCCATTCTGTGATTGAGTTACAACCGGACGAGTTTTTAGCCAAACCCTACACCATTGGTGATTTACAAAGCCGCATCGAGCGCGTGCTGAAACGCAAACAGGACCTGCGGCCGCTGCATCAGTACCTCGATGCAAACCGCCCGGAAAAAGCGCTGCAGGAGCTGGACTTGCTGCTGGCTAGCCCACCATCCACCAAATTGATCCCGACGCTGTTGAAGTTCAAAGGTGATTTGCTTTTACAATCCGGCCGTTTTCGCGATGCCGCCCAGTTTTATCAATCGGTGCAGGCGGTACAGCCGTTTGGTTGGGCGCAAATTGGTCTGGTTCGCGCCTTGTTTGCCTGTGAAGATTTTGATGCAGTTGGCATGATGCTGGAGCGGATGTCTGCCAAAACCGATACCAAGCTGGTGGCACTGGAATTTCAGGCAGAACTGGAGTTTCGCAATCACAGTTATGATCAGGCACAAATTCATCTGGAACAGGCCGTGGAGCTGGCGCCGCGTAATTTGTTCCGCCAGCAAAAATTACAGCAATTGTCACGCCTCAATCACGACTATGAACGCCAGTACAAATCGGCGCGGGATTTGCTGAAATTCGCCCGCCATTCGATATATGAACAGCCGGATCTGTATTTAAATATGGCGCGCGCCTGCATTGATTTTGCCGTGTCGATGGATGAAGACAGTGAAACCAACAAACTCAGTAAACAAGCGACTGAGGCGCTGAATCAGCTGCGCAGCAATTTCCCGCAATCGGACACACACGAGCAACAAACCGTGTTGCAGGCTCGTTTGCATTACCTGAAAGACCAAAAAGACAAAGCGCTGAAAATTCTCGAAACCATGGACGAGGTGCCGCTGAATATCACCAGCCTGGAAGATGCACTGGACCGTGCCAAAGCCTTACATGAGGTGGGTTTGACGCAGGCGTCCAAACGCTGGTTTGAGAAAATCGGCGACTTCTGCCGAAGTCAAAACGCCGACCCGTATCTGCAAACGTATTTGCTGCAGGAGCAACAAGAGCGGGCTGAACTGACCACTGCACCACGGGAACTCAATAACATTGCCGTTATGCATTATCAGCATGGCAACTGGCAGGCCGCCCTCGGTGCTTTTGAACATGCCTTCCGTTTATTACCGCGTAATGCCGGTATCGCGCTGAACTTATTACAAAGTATGCTGACTGCGCCGACTGGCGCTATCGACCCGGTGAAACGCAGCCGCTTGCAACAAGCATGTTTACGCGCGATTGAACTGGGCAAACTCAATCCGGAGCAACAGCGCCGTTTTGACCAGCTCAAACAAAAACAGTTAGCGGTGTGACGCGCAGACCATTGTCACGACACTCAGACCTTTTTATCTTCCGGCCATTCACTGAACACCAGCCGTAGTTGCTGGCTGCGCAGCAGATACAAGCAACTCAAGGCCAAAGCTGCCACCACAAACAATAATCCTGGTGCCCGTAGCGCCACATAAGCGGGTAAGTGGCTGATAGTCCAATAGAGGTCTATTGAAGCGACCCCAAGCAATAACCAACGGCTGTGTCGCCACAAGCCAAACCAGAACGTTTTGGCCCGGCCACGCCGTAGTTTTTTGTCATAAGGCACGCGCTGACTGACGGCAGCGAGCACCAGCAAAGCCGGAATGGCAATCAGCACAGCACGGATAAAATCATCACTCAGCGGATAAAAAAAACTCAGCACCGCTTTACGTTCAGCTTCCGGCATCACGAGCGTGACAATCCAGCACAGATATGGCCTGAGCAGTAATAACAGTAATGCATAAAACCGCAGTGGGATCCGGTGCAGGCCATCCTGGTCCAGCAGCGGAAGATTCGGATACTGCTTCATCCAGCGAGCCCATGCTCTTTGAATAAATCCAACATTTGTTGTTCAGTCCAGACCGCCACCCCCAGCTCTTCGGCTTTGGCCAGCTTAGAACCGGCGTTATCACCGGCAATCACGGCGCTGGTTTTCGCCGACACCGACCCCGCCACTTTGGCACCTAATTGCTGTAACTTGTCTTTGGCTTCGTCGCGGCCCATCGCAGTTAAAGTGCCGGTCAGCACTAATGTTTGTCCGGCTAAAGGCTGCGCCGTCTGGGCTTTTTCGGCAATATCCGGCCACTCTACGCCCACGGCAATCAGGCCATCGATCACCGCCTGATTATGCGGCTCGGCGAGGAAATGCAGAATTTGGCCGGCTACGACAGCGCCGACATCCGCAACCGCCAATAACTGCTCCAGCGACGCTTCGCGTAAAGCGTCCAGACTGCGAAAATGCTGCGCCAGGTTTAAGGCCGTGGCTTCGCCGACTTCGCGGATGCCCAGCGCATAAATAAAACGCGGCAAAGTGCTGTGTTTGGATTGTTCGATGGCCGCCAGTAATTTCAGCGCGGACTTCTCCCCCATCCGCTCCAGGCCAACCAGTGCCGGCATATCCAGCTTGTAAATATCGACCGGGCTTTGCACCAGCTGCTCGTCAACTAACTGTTCGATCAGTTTGTCGCCTAATCCTTCAATATCCATCGCCTTGCGGGCGACAAAGTGCTTCAGCGCTTCTTTGCGCTGCGCCCCGCAGAACAACCCACCGGTACAACGCGTCACGGCTTCGCCTTCAACGCGCTCGGTGGCACTGCCACAAACCGGGCACGCGGTAGGAAACACAATATCGCGGGCATCTGCTGGCCGCTCGGCCAGCACCACTGCGACCACTTGCGGGATCACATCGCCAGCGCGGCGGATAATCACACTGTCGCCGATTTTGATGCCCAGCCGATTGATTTCATCCTGATTGTGCAAAGTGGCATTGGACACTGTCACGCCACCAACACTGACCGGCTCCAGCCGCGCCACTGGGGTGACTGAGCCGGTACGGCCGACCTGAAACTCGACGTCGAGCAAGCGGGTGGTTTTTTCCTGCGCCGGGAACTTAAACGCAATAGCCCAGCGCGGCGCGCGCGAGACAAAACCCAGATTTTGCTGCTGCAGTAAATCGTCGACTTTGAGCACCACGCCGTCGATTTCATAGGCCAGCGCCGCCCGGCGCGCCAGAACATCGGCGTGATAAGCCAGCGCTGCGGCTGCGCCAGTCACCAAGCGGATCTCCGGGCACACCGGCAAGCCCCAGCTTTTTAATTGCTGCAAGCGCGCATAGTGGCTTTTGCTGTCGAGTAACGCGGAAGGATCTGTCACAGCCCCCACCGCATAAGCATAAAAACTCAAAGGCCGGCTGGCGGTAATTCGAGGGTCGAGCTGGCGTAAGCTACCGGCGGCCGCATTACGCGGATTGGCAAAGACTTTGTCACCGCTGGCGCGGGCTTTTTCATTCATCGCCTCAAAACCAGCCAACGGCATAAAAACTTCGCCGCGCACTTCCAATACCGGTGGATACTCGCCTTGTAACTTCAGAGGAATAGCCCGGATAGTTTTGATATTGCTGGTAATGTCTTCGCCGGTAAAACCGTCACCACGTGTGGCAGCCTGTACCAATAGCCCATCTTCATAGCGGATACTGACGGCGAGGCCATCGAGTTTGGGTTCGGCGCAAAAACTAAATTCAATTTGTTGATCAAGCCGGTCGGCCATGCGCTGATAAAACGCCTCAAAATCGGCCGCTTCAAAGGCATTGTCCAACGACAACATCGGAATTTGATGACTAACCTGACCGAATTTGTCCAGTGGCGCCGCCCCAACCCGCTGCGTGGGCGAATCGGCAGTGATGAGTTCAGGATGCTGCGCTTCAAGTGTCTGCAACTCGCGGTATAAAGCGTCGTAATCCGCATCCGGAATACTGGGGTTATCCAGCACATAATATTGGTAACTATGCTGGTTCAGCGTTTGACGCAGGGTAGCAATGCGGGTTTGCAAATTGGACATCGGGCCAGGCTCTGTGGTCAATCATAGATGGGCTATAGCATGGGGATTTGTCCGGCAGCTTGCAAGGTCCAGCACTCCAAGAACAGGCCGGAGCTGTGTTGTCTGGCGAAAAAAACAGCCCCGGCACAAACCGGGGCTGTCCGCTTAGGCTCTTACATCAGAACACTGCGCGTACGCTTAACGCATAACGCCGGTCGGTGATAAAACTCAGCGCCTGAGTCCTCTCACCAGCCTGATTCATCTGATACTCGGTTTTGGTTTCGGTATTGAGTAAATTGCTGCCTTCAATCCCGACTTTCCAGTTGTCGTTGATGCTGTAGTAAAAACTGGCGTCCAGCATGCCAGCGGCTTTGGCGTAAGCCGGTACATATTCTTCCGACTCACGCAGGGTCAACAAATACTCTGAACGCCAGGTGTAAGCTAAGCGGAAAGAAATTGCTTCCAGTTCATACATGCCAACGATGTTCAGGTTTTGATCGGAATACCCCTGTAACGGTAAACCACTGAAAACACGGAACGTGTTGCGGTTATCGTCAACGCGGCTGCCGTCTTCCTTAAAGCCGAGCGTCCCCTTTGAGATTTCATTCGGATCTTCAAGGCCACTCTGGTCAATATAGGTGTAGTTAAACTGCAAACCTAAACCACGCCACAAGCCCGGTAACATGTCGTAGAACTGGGAATACGACAGCTCCGCACCACGGATAGTGCCGGAGCCGGTATTGGCCGGGCCATAGGCCGACACGTCGTATTTCACACCGTTGTAGCTGACGTCCAGGTCAAACTGCCGGTTACGGATAATGTTATCGAGTTTTTTGTGGAACAGCCCCAGATTGACGAAACCGGCTTTGGCAAAATACCACTCAGTGGTTAAATCCAGATTGATTGACTCTTCCGGTTCCAGATACGGGTTACCGGCCAACGCTGTGACTTCAATATCATCAAGCCCAACCACCGGGTTATTTTTTTCATCCTGATCCTGGCCCGGCGTTTTTAACCGGCGGGTATAGTCTAAATCCAGCAGGCTGATGTTGCGTGCATCGACCAGGCTTGGATAAAACAGGCCGGTGGATGCGCCAAAACGCATGACCAAATCGTCTTTCAGTTCAAAGCTCAGGTTCAGACTTGGCAACACAGTGGTATAGTCAGTGCCATC
>CAMLRA010000192.1 GCA_946482325.1 uncultured Chromatiaceae bacterium | reverse complement strand
CCAACGACCTACGGATTAACAGTCCGCCGCTCTAACCGGCTGAGCTACTAGGGAATTGAGAATATCTTGGTTGCTTGAAACAGTGGCTCCCCAGGTTGGACTCGAACCAACGACCTACGGATTAACAGTCCGCCGCTCTAACCGGCTGAGCTACTAGGGAATTGAGAATATCTTGGTTGCTTGAAACAGTGGCTCCCCAGGTTGGACTCGAACCAACGACCTACGGATTAACAGTCCGCCGCTCTAACCGGCTGAGCTACTAGGGAACTGTCTCTGCAACGGGGCGCAATACTAATGCTCCGAAAACTGGCTGTCAACACTTTCGCCTGCGCTTTTCGGGCGTTGTGATTCAAGCGCTGCTTCTTTAGCCAAAGCGGCGGATTTGACGGCATTTTTTCCATGTTTTGCATAGCAATGCATCGCAGCTTGCATAGGTGGAACCCTATGCGTTGGTGCAGCGATATCGGCAAATCCAGCGTTGACGCGGGCTGGCCGATCTTACTCACAGAAACTGTGGATAACTCTGTGTATGAGCCGTGTCGCCCCTGTGTAATACCAATAAAAATGCGGCTTGCAGCCAGATCAAGATTAAATTTATAAAAAATTAAATCTATATAAAACAGATAGATAGAAAAGCATAGAAATGTGGAGGCCGCTGAATAATCCACAAGCCGCCGGATATTTCAGCGATGTTTCAGCTTGTGAACTATTTTTAGGCGCGAACTGCCCGAAATGCCGCCAACACTGTTGGTTACAGAGTTTTTTCCAGATCCGGATAGAGCCGCCGCCGGCTTTTCTCTACAATGGTGGCTTTCTGGTGTTCCGCAGGTATTTATGTCCAGCTCCCCCAAAGCAAAAATTGATATGACCCAGGGCGATATCCGGCAAATTCTGACCCGGATGACCATTCCAATGTTGTTTGGCATGATCACCTTGATGTCGTTTAACCTGGTCGATACCTTTTTTATCAGTATGCTGGGCACCCATGAGCTGGCCGCGGTCAGCTTTACTTTCCCGGTTACTTTTACTGTGATTAGCCTGGCGATTGGTTTGAGTATCGGCACATCGGCAGTGATCGCCAAAGCGCATGGCAGTGGTGATACCGCAATGGCACGGGCCGACGGTTTGGCAGCTTTATGGTTATCTGCCTATTTGGTCGCGATTTTGTCGCTGATTGGTTACATCGGGATGGAACCGCTGTTTCGGCTGATCGGTGCTACCGACGAGACCTTACCCTTTATTCACGACTATATGAGCTGGTGGTTTGCCGGTTCTGTGCTGCTCATCACGCCCATGATTGGTAACGCTGTGCTGCGGGCTGCCGGCGATACCAAAACGCCCAGTTTGATGATGGCATGCTCGGGCCTCATTAATGCCATCCTGGACCCTATTCTGATTTTTGGCTGGGGGCCGGTGCCGGCGCTGGGCGTCGAAGGCGCCTCTATTGCCAGTGTGATTTCCTGGGCCGTTAGTTTTAGTTTGATCCTGTATCTGATTATTGTCCGGCGCAAACTGGTGGATGCCGGCCATCAGCGCTTTGGTGAGTTTATCCGCATCAGCCGGCGCATTTTGCAAATCGGTTTGCCGGCAGCAGGTGCCAACATGCTGACACCGCTGGCGATGGCCATTTTAACCGCGGTGATGGCGAGTTATGGCGCTCATGCCGTCGCGGCTTTTGGTGTCGGCGCCCGGATTGAAAGCATCGCCTGTCTGGTGGTGCTGGCGCTGTCGATGACATTACCACCTTTTGTCAGTCAGAATTTAGGTGGTTGTCAGCTCGACCGGGTGCAATCCGGTTATCAGCTTTGTATCCGTTTTGTTTTAAAGTGGCAGTTTGCGGTTTATGTCCTGCTGGCGATCACCGCACCTTTTATCGCCCACATCTTTTCCACAGAACCTGCGGTCGAGCGCTTGATTTGTTGGTTTATCTGGATTCTGCCGTTGGGCTACGGCTTACAAGGGATTGTGATCCTGACCAATTCTTCACTCAACGCCTTACATTTACCGATGCGGGCACTGGCGCTCAGCATAGTGCGGCTTTTTGTCTTTTATGTGCCGCTGGCCTTTATCGGGGGGAAGCTGTTTGGTGTGCTTGGCGTCTACGGCGGAGCGCTGACAGCCAATCTGTTTATCGCGCTCATCGCCTGGTTATGGTTTCAGCGTAGTCTGAATGGTTTGCAGCAAGGAGATGGTGTCAGTGTCAAAGCAGTTTGAGTTACATGCGCCTTATCAGCCAGGTGGTGACCAGCCGGCGGCGATTGCCCAGCTGGTTGATGGTTTAGAGGCGGGTCTGGCGCATCAGACGTTGTTGGGTGTCACCGGCTCCGGCAAAACTTTTACCATGGCCAATATCATTGCCAAAGTCGACCGGCCCACTTTAATCATGGCGCACAACAAAACGCTGGCGGCGCAGTTGTACGGCGAGATGAAAGAGTTCTTCCCGAACAATTCGGTCGAGTACTTTGTGTCTTATTACGACTATTACCAACCGGAAGCTTATGTCCCGGCCAGTGATACCTTCATTGAAAAAGACGCCTCGATCAACGAGCACATCGAACAGATGCGGCTGTCGGCGACTAAAGCGCTGATGGAGCGGCGTGATGTCGTGATCATCGCGTCCGTTTCAGCGATTTATGGTCTCGGTGACCCTGAATCTTATATGAAAATGCTGTTGCATCTGCGTGTCGGCGATACGGTGGACCAGCGCTTTATTCTGCGCCGGCTGGCAGAACTACAGTATCAGCGTAACGACATGGCATTTGAACGTGCCACGTACCGCGTGCGCGGTGACGTCATCGACATTTATCCGGCCGAATCGGATGAGCTGGCGGTGCGGGTGGAGCTGTTTGATGAAGAAATCGAACGCATCAGTCTGTTTGACCCGCTGACCGGCGCCATTGACCGTATCGTGGCGCGTTATACCATTTATCCGAAAACCCACTATGTCACGCCGCGGGAGAAAATCCTCGAAGCAGTGGACAAAATCAAAGTGGAACTGGCGGCGCGTCGCGCCCAGCTCTTGGCGGAAAATAAACTGATTGAAGAGCAGCGCATCGGCCAGCGCACGTTGTTTGACTTGGAAATGATGGTGGAGCTTGGCTATTGCTCTGGCATCGAAAACTACTCGCGCTATTTGTCCGGCCGCGCCGAAGGCGAACCGCCGCCGACTTTGCTGGATTATTTCCCGGCCGATGGCCTGATGTTTATCGACGAATCACATGTCACTATTTCGCAAATCGGCGCTATGTTCCGCGGTGACAGGTCGCGCAAAGAAAATTTGGTCAATTACGGTTTCCGTTTGCCGTCGGCGCTCGACAACAGACCGCTGAAGTTTGAAGAATTTGAAGCGATAGCACCGCAGCGGATTTATGTGTCGGCGACGCCGGCGGCTTATGAGCTGGAAAAATCCGGCACCGATATCGCCGAGCAGGTTGTGCGACCGACGGGTCTGATTGACCCGGTGATTGAGATCAGGCCTGTCGGCACTCAGGTCGATGATTTGTTGTCAGAGGCGATTCGCTGCGCCGGCCAGAACGAACGGGTGCTGGTCACTACGCTGACGAAAAAAATGGCGGAGGATTTAACGGATTACCTCGCCAATCACAATATCAAGGTGCGGTATCTGCACTCGGATGTTGATACGGTGGAGCGGGTCGAGATTATCCGTGATTTGCGCCTTGGTGTATTTGATGTGTTAGTCGGTATTAACTTATTACGTGAAGGTTTGGATATTCCGGAAGTGTCCTTAGTGGCGATCCTGGATGCTGACAAAGAAGGTTTTTTACGCTCCGAGCGCTCGCTCATTCAGACCATTGGCCGGGCGGCGCGTAACGTCAACGGCAAAGCGATTTTATATGCTGACCGTATCACAGGCTCAATGCAGCGCGCGATTGACGAAACTGACCGGCGCCGTGCCAAGCAAGTGGCATATAACGAAGCCCACGGCATCACACCGACGCAAATTCGGAAAAAAGTTGGTGACGTGATGGACTTGGGTCAGGACGACGTGGAGCTGCCAAAAGTGGCGGAACACGCCAAACTGATCAAAGGCAAGACGCCGTATCAGGTGCAGGCTGAGATTAAAAAGTTGGAAACGCAAATGCTGCAGCACGCGAAAAATCTGGAGTTTGAACAAGCGGCTATGTTGCGTGATCAAGTTCATGCGTTAAAGGCAGCATTGTTGGAGATTTAAGCAGTTATCTTTGTAACAAAATGTGTGTAGCGCGCATTTTTGCTTGAGTGAAAAGTGTGCGTTAATTTTTATCCTATTAAAATATAATGAATAAATATAAATAAATGAACGGGGATCATATTTCAGTTCATTTTCGTGTTCAGATTCAATTAAGTTTCAAAATCATAAAGTGCCCCCGACTTGTTTAACTGCCGGAGGGCACAGTATGAAATCCCGAGTTCTTCCTTTTGTTGTTTCCGTTTTAGCCTCAACCATCGCAGTCGGCGCCCAGGCGCAAAGTTTCCAGTTCCAGACGGACGCTGATTACAACAGCGCAGACTTAGGCCCTGTTGATGTCAACGGCATGCAAATCCGCCAGCAATATTTCCTGTCACCTCTGCAAAACGGCGACAACCAGCCATGGCGTGAAGCGGCCTTTTTAAACCGCAGCAGCAGCGCCAACCTGACTTATAACCGCACTGAATTCGATGGCGGCAATGATGAGATGAACATCAATAGTTGGGGTGTTGGCGGCGAATATATGAGCAACAGCCATGATTTTTATGCCGCCTTAGATGTGAATTTCTTAAACGGTGACAACAGCTTCGGCGCCACCGGTAAATTAGGTTTCTTTGTACAGCAAAACTGGTTGGTGGCGCTGGATGTCTATCACTCAAATCCTGACAACGAAGGCAGCAGCACTGACTATGGCCTCAGCACCAAAGCCATTGTGCCGGTGATGGATGGCGACCACCTGGTGCTGACCGCCAGCTACGCTGATTTTGACGAAGGTAATGGTCACGCCATCGCTGCTGATTATTACATCCGTCCTTACTGGTCTGTTGGTTTGGCCGCGCGTAATGACATGCCGACGCTGCAAAATGTGTTTGGTGACAGCGTTGAAGTGCGTTCTGAATATTTTGTCACGCCACAGCTGGCACTGCGCGGTGCACTGAGCCGGGTCGACGTTGGTGCCGACGATGAAAACCAGTTCGCAGTAGGTGCCAGCTACCGCTTCTGATTTGTTTGACCAGGTTCCCAAGCTGATTTAGCCCCGCATCGCGGGGCTTTTTTTGTTTGGTTATTTGCTTCACAACGGTCCAAACAAAATGCAGAAACTGAGTCCACCAGACTTTGCGCTGATCTGAAGGGAAGGACTACTACCTCCCTGCAAGTTATCGCAGCAACTCACTGTTGCCCGCAACGACGCTTGACAGTATCTGGCCTTCGTCTGTTATGTTGACCTTACATTTTTTTCAACAGCGGCGACAGCCCCTGAGCCGCTGTGTTGTAGCAGGATTTCTGATGACCACTCGTGTGATTTTTCCTTTGATGTTGCTGTCGGCAGGTGCGCTGGCGGCCGACACTTTGCCGCCGTTGTTGCCCTGGCAAGGCAGTACAGAAAGCCTGATCCAGCCGAAACACCCCTGGGTGACCCCGGCTGAGCTGACGAATCTGACCGAAACGCCGGATTATGCCGCAACAGTCAGTTATCTGCAGAAGCTGGTAGCCAGCAGTGAGTTGCTGCGGATGGAATCGCTTGGTAAAAGCCCGCAGGGCAGAGATATCTGGTTAGTGAAGGCCAGTATGCAGCCAGATCTGATTGGCAAAGGCACTGGCAAAAGTGGCCGGCCAACCTTGTTGGTGCAGGCCGGTATTCACAGCGGCGAAATTGATGGCAAAGATGCTGGCTTGATGCTGCTGCGCGATATAGTCCAGGGGGGCAAACAACAGCTACTGGCGCAGGTCGACTTGTTATTTGTGCCGATTTTGTCCGTCGATGCCCACGAGCGCAGAGGCAAATTTAACCGGATGAATCAACGCGGCCCGGTCGAGCAGGGCTGGCGCAGCACGGCACAGAACCTGAATTTAAACCGTGACTATACCAAAGTGGACAGCCCGGAAATGCAGGCGGTTCTGAAGGCTATCAATAGCTATCAGCCTGATTTATATATGGATGTGCATGTCACCGACGGCGAGGATTATCAGTACGATATCACTTACGGCTTTAACGAACCTTTTGCCAGCCAAAGCCCGAATGGCGCCAGTTGGCTGGCCAGCGTGTACCGGCCGGCGATTGATCAGGCGTTAAGCGCTGCCGGTCATATTCCGGGCCCGTTGGTGTTTGCGGTGGACCCGCTGGATTTTAGCAAAGGCCTGCAAGGCTCCACCGCGACGCCACGGTTTTCGCAAGGCTATGGTGATGTGCGGCATTTACCGACCATTCTGGTGGAAAACCACAGCTTAAAACCGTACCGCCAGCGGGTGCTCGGAACTTATGTCCTGCTCGAAGCCGCCCTG
>CAMLRA010000191.1 GCA_946482325.1 uncultured Chromatiaceae bacterium | reverse complement strand
GTTTTAGTACATTGCTTCCTTTGGGCCACCACAGAGCCCACGCGCTTGCAGGCGCCAACAGACCACAGAGTCTGAGTTCACCACGGCGAGGATAAATGACAGATAACAAACGACTGGCAACAGCGTCCGAAGAGGCTCTGTGGCGGATCTTTACCGTCCCTGAAGCGCCGGATTCGACGCTCAGCATCATCGAACAAAACATTTCGCAGAATCTGGCCGGTTTCCTGCGTGAAAGTATCGTCGCAGTGGAAAAACCGTTGTGGCAAATCGAACGCGATTTTCAGGCTTATCAGATCCCGGCGGAACCGACCTTTGTGTCTGATTATGCTGAAAATATTATGCAAAAGCTGGTGGCACACTCGGTCCACACCGCAGCGCCGAGTTTTATCGGTCACATGACTTCAGCTTTACCTTATTTTGTGTTGCCACTGTCGAAAATGATGGTCGGGCTGAATCAGAATCTGGTCAAAATCGAAACTTCCAAAGCCTTTACGCCACTGGAGCGCCAGGTGCTCGGTATGATGCATCATCTGGTATATGGCGAAACCGAAGGTTTCTACAAAAAATGGCAGCATAGTGCCAATCATTCGCTGGGCGCTTTTTGCTCTGGCGGCACAGTCGCCAATATGACCGCGCTGTGGATAGCGCGTAACCGCCTGTTGAAGCCTGATGGCGATTTTAAAGGTGTAGCCAAAGAAGGTCTGTTCCGCGCCATGCGGCATTATGGCTACGACGATTTGGCCATTCTGGTGTCGGAACGCGGGCATTATTCGCTGAAAAAAGCCGCTGATTTATTGGGCATCGGCCGCGATATGCTAATCCCCATTCCCACCGACGACGACAATAAAGTTGATGTAGCGAAAATGCGCCAAAAAGCGCTGGAGCTGCAGGCCCGGCATATCCGCGTGATGGCGATTGTGGGGGTCGCCGGTACGACCGAAACCGGTAATGTTGATCCTTTGACCGAACTTGCGACGCTGGCGGCTGAGCTGCAGTGTCATTTCCATGTCGATGCGGCCTGGGGCGGCGCAACTTTGTTGTCAGATAAATACCGATATCTGCTCAAAGGTATAGAGCTGGCCGATTCGGTCACAATTGATGCGCACAAGCAAATGTACGTGCCGATGGGCGCCGGCATGGTGGTATTTAAGCATCCTTCCAGCGCGCATGCGATTGAACATCACGCCGAATATATCCTGCGCAAAGGTTCAAAAGATTTAGGCAGTCAGACGCTGGAAGGTTCACGCCCCGGCATGGCGATGCTGGTGCACGCCTGTTTGCAGGTGATTGGCCGCAAAGGTTATGAAATTCTGATCAACCGCTCGTTAGAGAAAGCGCGTTATTTCGCTGGTCTGATTGATTTACACGCTGATTTTGAACTGGTCACTGCGCCTGAGCTGTGTTTGTTGACCTATCGTTATGTGCCGGCCACGGTACAACAGGCGATGCACAAAGCCAAAGCCGCGGGTGATTTTGAAAAATTGAAAAAATTCAATGAATTGCTCAGTGGTCTCACCAAGTTTATCCAGAAGCGGCAGCGCGAAGAGGGCAAATCTTTTGTCTCGCGCACACGCTTGACGCCGGCGCGTTATTCTCGGCAGGATACTGTGGTGTTTCGCATCGTGTTGGCCAACCCGTTGACCACGGACCAAATCCTGCACGATGTGCTGGATGAGCAAATTGAGTTGGCGAAAATGGATAAAGAGTTTTTACCCAAGTTACTGCAGCTGGCGCGGGATTATTGATAGCGTCGCGGTTATCAGCAGTCGGAGAAAATGGCGGTCAAACCGCCATTTTTGATCGCGAAGCTGCAGTGGTTGCCGGAAAAACAGGAGTGCATTGATGGCGTTATGGTTCAGGCGTATTGGCCAGTTGCTGGCGGTTAGTGTGGTCGGTGCGGCGACGCTGTGGCCTTTTTATCAGGTTAGTCAGCAACAGCTAACCCGGATAGAACAGGCGAGAATTGACGCTCAGCCGGGGGCCAGCCGGACCAGTTATCAGCCAAGGCTGGACCAGCTGCAGCAAACGGCAGATTTCAGCACGCTGGCATCGAGCGACATGGCCGGTCGGCGGCCGGGTCAACCCGGTAGTGAACTGGCGCGGCAGTTTTTGCAGCGCCGTTTCACTGAGCTTGGCTTGATACCAATGCCTGCCGCTGCCGGCACTGATGGTTTTGCGCAAGCGTATCAAACTGACGGGCAAAGCGACGGCGTCAATTTCGTCGGTAAAATCAATGGAGCCCATCCACAGCTACCGGCTATCGTGATCACCGCGCACTATGATCATGTGGGTGTGCATCAGAACCGGATGTATCCGGGCGCAGACGATAATGCGTCGGGCGTGGCGGCATTATTGGCGCTGGCGGCGTATTTTCAGGTGCATCCGCCGCGTCATACGCTGATTTTTGCGGCGGTGGATCATGAAGAGCAAGGCATGCATGGCAGCAAACAGCTATTTGCCGGGAAGTTGTTACAGCCAAAACAATTGGCGCTGAACGTGAATCTGGACATGTTAAGCCGCGATACCAAAGCGCAATTGTTTGCCGTAGGCACCTATCAATATCCGGCATTGTTACCGCTGTTACAGCCGTTGCAGCAGGACAGTCTGGTGGCACTGAAGTTTGGTCACGACAGGCCTTCGGCAATAGCTGGGCGGGTACAGGACTGGAGTGATGCCAGCGATCACGGAATTTTTGCTGCTGAAGGGGTGCCATTTGTTTATTTTGGTGTGCCGGATCATGTTGATTATCATCAGCCGACTGATACCTTTGAACGCGCTGATATTGGTTTTTACCATAAGGTCAGCGACACCATTTTGTCGGCTTTGTTGCTGCTGGACCAGGCGGATTTAACCGCGCTACGCCAGAACAGCAAGTGAAAACTCAAATTTGATGGAGTAGCCATGCCCAAAGCGGCAAGGTAATAAAACTTAAAAGCAGACCAAAACCCACCAGCGCCGCCACCAGCCGTGGCGCCAGGCCGGCCATCATCGCTATAGCGCCTGCAGAGATCATCGGTGGCATCGCGGCTTCAAACACTGACACCTGTACTGCTTTACCAGATAACCCAAACAGCATTGCCCCCGCCAGAACCAGCAGCGGCATCAGCAGTAACTTAATAGTCAGACCGCTGATAAGTGGTGATAATCGCTCGCCAGCGAGTGAAAACTTCAGCTGAAAACCTACCGCAAACATGATGAGTGGGACCAATGTGGCGGCCAGATTATCCAGTGTGGTCTGCAGCAGCGGCGGATAAGTCCAGGCTTTGAGCGATAAACCGACTACAAGCGCCAGAAATGGCGGAAAAGTCAGAATACGCATTGTCATCGCAGCAGGGGATACCTGACTTTGCGCGGCATTGACGCCATAGAGTGCCGCCAGAATGGTCGACCAGGTGGCCAGCGCAACAAAAGAACCGATTTGGTCATAAATCATTGCATAAGGCAGCCAGTCGCCGCCAAACAGCGCTTCAATCATCGGAAAACCGAGGAAGGATGTATTGCCTAAAGGCAGCACAATCAGCAGCGCGACGATAATGTCACGTGACCAGTGCAGCAAGCGGCCGAGCGTGACTATCAAGGCGCTGACGATGAGCAATAATATCCAGGGCACTAAAGCAGGAATAAGCAAATCCAAGGAGAAATGCAGCGCCGGGATTTTCTGTAGGACCAGCGCCGGCAGCGCAACATACATGACAAAAGTGTTCAGCACGACCGGGGTGTCGGCCGGGAATTTCGGCACCCGGCGCATGGCAAAACCCAGACTCAGGTAAATCAGGATCAGAATAAAATTGTCCACGGGGCAAAAAATCTCAGAATAGAAGACAACAGGCTCTGCAGGAGATTACCGGTTTTTCAACCACTTGCCTATGCGACTTCGGTGGAAGCTGAAGATACTGAGTCGATTGCGCTTGGAGGGGCAGCACAGTGCAGCAGCCAGTCGGGCTGCCATTGGCCCTGAACCAGGCGTTCTTTGTCGGTTTTTTTCAGTTGCTTCAGCTGATATTCCAGCGTGCTGGCATGGCTGCGGTTGCAGGCTGTGAAAGTCCAGACCAGCTGCAGTGGGCCTTTGCCACGCAAAGCTCTGGCGCCGCCGGTGAGCTCGCCCTGATGCTGGCGCAGCCGGCGTTTCGGGTCTGTCGAAATGCCGGCATAGAGGCTGCCGCTACTGGTACGCACCAGATAAAGCTGCCACTGCGACGCCTTGGCTGTTTCTGCTATAATCGCGCTCTGCAATGCGGCTCCTGCAGCTGGTTATTTTATTGAGGTGTTATGCAATTTACCGATTTGGCCCTTGCGCCGCCTATTCTAACGGCCATCGCCGAACAAGGCTATCAGACGCCAACGCCTATCCAGCAACAAACCATTCCGCTGATTTTACAGGGTAAAGACGTGTTAGGCGGTGCTCAGACCGGCACCGGCAAAACCGCCGCTTTTACCTTACCGATTTTACAAAAGCTCAGCATCAACCCGATACCTTTAGTGGCGAAACAAGTGCGCTGTCTGGTGTTAACGCCAACGCGTGAACTGGCGCAGCAAGTGGCCGACAACGTCGCCGCTTATGCCCGGCATCTGCCGCTGAAAACTGCAGTGTTTTATGGTGGGGTATCGGTCAATCCGCAACTGGAGCAAGCCGCCGGTGGCCTTGATATTCTGATTGCGACGCCCGGGCGTTTGCTCGACCATTTGCATCAACAAAGTATCAGTCTGTATCAGCTTGAAGTATTGGTACTGGATGAGGCAGACCGGATGCTTGATATGGGCTTTATCCACGATATTCGCCGCATTATGGCGAAGTTACCGCCCAAACGGCAGACGTTGTTTTTCTCAGCAACTTTTTCGCCCGAGATAAAAACGTTGGCGGATTCTCTGTTAGATAACCCGGTGCTGGTGGAAGTGGCTAAAGCTAATTCTACTGCCGCAGGTGTTGAGCAGTTGGCGTACCGGGTTGATTCCCAGCGTAAACGGGAATTGATTTCTGAAGTCATTGGCAAAAAGAACTGGCAGCAGGTGCTGATTTTCAGCCGTACTAAGTTTGGCGCTGACAGGTTAAGTAAACAGCTGCAGCTTGATGGCATCGATGCTCAGGCTATTCATGGCGATAAAAGCCAGGGTCACCGCACTAAGGTGCTGCAGGATTTTAAAGAGGGCAAAGTGCGGGTGCTGGTGGCGACCGATATCGCCGCGCGTGGCCTTGATATCGAAGAGCTGCCGATCGTGGTTAATTACGACCTGCCGCACCAGGCGGAAGATTATGTGCACCGCATCGGCCGCACGGGCAGGGCAGGCCATGTCGGCCTCGCAGTTACGTTGGTGACGCCGGACGATTTGCCGATGCTGAAAGAGATTGAGCTTCTGACCAAACAAGTCATCACCCAGCAGGTGTTCCCGGGCTACGAACACGACCCGCGGTTTAATCATTCCAGCAAAGGTACACACAAAGCGGCCGACGAGCAGGATGAACCGAAACCGAAGAAGAAGTTTTCCAACAATCGCAAGTTGTCGCAGGAAAAAGCCCGGCTACGCGCTGAACTGACCGGAAAAAAACGCCCGCGTTAAGCGGGCGTTTTGCGATAAAGAGTATTAATCATCCTGTGGTTGCAGCGGTGTTGGCAGCGTCAGCTGATAAAAAGCTAAATCCAGCCAACGGCCGAATTTAAAGCCGGCCTGGCTGATAGTACCGCTGTGCACAAAGCCGAGTTTCTGATGCAGCGCGATACTGCCGCTGTTGCTGGCATCAATACCACCAATCAATAAGTGATAACCCTGAGTTTTTGCTGCTTCAATCAGCAACTGCAACATCTGGCGGCCAAGGCCTTTGCCCTGATGCGCCGGGTGCACATACACCGAATGTTCGACCGAATACTTAAAGGCCGGAAAGGCGCGAAAAGTCCCGTAACTGCCAAAGGCTAATAAAGTCCCATCGTCGGCTTTAAGGCCTATCACCGGGAAATTACCAGCAGTTTTATTAGCGAACCACTGCTGCATGGTTGCCATAGTGCGCGGTTTGTATTCATACAGCGCCGTGGTATGCAAAATGGCGTGGTTAAAGATCTCGAGGATCTGCGCCGCGTCGGACTCATACTGGCACTGGATAATTTGCATGCAGGGCTCGCTTGAAGTGCGCCTCAGGCGCGGTATAGGGTTTTAATCAGGTGGAAACCAAACTGGGTTTTCACCGGGCCATGTACTTCCAGTACCGGCTTTTTAAACACGACGTCGTCAAAGGCTTTGACCATCTGACCTGGTCTGAACTCGCCGAGATCACCACCTTTTTTACCGGAAGGACATAAGGAATGTTTCTTCGCAAGGTCCTGAAAATTGGCGCCTTTGGCCAGTTGTTTTTTCAGTTGTTCCGCTTCTTCCTGAGTTTTCACCAGGATATGACATGCACAGGCTTTGGCCATATTGAGTACTCCTACCACTTAAATTGAGCAGCTCTGCCATCCGGGGCGGACCTTTTGCATTGGGTGCATAGTTTAATCGAAATTCACGGCGAAAAAAACCTGCTAATCGGACCTGTTTGGTTGTGTT
>CAMLRA010000190.1 GCA_946482325.1 uncultured Chromatiaceae bacterium | reverse complement strand
TGTTTGCCGCCTGGAGCTTACTCAGTAACATTACGGCGTTTTTTATCTTACTGGGGCAAACGACTTTTGCCCAAGGCCGTACCGTGAAAATTGTCGATGGCAGTAACGCCATTGAAGGCACTATTGAAGAAGTGAATTTGTTTTCGACCACGCTGCGCACCAAAGAAGGGGAGTGTGTGGTGTACCCGAACAATTTGATAGTGTCGCGGCCGGTGTTTGTCAAAGAGCAACAACACTGCAAAACCCAACTGGTGAAATCGGCTGAGCGTTGGCATGCCAAGCGTGAGCTGGCGTTAAAACAACGGCAAAAGCTGAAGTCTGCCAATTAAGCAAAAAACCGCCGTTTGGCGGTTTTTTAATATCTGTAACACCGTAT
This sequence comes from uncultured Chromatiaceae bacterium, assembly GCA_946482325.1. Next base: position 6,192 of record CAMLRA010000190.1, on the reverse strand, counting down.
TTGCCTTGAAACTTGCTGTCGGTTGGGCTAGCTGCAGGCGCGGCGCAGCCGGTCGTTGACATCGTCCCATTCCGCTGTTTGTGGCGGTTGCTCCAGATAAATCTGGCTTCCAGGCATGGCGTCGGCTTCAAACAAAGCCCGGTATAACAACCGCGCATAGCCGGCTTTATCCTGTGGTAACTGACGGCTCTGTGGCAATGCCAAGGTCGCGATTTCAGTGCTTTGATACAAACAAATTACTTCGTCAGCATGCTGTTGTAACGCCGACAGTAATTCGTCTTTTGGGAATATCTTTAGTGGTTTGCCCGGCTGGTAATGCGCTTTGACATTGCCCGGCACCGCAACATTGTGTGATTTGGGGGTGCTGACCGGCACGCCAAGGACAGCTTCCAGCTCACTGGCGCTGATCGGGCCGGCGCGCAGCACCTGTGGGATGTCTGAGGTTAAATCGACAATAGTGGATTCCAGACCAACACTGCAGTCGCCACCATCCAGCACGGCGGCAATACGGCCGTCTAAGCCGGCCATTACCTGGGCGGCGCTGGTTGGGCTTAATTTTTTATATGGATTAGCAGAAGGCGCCGCGACGGCAAGGCCAGTCTGCTGCAGTAAGGATAACAGCACCGGATGAGCCGGCATGCGGATGCCGATACTGTCTTTGCCGCCGGTAACCACCGGGCTCACCGCATCAGCTTTGTGCAATAACAGTGTCAGTGGGCCTGGCCAGAAGGCTTTGGCGAGCAAAACTGCCTGCGGTGGGATATCCCGCGCCCAGTCGCTGAGTTTGGCAATATCGCCGATGTGCACAATCAGCGGATGATTGGCCGGGCGGCCTTTGGCGACAAAAATCTTTGCTACGGCATCCGGGTTACTGGCATCAGCGGCCAGGCCATAGACTGTCTCTGTCGGCACTGCGACCAGCTCACCGGCACGTAATAATTCAGCAGCCAGTGTGGTGTCGGTCAAAGCAGATAACAGTTGGGTCATGATGGCGTCCTGAAAAAATGGCCGCGCATTATAGCGCAAACAGAAGCCGCTCAGAAAGCAGAGTCACACAGACTCAGAACTTCAACTGCAACAGGCAACAAAAAGCCCGCAGCTGCGGGCTTTCGTCTTGATGGCGGCGGCTCAGCGCCCGGCGTAATGCGCCGTTTTATAGCGGTCAACCCACATGGCGGTAGCGCCACAGACCGCAATCGGCATCACCAGTAAGTTCAAAAACGGCACCATACTGCCGATGGCAACCGTCATGCCAAAGCTGTAACTGCCGGTTAAGTCACCACGCAGTTGCTGGCGCATGGTGTGAAACGGCACTTTGTGATTGTCATAGGGGTAGTCGCAGTACTGAATCGCCATCATCCAGCTGGTGAACAAAAACCACAGTAACTGACCAATCAGCGGCAGAAAGAAAAACGCCAGTAAAAATACTAAGGCGCGCGGCAGGCAATACAGGAATTTAGTCCATTCGCGGCCGAGCATCCGTGGTACATCTTTCATAAAGGCGGCAAAACCCTGTTCCGGCAACGCTTGTCCGGTCAGGTGCAGTTCGACTTTTTCGCTAAGCAGTGCATTAAAAGGCGCGGCGATAAAATTTGCCACCATGGTAAAAGCAAAGGCCAGCGATAACACCACGCTCAGCACCAGCACCGGCCACAGCAAATATTCGAGGAAACTGAGCCAGTCCGGTACCCAGCCCATCAGATGGTTAACCCAGCCTTGCACTTGTTGGATCAGGTAAAAAAATGCGCCGGCAAACAGGATGAGATTGATGCCCAGCGGGATCAGCACATAACGCCGCAGCCCTTTGGTACTGAGTAAACTGAGGCCCTGAAAAAAATAATGCATAAGAAGACTCCTGCTTGATGCCTGTTGGGCCAGAGCTTATTTGGCAATAGCTTGATCTGCAATAGTTTTGCCGTGACAGCTATACCTCATTTTGTTACAGTCTGTGAACCTTCAGAGCGGTTTTCACTCATCAGGCATGCGCCTTAAACAGATCAAACTTGCCGGTTTTAAGTCTTTTGTCGACCCGACCCTGGTGCCGTTTCCGACGGCGATGACCTGTGTGGTGGGGCCAAACGGCTGCGGCAAATCCAACGTGATCGACGCAGTGCGCTGGGTACTGGGGGAGAGTAGCGCAAAGAACCTGCGCGGCGATGCGATGACCGACGTTATTTTTAATGGCTCAGCGCAGCGCAAGCCGGTATCACAGGCCTCGGTCGAATTGGTGTTTGAAAACACGGAAGGCCGGGTACAGGGCAGTCTGGCTGATCGCAGTGAAATTTCGGTCAAACGGCTGGTGACCCGCGATGCGCAATCTTTGTATTTTCTCAATGGCAGCAAATGCCGCCGCCGCGATATCACCGACATTTTTTTAGGCACCGGCCTTGGCCCGCGCAGTTACGCCATTATCGAACAGGGCATGATTTCGAAGCTGATTGAATCCCGGCCGCAGGATTTAAGAGTGTTTATCGAAGAAGCCGCTGGGATTTCCAAATACAAAGAACGCCGCCGCGAAACCGAAACCCGCATCAGTCATACCCGCGACAACCTCGACCGCTTAAGTGATGTGCGCGAGGAGCTTGGTAAAAACCTCGACAAGTTACGCCGTCAGGCCGCCACTGCCGAGCGCTACAAAGAACTAAAAGCTACAGAGCGCCGGTTAAAAGCCGAATTGACGACACTGCGCTGGTATTTTTTTAACGAACAACTGCAGCAGGCAGAACAAGCATTAGCAGCGCTTGAAACCGAATATCAACAGTTTATGGCAGAAGGATCCGGTGCATTCCGCGCACTGGAAACTTTGAAGCAACAGCAACAAAGTCTGCGCGACAGTCTGGCGCAGAGCCAACAACAGTATTATCAGCTCGGCAGCCAAATCACTGCGCTGGAGCAGCAACAACTGCATCAACGTAGCCGTCGTCAGCAAATTCATGATGAAAAACGTCAGCTGCAAAATGAAATCGAGCAGGGCCTGGATTTACAGGCTGCGGAAGAACTGCAACTGGCGGAATTAGAAGGCGCGCTGCTCGAAGGCGCACCGGCGCTGGAATTGCTCGAGCAACAGCATGACGAATTGCAGCAGGCGTATGAAGCGGCACAGCAGCAGGGCCTTGACAGCCAACAAGCTTATCAGCAGATGCAACAACAGCTGTTTGCCCTGGCGCAGCGGCAACAACAACTGCGGTTATCGACGGAGCATCTGCAGGCGCAAATGGATAGGGCAGATCAGCAAGACGAGCGACTGCAACAGCAGCTGCAGGCATTAGCGCCGCAGCCATTGCAGGATGAATTAGCTGCGCTGCAACAACAACTGCAACAGCTGCAAAAAGAAGCAGAGGCAGCTACTTCTGCAGTGACGCAGCAAGAGCAACAACTGACGAGCATCCAGACAGCACTGCAGCAGCAACAGCTGGCGCGCAAAACCGCTGAACTTGAGCTCAATGCGCTAACACAGCAAAGCGCAGCGCTGACACAGCAACTGGCGCGGCTACAGGCGGAGCAACCCTTGTTACCGTCTTTATCTATCCGTGCAGGCTGGGATATCGCCGTTGCAGTGGCGCTGCAGGCGCTGAATTTTAGTGAGGCCACCGACAGTTTTCCGGCGACTGCACCTGAGCATCATTTGTTACAAAGCACTTCGGCGGTGCCTGTCGCTGGCGGCGTCGAATGCCCGACTGGGATACAGACGCTGGCTGACCAGGTGGCGGCGGACCCTCAAGGCCGTAAAACCATTCCGGCGCAGTTCTGGCAGATTTTTTGTGTCGCTGATTACGCCGAAGCCCTGGCACTACAGCCCAAGCTCAGCGCCGGTCAGTCGCTGATCTGCCCGCAGGGGCTGTGGCTTGGGCCGAACTGGCTGATTGTGCCGGATGCGCAAGCAAGGCAAAATCCACTGCAGCTGCAGCAACAGCTGGATGCACTCACCCAGGCACTTCAGCTGCAGCAGACCCAGCAGCAGCGATGTGCCGATAATATCGATGCGCTCGAAGCCGAGCTCGCCAGCTGCACTTTACAACTCAGCGCCAGCCGACAGGCGTTCGCTGAAATTCAGCAGTTGTCACATCAAACACAGAATCAGCGGCAACACACTCAATTTCGTCTGGAGCAACAACAACAGCAGCAACAACAGCTACTGGCACAGCGTCAGCAGTTACAACACGACATCAGTCAGTGGCAGCAACAGCAGGCACAGCAACAAGCGCAGTTAATGCTGCTAGAAGATGAAGCTGCCGCGCAACAGGACACGCAGTTGCAGCTGCAACAGCAGCAGGAACAGTTTCAGATACAACTGCGTCAGCGCCGTGAGCAGGAACAGCAGCTGAACCAACAACTCAGCCAAAAGCAACTGCAACAGGTCAGTCTGGAACGGCAGTTAGAAGCAGTCCGGTTGCATCTGGCCCGCAGCAGTGCCCAACAGCAAAAACTGCGTGAACGTCTGAGCGTGCTGACCGATCAGCTGGAATTGCTGGATGAACCCGACATCAGCGCCCAGGAAGAACTGCAGGCACTGATTTTAAGTCGCGACGAGGCTGCTGCGGCAAAATTGCAGCTCGAGCAGCAGCTGCAGCATATCGAAGAACAAATTCGTCAGACGGAACAAGGCCAGCACGGTGCACAGCAACAGCTGGCAGCGCGGCAAAAGCAGATGGAGCATCTGCGCCTCGATGCCGAAGGGTTTCGCGTTCGCGCCAATAACATGCTGGATTTATTAGCCGAGCAGCAGGTGGCATTAAAAGATTTGCTGCCAAGCCTGCCCGCCGATGCGCAGGAGCAGGTCTGGCAAAATAATCTGGAGAAAACCACTGAAGCCTTAAGCCGGCTCGGGCCTATTAACCTTGCCGCCATTGACGAATTTAATCAGCAGGATGAACGGAAAAAATATCTCGATTTACAACACGATGATTTAACTGCCGCTTTGGACACACTGGAAACCGCGATCAAAAAAATCGACCGCGAAACCCGGCAGAAATTTAAAGCCACTTTTGATACGGTGAATGAGGGCTTACAAAGCTTATTCCCGAAAGTGTTTGGCGGCGGTAGTGCCTATCTGGATCTGACGGACGATGATTTATTAGAGACCGGCGTGACGATTATGGCGCGCCCCCCTGGTAAAAAAAACAGTACTATTCATTTATTATCCGGTGGAGAAAAAGCGCTTACCGCTTTATCATTGGTGTTTTCTATTTTCCGGCTCAACCCGGCACCCTTTTGTATGCTGGATGAAGTCGATGCTCCGCTGGACGACGCCAATGTCGGGCGTTTCTGTAACTTAGTCCGGGAGATGTCAGAAAGCGTGCAGTTTATTTATATCAGTCACAACAAAATTGCGATGGAGATGGCCGCTCAGTTGATGGGGGTAACGATGCAGGAACCCGGCGTGTCACGAGTGGTTGCAGTAGATGTGGAAGATGCCGTCAAAATGGCACAAGCCTGATAACTAAAAGGTTCAAAAAACAATGGCTGAAGAATTTCGTTATGCGTTGATTGTATTAGGTGTTCTGGCAATGGCTGGTTTGGCATTGCATGGCTGGTGGTCGGCACGTAAGGCGTCGCAACAGGCGCAGAGCCGTTATATGCCGGAAGAGAAAACCTCAGCTGAAAGCGGAGAAGGTTTTGACGAATATGGCGTCGGTAAAAAACGGAAACTGGCACCGGGTGAAAAACCACAGCCGAAGCCGGCGCCAACAGTAGCACCGCGCAGCGACCGTCTGCGTGAGCCGGCGAAAAAATTCCGTGAAGAGCGTGAAAAAGTGCAACAGGTACACGAAGAACCATCTTTGTCCTTCAGTGCTGCTGACGATGCAGAGCCAGTGACTGAAACCGCGCCGGCGGATGAAGGCCCAAGTGAAGTGCTGATCCTGTACGTGTTGGTGCCGGAAGGGCAGGACATCAACGGCGCTATGTTGTTGCCAAGTCTGCTGACACTAGGCTTTAAATACGGCGAAATGAACATTTTCCACCGTCACCTGGATAACGCCGGATCTGGTGGAGTGTTGTTTAGCCTTGCCAATATGTTTAATCCGGGCACTTTTGATTTAGAAGAAATGGACAGATTACAGACCCGCGGTTTGAGTCTGTTTATGACCCTACCCGGGCCTGGTGAAGCACTGCAGAATTTTAATCTGATGCATAGCGCCGCCCGTAAACTAGATCGGAAGAGCACACGTCTGAACTCCAGTCACGGTATAG
>CAMLRA010000189.1 GCA_946482325.1 uncultured Chromatiaceae bacterium | reverse complement strand
GCATGCGCAGGATCATCGCTCTGATTATGCCATTGCGTTGTTGACGGCAGCGCTGGCCCGCAGTGCGCCGCAGACGCAAGTGGTGCCGTCGCGCCACGTGTTTTCCCGCAGCCGTGCGCTGGAAGAACTGGCGCCCGGTGGCGGGGTCGATGTGGTCTGGACTTTAACCTCGGTGGAGCGTGAACAAAAATACCTGCCGGTCCGCATGCCGATTTACTTCGGGTATGGCGGTTACCGTGTGCTGCTTATTCATCAGCAACAGGCCAACCGTTTTGCCGCACTGCGTACCGGCGCGCAGTGGCGTGAACTGCGTTTTGCCCAGGTGCATGACTGGCTTGATACCGGCTTGCTGCGCCAGCATGGCTGGCAGGTGCAAGGCGTATCGCAATATGCCAATTTATTTCCGTTATTGCTGAAAAACCGCGTCGACGCAGTGCCGCGTGGTGTGTTGGAAATTAGCGACGAAGCGGCGCAGTGGCAAGCTAAAGGGCTTATTATTGAAAGTCAGTGGCTGCTGAAATACCCGTCAGCAGAGTATTTTTTTGTCAGTCAGCAAAACCCACAGCTTGCGCTGTTACTTCAGCAAGGCTTACAGCAAATGCAGCAGGATGGCAGTTTGCAGCGGCTGTTTGATCAGCATTTTGCCGCCAAGCTGAAGGCATTAGACTTATCCAAACGGCGTGTGATCACCATCCAAAACCCTTATCTGCCGGTGCGGACTTTGAGCCATTAACGGCTGCTTAATCCACTTGCCGAGCCAATTTAAGCAATTGTGATCCCAGTTTCAGCTGATGGGCACTGGTGCGGCTTAAGTCGACCTGAAAACTGATCCCGTCAGGAGAAGTCAGTAACTGGATCATACCAAGCTGACGGTATGCTTCGCTGTTATCTGTCACAATCAGCAAGGGCATCCCTTTGACCTTGTGTTGCCATTGCTGCAATGCGCTGCGTTCGCGCAGGCCAAACATCAGCACATCACAGGCAGATAAATCGGTTTTCGCCATGACGGCACGGGGGGGGATTTTTAATGGCAGCTGTTGTAACGCCTGTAATAGCTCCGGATGTTCGACCACACAAAACCGAACTTGGTCTTTAGGCGGCGGCGGCCAATCGGTGAATTGAGCAAAGCGATATAAAAAGTTTGCTTTCAGAGCATGTTCGTCTGCCGCCAGGATCGGGCGCGCGGTGATGAGCATACAGATGGTAATAATGATGAATAACCAGCGGCTCCGTTGGTTTACCATAACTGCCACCGCCAACTCAGCCCCACACTGCGACCGGCTTGTAAAATTGGCGGGTTTGCCATTGTGGGTCTGTCCAGAACGGGTTGATTAAAAGCGTTGTACAGGCTCAGATGAAGCTGGTGATACACGGCCAACTGCCAATGCACCGCAAATTGCAGCAGCGTATAGCCGGGCAAGCGACTATCCTCCACCTGCCTGCTGCTGAGGCCAATCAGGGCGGCACTCATCTGGGTGCCGGCCCAGGGCAGGGGTTGTTGATACTGCATTTTGATCAGATGGCGCGGTGAGTTTTGTAACGGCTGACCGTCCGGATCCTGGCTGTTTTGCCAGGACCACGCCGCACTTAACTGCGCGCCGTTGGTCAAGCGCCAATCGATATCCAGTTCAGTCCCCTGATTCCTGACTTCAGTGGCGTTGATAAACAACTGATCGATAGGGTCAGTCACTATGAGTTGATCAATCCGGCCATTAAATAAACTCAAACGAGAACTGAATCGCCTTGACCACTGCCGCTCCCAGGTCAGTTCAGTCGACGATATTTGTTCTTCCCGCGGTGTTTCGCCGAATAAACTGTTATTGACTGCGAACTCATATAAATTGGCTGCCCGATAAGCTCTGCCATGCAACAATTTTAGCGATTGTCCTTCGTCAAACTGCCAAATCCAGCCAAGACGTGGACTGCGTTGCGGTTTACTAATGCGTTGATGGTCATATCGCAGACCCAGTACCAGGCTATGCGCGCTGCTCAGCTGCCACTGATCCTGGATAAACGCGGCTTTGCGGATATTATCGCCATAAAATCCTTGCAGCAGTTCGTATGGCGGGTTCAGGAATATTTCAATGTGTTGGCGTTTGTCAGTTTGATATTCCACGCCGAACACCAATTCATGACTGGCCAATCCCTGGTAATGCAGCATTAAATCTGCGCTAATCCAACGTCCGAGCTGGTCGGTGGCTAACTGATCATAACTGAGCTGTGGGTGATAGAGCGGGATGTCGCGGCGAAATCGGCTTTGACTCTGATTCAGGTGGCCGCTTAGTGTCATCGCATCAGTCAGTTGGTGTTGATGGGACAGGGACACCAGATAGTTGTCATTGCGATCGAGTGTAGAGGCGACAACCTGGCCTTCAGGGCTACCGACCAGATAAGGGGAATAGCGGTGTTGATCGGACCAGAGTGCTTGAAACCTGAAGCCGCGATGACGGCCGCCGATCCGAAACCTGCTCAGAGTCTCATGATTATTGGCCTCGAATGCATTCGTCAGCGACTCAGGCGCTGGTAATTCCAGCGGGATCTCTGGTTTTTGCTCGTGACTGGCACTGAACCACCATTCTGAGCCTTGCTCCAAGCGGTGGGCGGTATTAAAAAAATAGCGGTTGGATGCATCGGTTCGCATCGTGAGTCTGAGCGCTGCGCCACGTAGCTGCTGAGCCGATTTACTCAGGATGTTGACCACACCAAAAAAGGCGTTATTGCCATAGACTGCAGAGCCCGGACCGGCGGCAAACTCAATTCTGTCAATGTTCTCCACATCGATCAGCGCGTCGGACCCTAACAAGCCTGCGTCGTAAACATTTTCGTTGATGCGTACACCGTCAAGCAGAAACAGCAGCCGGGAATTAAAATCTCCGGGTTGCCCCAGACCACGCACACCGACATACTGAAATACGCCGTCTGAACTGATATAAATGCCGGGCAGGCTGCGTAAAATAGCTGCAAGACTTTGATATTGAAAGAGTTCAATGTCAGCCGCCGTGATCACATAGGTGACCGCAGCACTTTGGGTGCTGCTTTGCTGGTAACGCGATGATGTGCTGACTTCAATTTGTTGTGGTATATCACTCAGCGGTGTGTTCAGCAGCTCTTCAAGACTCGGTGTCGTGGCCGGCGAAGTGTTCTGCGGCTGAACTTGCTGTGCCGCAAGTGGAAACGCCAGCAACAACAGCAAAGTTGTGTAACACCTGCGATATTGTTGGTCAGAAATTGTCATCGGTATATCTCCGCCAGGTGTTTTTGCCGGCGTGTTTGGCCTGATACATGGCTTCATCTGCTTGTTGCAGCAGCTGATGGGCATCGTTGCTGTTATTGGGGCATAAGGCCAGGCCAATAGTCGCGCCAACAGGCATCAGGCTGGCTTTTACCCACATGGGTTCGCGGATGGATTGGATGATGCGCTCTGCCAGCTGTTCAGCGCGCTCTGGTTGAGCCAGGTCCGCTAAAAGTACGGCGAATTCATCGCCGCCGAGGCGGAAGACAAGATCGGTTTGACGTAGCTGCGATACCATCCGTTTAGCGACTATCTGCAGCACTTCATCGCCGGCATCATGGCCCCATTGGTCGTTTACTGTTTTGAAGTTGTCGAGGTCGATAAACAGCAAGGCAAGGCATTGTTTATATTGCAGCGATTGCGCGACCGCTCGTGGCAGTTCGGATTCAAAATAAAGGCGGTTGGCAAGGCCCGTCAGGTGGTCATAATGCGCCAGTTTATCCAACTGCTGACTGGCCTGTTTTTGTTGCTGTAATTGTTGTTGCAAATCTTGTTGCCAAATCTCAGTGCGCTTAAAAAGTTCATTCAGCCGTTCACCCAGCCGGCCCACTTCGTCGCGCCGGCGGATTTGGGCGCGGATGCTGTAATCCTGATGTTTGGCGGCAAATTCTGCCAGTTCCGCCAGTTCCAGCACCGGTTTCAGCGCCCGGCGCTGTACCCAGCGCAGCAAGCGGCTGGCGAGCAAAAGCGCCGTGAGCATAATGCCGATAAACAGTGCCAGCATCGACAGCAGACTTTGCTGCAGACTGTAGAGACTTTCCGTCACGACCACAGCGCCGACAGTTTCATTCTCCAGCCGGATTGGTCGTTTGATTTGCAACTGCTGCAGTTGTTGCTCCTCGTACGCTGGACTGGCTTGCCAAAGTGCCGGCGCACTGTCAGGGATAAACAGCTGCATGCCGGCATCAAGTACCACTACAGATTGCACGTCAGGACGCTGTGCATACGCAGTTATCTCGCGCTGCGCTGCGGCTTTGTCCTGAAACACCAGACTTGACGCCAGATTAAGCGCCAGTTGTTCGGTATTGGCGACTGCGACCGCCAGATGCCGGGCCCGGGCCGAATGCCAGGTCACCGCGGCTAGGATGGCAACAGTCAGACAGATAGTCCCGGCCAGGATCAGCAGATTGAGCCGGGTTAGCCGGCTGACCAGGGAAAGCGCGCTGGGTTGCGCTGGTTTTTCAGCCACAAAATCCTCGGCAACAAGGCAGATAACCCCTGTGGATTACTATAGATGCCAGATAGAAAACTGCAGTAGAATCAGAACGGTTTTATTCGGTAGCAGAGTGAATTAATGCAAGTGCTGGCAGAAAAGGTCCGGTTAGAGCACGAGGCAGCACGCTTATTTATGCGGCTGTATCAGCGCCGTTTTGGGGTGTCGATGCGCCATATCTGGCACAACGAGCCGGCCAAACCGGATGTATCCTGTTACCTGGAGCAACAGCGGTTGGATCTGGAGATCGCTCATTTATATGGCAGTGAAGCGGAAGCGATGTTGCTGCTGGGCCGTGAATTGAGTCCGCAAACCTGTGACGCTTTAGCAGCATTACAACAAGTACCGGTTCAGGAACGGATGTTGGCCGCACTGGACCGGTTGATCCGGCAAAAAGCCCACAAGCGCTACGATAGTGACAGAGTATGGCTTGTGATTAGAAACACTCATCCGGTGTGGCACCCGGAGCAGTTACAGCAATTTCGTCAGAGTATTCAGCTGCCACAAGCGCAGCCCTTCGAGCAAATCTGGCTGGTGGCAGATTATCGGGGGGAGTATGGCATCAACGCCGTGTTTCCGCCGGATCTGTGCTGATGGGCCGGTTCTGGCAACGTTACCAACAAATCCTGCAGCGCTGTTGTTTGTGGTTTTCGCCCCGGCAGTTACAACTTCTGGCCCTGGTCTGTCTGGGGATGGCAGTGCTGCTGTTTTTTCAGCCGCAGCGCAGTGAGTGGTTGTTATTGCCGCTGCTGTTGTTATTGTGGAGTCTGCTGCTGTTATTTGCCCGTCAGATGTTTTTAATTCCTCCAGTCAATCAGGGGGCCGCCGGGTTTTTCGCCCGCTGCCGGTATTGGCTGCACCTTGGCTGGTACCATTTGATGTTACTGCTGTTTTTGCTGCTCTGTGGTGTGGCGCTGGCGTTTAGCCTGAAATTAGCCGGTGTTATACTGCGCGCCTTATTGGCTTAAGTCATTGGCTTAAGTGCGTTGCCATGGAGCTTGATTTTGACTGACGTTGCTGTTTCCAATCCATCGCTGCGGGACGCGTTGCCGGTGGTGATCTTCTGTTCCGTGGTCGACAATTTCGGCGATATCGGTATCTGCTGGCGCTTGGCCCGTCAGCTGGTGGCGGAGCAGCACTGTCAGGTGCGGCTGTTTGTCGATGACTTAGTGAGTTTTGCCAGGATTTGCCCGGAGTTGGACACAAGACAAAACCGTCAGCAAATCAATGGTGTGACTGTACTGTTCTGGCAAAGCGCAGTCGCACCACAACTTCAGTTAAGCCCGGCGGAGCTGGCACAGACTGCACTTTGCGTCGAGGCCTTAGCTTGCACTATTCCTGCCGGCTTTTTAAATGCGTTGGCGCTGGCAAATCCCAATGCGCTTTGGCTGAATCTGGAATATCTGACTGCCGAAGACTGGGCTGGCGGCTGCCATGGCTTGCCGTCGCCACAGCAGGGTATCAGCCTGAAAAAGTATTTTTTCTTCCCTGGTTTTACTGCCGATGTCGGTGGTTTGTTGCGCGAGCAGCATGTGGTGGCACAGGCGCAGGCGTTGCAGCAAAGCCCACAGCTTCAGCAGCAAGCCTGGCAACGACTCGGGTTAAATCCGCCAGCGCCCGGCAGCCGGGTCATGTCGTTGTTCGCCTACAGTCAAAGCGGCATCGCAAGCTGGCTGGCGCTGCTGGCGCAGGACGTCAGGCCTAACTTGTTATTGGTCGCTGAGGGCGCTTTAGCAGAGACGCTGCGCCGGCAATTTCCCGCTTTAGCAACCAATGGCAAATTTGAGCAGGGTAGTCTGACGCTGCAAATTCTGCCTTTTGTACCACAGCCGGACTATGACCTGTTGCTGGCGCTGTGCGATGTCAATTTTGTCCGCGGCGAGGACTCGGTGATCCGTGCGCACTGGGCCGGCAAACCTTTTATCTGGCAGATTTACCGCCAGGAAGAAGCGGTGCATCTGGACAAGTTACAGGCGTTTTTGCAGCTGATGCTGGCGGATGCGCCTGATGCACTGGCAGAACTGATACAGGCACTGCATCTGGCCTTCGAACAAGAGCAAAACTTTGCCGCGCTCTGGCCGGAATTAATCCGAAATTATGATGCAATACAGCAGCATACACTTAATTGGCAGGGTAAATTACTGGCGCAACAAGATCTTGCCAGCAACCTCGTGCGTTTTGTGCAAAACCATCATATAATGTCGCGCAATTTTTCCTAACGAGAAGATAAAACTATCATGATGAAGACTGCTCAAGAAGTACGTGCCGGCAATGTGATCATGGTCGACAACGAGCCAATGGTTGTTCAGAAAGCTGAGTTCAACAAATCAGGCCGTAACGCCGCTGTGGTTAAAATGAAATTAA
>CAMLRA010000188.1 GCA_946482325.1 uncultured Chromatiaceae bacterium | reverse complement strand
TTTCCAGCGTATCAAACAGCGTTTCGCTTGGGTTGTAGAACAAGTCCGAGGTGAACACATTGCCGACTTTGACGCCGATTTGTTTGGCCCGGGCCGCAGCGACCGCGCGCTCCAACAGGTCATAGTTTGCCAGTGCTGCGAAATCCATGCCCTGCAAACGGTTGCGGTTGACGGCTGAGTCGGTACTGGCGCCCATCGCAATCACCACTTCGCGTACTTTCACTGACAGCGGTAAACCCCCGCAGGAACCAATACGGATGATATTTTTCACACCGTAATATTTCACCAGCTCAGTGGCGTAAATCGACATTGAAGGCACGCCCATGCCTGAACCCATGACGCTGACCGGTTTGCCCTGATATTTACCGGTAAAACCGTACATGTTGCGCACAGTGTTGATGCATTGCACGTCCGTCAGAAATGTATCGGCAATGTGTTTGGCGCGCAGCGGATCACCCGGCATCAGCACAGTTTCAGCAAAAGCACCGGCAGCGGCGTGGATATGTGGAGTGGTCATATTAAATTCGTTCTCTTATAAATGGTTGAAATTTAGTGCATTTGCTTGAGGAATGACTGGCCATAAGCCATCGCATCCAGCGCAAAATAGTCAGCCAGCGTCTGACCCATGTCGGCAAAACTGTCGCGTTCGCCAAGCGGACCGGCTTTGATTTGCGGGCCGTAGCACAACACCGGTACATATTCACGGGTATGTTCGGTGCCAATCCAGGTCGGGTCGCAGCCGTGATCGGCCGTTAATAACATCACACTATCCGGCTCCAGCATCGCCATCAGTTCCGGTAAGCGGCTGTCGAAATACTCCAGCGCCTCACCGTAACCGATCGGGTCCCGGCGATGGCCATAGTTCTGATCAAAATCCACCAGATTGGTGAAGATCAGACTATTATCCGGCGCAGCCTGATACTCGCTGATAGTTTTATCCACCAGCGCTGCCAGGCCATTGGCTTTGACCGCTTTGCTGATTCCCTGATGAGCATAGATGTCGGCAATTTTGCCAATACTGACGACAGTCCCCTGTGCGGCAGTCAGTTTGTCTAAAACAGTCGGTGCCGGCGGTAGTACAGAGTAGTCACGGCGATTGCCGGTGCGGGCATAATTCGCCGGTGCATCACCGAGGAATGGCCGGGCAATCACCCGGCCGATGTTGTAATCATCCAGTAATTCCCGGGCGGTTTCACAGAACTGATACAGACGCTCTAAACCAAAATGGCTTTCATGCGCCGCAACCTGAAATACGCTGTCGGCCGAGGTATAACAAATCGGCATGCCGCTGCGGATATGCTCGTCACCAAGCTTCACCAGAATATCGGTGCCGGAAGCATGGCAATTACCAAGAATGCCACTAACGCCAGTGCGGCGGCACAGTTCGTCAATCAGCTCTTGCGGGAAACTTTGTTGTTTATTGTGGAAATAGCCCCAGTCGAATAACACCGGGACGCCGGCAATTTCCCAGTGACCACTGGGCGTATCTTTGCCGCTGGACAACTCACGGGCGTAGCCATAAGCCCCGACAGTGGTTTCATTATCGGCCACACAGGCCATTTCCGACGAGGCCGCAAACGCGGCTTTGACCAGACCCAGTCTGGCCAAATTCGGCACCTGGAGCTGGCGGCCTTTGTGGTTCGCAAACGCCCTTGCAATGCTGGCAAAGGTATTAGCACCACTATCACCAAATTTATCAGCATCCGGCGCACTGCCGATGCCAAAACTATCTAAAACCAGAATCACTGCTTTTTTCATGGTCGAACCTCTACAGCGCAAGATCTGCAAGCCAGTGGACTCACAGCAGATACAATAACCATAGCTGAAGCGGAAACTGTTGATACTCAGTCTGCACTGACCGCTGTTTTTTTCAGCAATATGGCCAAACCAACCCTTTGTTGCGGCGCAAAAGCAAAAAGGGGCACGCAGATTAAGCCGAATGCGAAGAATTAGCAACTACTTAACTGAATGCTGACAACATTGGGCGCAACCCCGTCCGGCAAATCAACGCAGGAAAATTTCGAAGGTGCAGAAAATCAAAAGCCCCGGATAAAATCCGGGGCCTTGAAGAGTGGTGCCCAGAGGCGGAATCGAACCACCGACACGCGGATTTTCAATCCGCTGCTCTACCGACTGAGCTATCTGGGCAAAAAGGTCTGAAATGGTGCCGCTTATCCGAGTCGAACGGATGACCTACTGATTACAAGTCAGTTGCTCTACCAACTGAGCTAAAGCGGCTCTTTCATTGCGAAACTGGTTTCGGCTTTTTAGCGAAATGATGTGTAAAATCAAGACACTGGAATTTATGGTGCCCAGAGGCGGAATCGAACCACCGACACGCGGATTTTCAATCCGCTGCTCTACCGACTGAGCTATCTGGGCAACGGGGGGTATTAAACGGATTTTGCCGATCCAAGTCAACTTTTTTTTGGCTACAACCGTCTGACCGCTTATGGATTGAACAAATCCGCCAATTCTGCTGAAACAATCTGCAATTTTTTGGCGAACCCACCACAGCAATCAGCATGAGCACAGTACCGCGTGCTGATAAATTTTCTGAAAGTTCTCAGATAATTAGAAAACACTGATTAAAATGAAAGGACTCCAACTTTTCCTCACCCACCTGTATGGCACAATCGAGCTTTAAGACCCCATTATTAATAGTTTGGCTGCTTGCAGTTTGCTGTTGTTTGCTCCTAAGCGGAGTTTGGGGCCAGGCGTGGTACCAGCAACACCAACAAAATAATCTTCAGCCACTGCAACTGCAGCATCAATTAACGCTGACCAGTCAGTTATTGCCAGCAAACATCGCCACAATGCAGTTGGAGCAAGCCAACCAACACCTGATGAAATTGTTGGCGACTTCGCAACAGCAAGCCTTGTATCTGCTGGGGCCGGGTCAACAGGTGCTGGCACACACGCCGGGAGTCGCGGGTTTTAACCCTCTACAATCAGACCAGCCTCACGAGGAATTACTTGTCGCCCGTTTACCCACTTCACAAGGCGAACTCATTCTGGTCACTCAAAAAATTCAGGCGAACTGGCATTTCTGGGCCCTGCTTGCCGCAGCTGGAGCGGTGTTTTTACTCATGTTGGGTTGGCTCCCCATATTAGTGCTTGAACGGCGTTGGCAACAACAACAGCAGTATCTGATAGACCAGCTGTTGCAATGTCTTGGCAAACATCATTTTGACCACATGCTGACAATGCCTGCCAGTTTGCAGGCACTTGAGCATCCAATGCAGCTTGTATTGCAATATTGCCGGGAACAACAACTGCAGTTGGAAAAGATAAAAGCGGATTGCGCTGTGCTGCAACATGAACTGGATGACAAAATCATGCAGCGAACCGAAGCGCTGGCCGCGGCAAAAATAAGTGCCGAGCGGGCCAATGAAGCGAAATCAACGTTTCTGGCAACGATGAGCCATGAGATCCGTACGCCGATGAACGGCATTATTGGCACTGTGGATTTACTCAGAAATACCATGCTGAGCAGCAATCAGTTACGGCTCAGTAATACTATTCGCGAATCAGCTTTTGCTCTGTTACGCATCCTCGACGACATTCTGGACTTTTCCAAAATTGAAGCCGGCAAAATGGAGATCGAGCATATCCCGCTGTCGGTCAACGAAGTCGCTGAAGCTGTTGCCCAGGTTATGTTTACCGTGGCGCTGCAACGCCAGTTGCAGCTGACGGTATTTGTTGATCCGGCCATTCCAGAATCGCTGATTGGCGACCCGGTGCGGCTGCGGCAAATTCTTTACAACCTGACCGGCAACGCCATCAAATTTACCGAAACCCAGCCAGGGCAGCTCGGTAAAGTGCAAATCAGAGCTGAACTGCTGGATGACAATCTGGAATTTTGTCAGGTGCGGATTTCTGTCACCGACAATGGCAAAGGCATGACCCCGCGCCAGCTCAATCAGCTGTTTCAACCGTTTTTACAGGCCGAGGGGTCTATCACCCGTAAATATGGCGGCACGGGCCTGGGTTTATCTATTTGCCAACAGCTGACGGAATTGATGTTTGGCCGCATTGATGTGCAAAGTGAAATCGGCAAAGGCAGTGTGTTTACTGTCGTGTTGCCACTGCGCCACGCTGAGGAGCAGGTGAGCACTGTGCAGCCAGACTTACACAACCAGACAGTGGCTATTTGCAGTGAAGATCCGGAGCGGATTGAATTGCTGAACTGCTACCTGAAAGCTTTTGGAGCAGAACCTGAAACAGTGCCGTACGCGCAGCTCTGGCAGCAGCAGGCGGCGGTTTTTATCATCGATTGCAGTCAGCAATTTAACATCACCTGGCCAAAGCCTTTGCCAGGCCCGGTGTTGTGTCTGGTCAGTGCCGAGTCAGGTCTTCACAGCGTCCCTGATGGTGTGTTGGTGCTGGAAATGAACCCTCTGTGCCGCAGCAGTTTGTGCAGCAGTCTGCAACGCCTGCAAGGGAACGAACAATCTGACGCCGCCCAGACGCTGCATTCAGGCTCCCGCCTGGCAAATTTGAACGCAGAGGCCCCGCTGCTGTTGTTGGCAGAAGACAATCCGATGAATCAAAAGGTGCTGGTCGAGCAACTGCAAACGCTGGGGTATCAGGTGGAAGTCGCGGACGATGGCCAGATAGCCCTGGATAAATGGCGACAATACCGGTATCCGCTCCTGCTGACTGATTTACACATGCCTAACCTCAGCGGCTACGATCTGGCCCGTGCCATCCGTAAAGAAGCCGCACAGTATGACGACGACGAGATTGTTTACACCCGGATTGTCGCTATTACCGCCAATGCGCTTAAAGGTGAAGCGCAGAAGTGTCTCAGTGTCGGTATGGACGATTACCTGACGAAACCGGTTGAGCTGGCAAAATTAAATGTGGTGCTGCAGCGCTGGTTGCCATTGCCGGCTGCACCAGTCCAACAAGCGGAGACGACGGCTCAGCCGGTCGCCTCCAGCGACGATACGCCAATTTGTTTTACCACTATCGCCAACTTTTTAGGGCCAGATCCACAAAAGCATCAGGAATACCTGAATTACTTCGCGACTCAGGCAGGTGACCTGCTAACGCAATTACAACAAGCAATGAATATGGCACAGACGGATCAATGCCGCAGTCTGGCACACCAGCTCAAATCTATGGCCAAAAGTGTTGGGGCTTTAACCTTGTCAGAGCTGGCGTTGCGACTTGAACAGGCAACCGACAGCGACAACGTTGCCGGATCTGCGCAGTTGTCTGAGCTCTTATCAGAATTGCAACGGAGTTTTCAGCAGGTGACTGCGTATGTCGCCGAACGCTACAAGGCCTGAACAGGCCTGATAGTGACCGGCGACAGCACTTTAGTTGGCAGAGGTATCCAGCGGTGGGAAAGATTTCACTAACTGGTCAAGCGCCTGCATTTGCTGCAGATAATCCTCCAGTTTGGCTAATGGTAAAGCACATGGACCATCGCATTTGGCTTGATTTGGCTCCGGATGAGCTTCGATAAACAAACCGGCAAGCCCAAGCGCCATGCCAGAACGGGCCAGCTGCGCTGCCTGAGCCCTGCGCCCGTCAGCAGAATCAATCCGACCGCCTGGTTTTTGCAGCGCATGGGTGGCGTCAAAAATCACCGGTCCATATTGTTTCATTTCGTCCATGCCCAGCATATCAACCACCAGGTTATTGTAACCAAAGCAGGAACCACGCTCACATAAAATGACTTTATCGTTACCGGCTTCACTGAATTTGCTGATGATATGCCGCATTTCATGCGGTGCCAGGAACTGTGGCTTTTTCACATTAATCACGGCGCCGGTGTTCGCCATCGCAACCACTAAATCAGTTTGGCGGGCCAGAAATGCCGGCAGCTGAATCACGTCAACCACTTCCGCCACAGGTGCAGCCTGATAAGGTTCATGCACGTCAGTAATCAGCGGAATATTAAAAGTGCGTTTGATTTCTTCGAAAATCCGTAAGCCTTCTTCAAGGCCGGGGCCACGATAAGAATGCACTGATGAACGGTTTGCTTTGTCAAAAGATGCTTTAAACACATAAGGAATGCTAAGTTTTTCGCAGACTTTGACATAATGTTCAGCGATCTGTAGCGCCAGCTCGCGCGACTCCAGCACGTTCATGCCACCAAACAACACAAAGGGTTTGTCATTGGCAACTTCAATCTTGCCAATCTGAATATTCATTGCAGCCACTAAGGCCTCCTTAGAAACACAGCGGCTCTCGCCCGCTGTAACATGATTTGCCAGCCGGCTTAACCGAACAATACCGGCGTTTTGGTGACCGCGACGCGCACCATCAGCGCTAACCAGCCCAAAGCGCCAAAAAACGCAAAGACCCGTAAGGCTTTAGTCCGGCCTTTTAACGCCATCCAGCCGAGCGCAATATAAGCCAATAAACCGATAAACTTCTCAGTGAGCCAGGGTGTGACAAATGGATATTGTTGCAATGTCAGCATCAGACCAACAGCCGACAACAGTAAAAAGGTATCCACCACATGCGGCAGCACTTTCAGCAGTTTTTTCTGCAGCAAAGGCGATTCAAGCAAACTCAGCACAAAGCGGATAAACAACAAAGCAACGCTTAATGAAACTAACAACAAATGCGTGTGTTTTAACGCCATATACATAACAACACTCCGGAAATTCTGCGATAAATGGACTGGACCGCATATTTTGCATGGAAGCGGATGCAGCGTCCATCCCTGCCACAGAAAAGCCGGGTGGCATTGCTGAGGCTGGAAACAAACCGGATGGCCTCAATCGGCCCCGGGAAAATAACAAAGCCACCCAAGGTGGCTCTGAATGGCAGCGCGGTCGACTTACTCTTCATCCGGATACTTCTGCAAAATCGCTTCAATCCGGTCAACCCGGCTTTTTAAAATCTCGACCAGTTTGGGGTCAAATTGCCGGCCGGATTCGCTTTCGATATGTGACAAAGTCGCCTCTGGCGTCCAGGGAGATTTGTAACAACGCCGGTGTCTGAGCGCGTCGTACACATCCGCCACCGCGGCGATACGCCCATAGA